>JAQVHZ010000049.1 GCA_028695965.1 Thermoguttaceae bacterium | reverse complement strand
CCAACGATTCCAACAAAGCGGTTGAATATCTGTCCAAAAACTCGATCATTATCCGCAGACTCTTCATCGCCTACTTGAAACCTAATACGATCGATCAGGCAAAGATAAGCAACGTTAAAATCAACGAGATTAATAAGACGACTTCCCCGCCCCGAGCAAACGTTTCCTTTACCGGAATGGCTGCTGGAAAAGGGTCCGACGGATACCCTTTTACTGTTCTCGAAAATATTACCGTCGAAATGAGACAAGAACAGGACGGCGTCTGGAGAGTTACCGACAACGTTGAATTTACGTCCGACGACTATATAAAACTAGAAAGTCTTAGATTCTGAACGTCAAAAAAATCGAGCCGAGAACGATAGCTCGATCGTCTCGGCTCGATCCTCTTTTCAACGACTTCTGACGTTAAGCGCTCGCTTCTGACGTCAATGCTTTAATCTCGTCGCGAATCTTCGAGGCGCGCTCGTAATCTTCAATATTGATCGCGTCGGCAAGTTGGTTCCTCAACCGGACGAGCGTGGAGCCGATATTGTTAGGCTTGAATCTCTTCGGGCGCTTGCCCGAATGCATCGTGTCGCCCTGAATACTGAGCAGGAGCGGCTCGATCGCCCCTTTAAACGCATGATAGTCGTTTTCGCACCCGAATTTGCCGGTCCTGCGGAAATCGAGAAACGTATGCTCGCAGCATCTGCAGAACTGATCGTCGCGTTCGTCAAGTTCCTCGGTGAAATCCTTCAAGCCGACCGTTTCATCCTCTGACTCCTCGCACGATTCGTCGTAATCTTCCGGAAGCTGGCGCTCTTTCGGGTCCGGAGAATGTTTCGCGTCGTTTTGATGGAGATATTCATATGCGTGCGTGTCGCAAAGATGGAGCTCTTCGGGACAAGCGTTGATTAGATCGGTAAAGTGATAAGTCGCAACTTTATCGCACTTTTGACACTTCATAGCGCGTCCTTTGCGTTAAATGGGGACGTCCGACGCCCCTGTTTTGACAATCCGCGGCATAAGACCGCGGCGTTAACCTCTCTATCCACTATAGAGAAAATCACGCCGGAAGTCAAGAGGGCGTCATCCGGGACGCTCTTTTTTTACGCGCCGTTCGTGATATAATAAAAGGCGAGACGTTTGGTTAGCGCAGCGAACGCTTGAAAACGAGCAAGAGAATCCGCGGCGCTAAAAATTATCGGTCGGAGAAACGAACAATGAATGCGAACGAAAGAAAGCATAACGATAACGACGAGACTGGAGCGCGTATCCGGCAAGCTCTCGGCAACACGTTTGGCTTTCGGTCGTTTCGGCCTTATCAGGAGGAGATCGTCCGAGCGATCCTCGCTGGCAAAGACGTCTTCGCCGTCATGCCGACCGGCGGCGGCAAATCGCTCTGCTATCAGCTCCCCGCCGTCTGCGCCGACGGAATGTGCGTTGTCGTCAGTCCCCTGATCTCGCTCATGAAAGACCAAGTGGACGCGGCGCTCAAAAATGGCGTCGCCGCGGCAACGCTCAATTCAACGACGTCTGCGCTTGAATATCGAGAAATTGTCGAACAGATCGACCAAGGCAGGCTCGATTTGCTCTACGTCTCCCCCGAAAGGTTCAATAACGAACGGTTCAAAGAACAGCTCCGAACCGCGCACATAAGTTTCTTCGCGGTCGACGAAGCGCATTGTATTTCTCAGTGGGGGCACAATTTCCGGTCTGATTATCTTGAACTCGGGCAAATTGTCGACTATTTTCCAACATGTCCGATCGCCGCGTTTACCGCAACTGCAACGGAACAAGTCGGGCAAGATATCCTCTCCTCGCTGAGATTGCGCGAGCCGTTCTGCGTCAAAGCGTCGTTCGACCGGCCTAATCTGTTTTATCAGATCGGTTACAAAGAAGATTTTGAACGCCAACTCCTCGATTTTCTCAAAGAGTATCCGAACGAGTCGGGCATTGTCTATCGCGCGACCCGTAAAAGCGTCGAGCAGACGGCGGAAAACCTCGTCAACAACGGATACAAGGCCGAAGCCTATCACGCGGGCATGTCCGACGCCGACCGGATCGCCGTTCAAGACCGATTCGCGCGCGATGAAACGCCGATCATCGTCGCCACCATCGCCTTCGGCATGGGGATCGACAAGTCGAACGTGCGTTTCGTCGTCCACGGCGACCTGCCCAAAGACGTCGAGAGCTACTACCAGGAGACGGGTCGAGCCGGGCGCGACGGGGCGCCGTCGCGCTGTCTGCTTCTCTTCGGATACCAAGACGTCGCCATCCACCGTAATTTCCTCAAAGACTACGAAGACGAGACGCCGCGCGTCGCCGCAGAACAAAGACTCAACGAAATGGTTCGGTTCGCCGAAGCAGACGGTTGTCGGCGCGTCAACTTGCTGCGCTATTTCGGAGAGACTTACAAGCCGCAGGACCCTGGAGACGGCGCCGAAGAAATCAACGGATGCGGCTCCTGCGATTACTGCGTCGGTATCAGCAAACGCGTCGACGCGACGATCGACGCGCAAAAAGCGCTTTCTGCGATGCAAAGAACCGGCAACCGTTTTGGCGCGACGCACATTACCGACATACTTGTCGGGAACGTGACGGAAAAAGTCGAACGCTTTGGACACGACGCCATTCAAACCTTCGGCGTCGGCAAAGACAAATCGAGACGATATTGGCGCTACCTCATCCAGGCGCTCCTCACGCAAGAAATTGCTACGCTCGACCCCGCGTCCGAGTTTCCCGTACTGCAAGTCTCGGCCCTCGGCTGGGAAGTTATGCGCGGACAGCGAACCGTCGAAATTGTCGAACGTCCCGACAGAGCCTCGAAGAAAAAGACCGCCAGAATCGTCCGACAAGCCTCGAGCCTGAAAGAAACGCTCGAGCCCAAAGACAAGATGCTCTTTGAAACGCTTCGCGCCCTTCGCGCTCAAATTGCCAGCGCGGAAAAAGTTCCTCCATACGTCGTCTTCACCGACAAATCGCTCGTCGATATGGCGCTCCTTAAGCCGCGCACCGAAGGGCAGTTCCTTGACTGTTCCGGCGTCGGCGTGGCCAAACTGAGAAACTACGGCGAGCGCTTCATCAACGCTATTGAGGAATTTTTAGAGAACAACTAACTTCACCGCCTTTACGGTCAAGAGCGACCGAACGCCAGAATGCAGAACAAACCTTTCCGAGCCGCGCTCCTAATTGCAGTCCTCAGCCTGCCCGCGCTCGCATACGCGCAAAACGTCTCCGGGAATCGTCGCGTCGACGCCAACGTCGGCGCGCAAGACCCCTTTGCGATTCGCGCAGGAAATTCGCAGACGCCCGTCATGACGCCAAAAGCGCAAGGGACGTCCATGCAAAAAGCGGAACGTCCCGTCAAAACCGGCGCAAACGACCTGCTCTACTTGAAAGAACAAAGCGAGCCGATCACGTGCGCCGTCTTGACAATCTCTGGAAACGGCGGCCTGACCGCGCAGGTTCAGGATAAACCTTATGCGTTTCCTTTTGCGGCGCTCGAGCGCGTTGAACTCAGCGTCTCTAACGAGTTCCAGGAGGGCGTCGACGCATTTGAGTCCGGCAAGAGACTCGGCGCAAAAACCGAATTAGAACGCGCCCTTGACCTCTTCAAGGGAGCTAGGCAAAAGACGGCTCGCAGAATCGAAAAAGAATGGGCGACGGCAAAAATCGTTGAGACGTACTCCGTGCTGGGTCGAGACGACGAAGCCGCAAGCGAGTTCTTTTTGCTCTGTCGCATTGACCCGTATTCGCCCTACCTGAGCTCCATGCCCTTGCGCTGGGTGAACCAGACGTCCCTCACGCGAGGCTCCTCGATCGAAGCGAGAACCCTTGCCGAAACAACCGCCGCAACATGGCTCTCCCCAACAGACAATCCGTCCGGAACCTTTAATCCGTCGGGTCGTCTCCTCGCCGCGTCGATCCTAATGAATTCGAACGCTCATTCGAGAGACGCCGTCGCCGCGATGCAGGCGCTTGTCGCGCTGGAAGCGCCGCAAGGCGCCGACCAAAACGTCGTCGAAACGTGCCGCGCTATCTCGCTCCTAGCCGCGGCGCAGTTGTGGCGCGGCGCCGTCTTGCGCAAGCCGACGGAACGCGAAGTCGCGCATTGGGTCTCAACTGTCGAAAAAATGCCCGGCGAACTGACGCTCGGTCCCGCGTTCCTCGTTGCGCAAGCTCAAAAAACGCTCGAACACGACGAAAGCGCCGCGCGTGAATTCCTGCGCGTCGCTATGCTTGCCGACGATAAGTTCACGCTCGCCGAAGCCGCCTCGAAACAAGCTGCAGACGCCTATGAACGGCTTGGGCAAACGGACGCCGCTCAAAAAATCCGCGACGACGCCGCTCGGCGTTTCGGAAACTAACCCCTTTCATAACCTATAAAGGACTTATCATGCTCCGTTCCTATAAGAAACTCGCGGCGCTTGCCGTCAGCGCGTCTCTGCTGGTCTCAACCGCATGGGCGCAGAACGAACCGAACGCGACAAAAGAAAACGCCTCGGGCCAAGCCGCTTCCAGTTCTGAACCCCAGGACCCCGACGCGCAAGTGAACCCGAAAACGCTCGCCGCTATCGACTTGTATGCCCAAGGAGACGTCGAAGGCGCCTACAACTTGTTCAAACAGGTCTATGACGAAAATCCCGACTCCGATCCGCCGGGCGTCCTCTTAGCAATCCTTCATTCTCACGCGGGCAAGTTCCTCGAAATGCGCCGCGCGCTCGAAGAATCGGCGGAAGACTATCCTGCCGATCCAGAAGCCTATTTGCAGCTCGCCGGAATTGACGCGCGAGAAGGCAGGTTCCTGGAAGCACGGCTCCTCATCGAACGCGCCGAGGCGCTCATCGACGCGTACAAGGAATATCGCCCAGAAACGACCACGCGGCACGAATACCTGAAAGAAGAAGCGCTCACTATGCGCGCCAACCTTGCCGAACGTCGCGAACGCTATGAAGAAGCCAGAACGATCGTCCAGAAAATCCTCGACGCCAATCCGGAAAACGCGCAGGCGTTTTGGAATCTCGGTTACTTGTCGATGAAGTTGAAAGACTATGACGCCGCCGAAAAAGCGTATGACGCCGCAGCCAAACTGAACAGCGAGCTATGGCCCGGCTGGCTCCAGGTCGCAACCTCGCTCGATAAAGAGGATCTTGTCGACGAAGGAAAAGCGAGAATTACCAAGCTCGAAGAAATGATCGCCAACGCGCCCAAAAGCCAACGCGCCCAAGTGGCCAGGCTCTATTTGCGCTGGAATATGATCGAAGAAGCGGGCAAAATTATCGCGCAGTTCGTCGAGGACAACGATGAAAAAGATCTCGACCGGTGGCTGCTCTCCGGATGGGTCGCGCTCTACGCGTCGCAATTCGCCGCTGCTGAAGAAAACTTCCGCAACGCGACCCTTGTCGCGCCCAATAATTTCGAGGCGTCAAACGGGCTGGCCCTCGCTATGCTCGATCAGAACAATAAGGGGAAATTAGGGACCGCGCTGCAGATCGCCGCTAGAAACTATCGCGCCTACCCGGACAACCTAGAAGCCGCCGTTACCTATGCGTGGACCCTCTTCCTCTCCGGATACGAAAAAGAAGCAGACGAAATCTTCGGTCCTATACTCTCCTCAGGTCAGATGACGGCAACCGTCGCCTATTACCTCGCCGAAATCGCTAATAGGCGCGAGGATAAGTCGCTGGCTAACACGCTCTTGAAGCTCGCGCTCTCCCAAAAGTCTAACTTCCCCAAACGAATTGCCGCCCTCGAGCTGAAAGCCCTCCTCGAAGAAGAATCCGAAAACGCCAATATACCAAATCCGCTCGACGATTTTGAGGACGACCCGTTCCCCGAAGAAGAGGAAGACATGACGGAGGAAACAGAACAAAACCTCTAAAAGCGAGAATGTGCAACATTCTTGTTTTGGCGGTTCCCTTGACAGCATAAGACCCTATCCATGCGGCGTTGTTGACTCGAATTAAATCAAAAAGGACAGACGACAACGCCGTTCTTTTCCCAAACCTAGCCTCTTCCCTATCAAATCCCTCTCAAACTTTCGAGAGCGCGTCTCGCTTTAAGACGTCCGTCTTTGACGTCGAACGAGAAGGGCTTACAACGATAGCTCCACACAAAGTTAGCCCTTCGCTCCAAACTAAATATTCGCTATATTAACATTGACCGCGATGGCGCAATACGTTACACTCGATCTAGGGGAAGCGCTCGGCTTTTGCAGGCGCGGTTTCCCATCGCCTCACTTACTTTCGCTTAAAACTACACGTCGACGCGCGTCGACGCCACAGGGAGCCCAAAATGAGCGACGCAAGCCAACCCGTTAAGGCGCCGATCGAGATTTTTATGGCGTCGGATTCTAACTACAGTCCGTTTCTGGCCACGGCGATGGCGTCTATCTTGAAAAACGCGGCGCCGGACGACGCCTTGTCGTTCCACATTGCCGACGGCGGCATGACCGACGATGATTTACAGAAAATAGAAGAACTCAAGAAGATCAAGGATTTTAAGCTCGCTTTTTATCGTCCTGATCTTCAGGAGTATCTCAAGTACCTTCGCGACGACATTTCGAATTTTCCAGTCATTGTGAACACGCGGCTCTTCGTCGAGAAATTTCTCCCGAAAACGCTCGATAAAGTCCTCTATCTCGACGCGGATATCGTTGTGTTAGGGAGCCTTGCGGAACTCTGGGAAACCGACTTGGACGACAATTTCGTCGCCGCTGCGCTCGATCCGAAAATGCGCTTGTCGCACCGTCGAGCGATCGGCTTGCCGGACGATTACGGCTATTTCTCTTCAGGAATAATGCTGATCAACTTGAAGAAATGGCGCGAAGACAGCGTCTTAGAGAAGCTGCTCGATATCTGCCTGGAAATCAAAGATCAAATCGAGTTCCCCGACCAAGACGTGTTGAACGTTTACGCATATCGGACGTCCTACCTGCTCTTGCCAAACCGGTGGAACTGTCACCCGCGCGATTTCGTCGAAGGAGATACGATTATACTACATTACATGGGGAACCGGCACCGCTGTCCTAATCTGCCCGTCCTTTACGAATACGCTTCAATGACGCCCTACGGACGGCTTCCAATGCAAGGCTTCTGGTATCGCGTCCGGCGCGCTATGCGCAGAGGCTGTTTCGTCTTCCTGTGCTTGTTCCTGCCTAAAAAACAGTGGCGCAAGCAGTTGCGTAAACGCTTTGTCCTGCGCTGATCAAGTCGAAAGGGAGCGCCCGCGCGCGTTTCGAATTCATCATTGCAGATTTGGCGGATATTGAAATCGCCTATGTCGACGTCGCGTTCCGACGCGCTTTTTACAACGAGGAACGTTGCCAAGTAAAAATAAACGCAAGAGAACCAAAGGAGAACAGGGATGTCAACTCAAAAAAACCAAGATCCGATTGAAATCTTGCTCGTTTCGGATACGAATTATGCCTCATACCTTGCGACGACGCTCGTGTCAATCCTGAAGAACGCAGCTAGCGACGACATACTCCGATTCCACATTGTCGACGGGGGGATGACGCAAGACGATATCAATAAAATCGAACAGCTGAAATCGGTCCGCGACTTCGAAGCAATCTACTACCGACCTAATATCGACGAGTACCTAAAATATTTTCGAAAAGACATTGATCGATTTCCCGTCGTCGTCAACTATCGGCTCTTTCTTGCGAAATATCTGCCAGAAACGCTCGACAAAATCATCTATTTAGACGTCGACGTCATCGTGCTGAAAAGCCTGCGCGACCTATGGGAAACGCCGTTAGACGGCGCCTTTGTCGCGGCTATTCCCGACGAAAATATCGACATGAGACATGTAAAAAGGCTTCCTCTGCCCGACGACTATCAGTATTTCAATTCCGGAATCCTGCTCTTCAATTTGAAAAAATGGCGCGACGAGAATATTCTCGAACAGCTACTCGACGTCTGCGTGGAAATCCGCGATCTCATCAAATTGCCCGACCAGGACGTCCTCAACGTCTATGCAAGCCGGACCCGATACCAGAAACTCCCAAGACGTTGGAACTGTCATCCGAGATCTTACGACGAGGACGATACTGTGATTCTTCACTATATGGGCGTCCGGTATCGTCTCCCGCGACTCGATATCCTCTTCAGTTACGCCGCGCAAACGCCCTATGGCAAACTCCCAATCCAAAAGAAAACGTACAAATTTAAGCGATGGTTGAGCAGGAAAAAATGTCAGATCGTCTGTCTCTTCCTGTTCAAACGAAAATGGAGACAAAAGTACCGCGAGCGTCATGTTTTCTGACATTCCTCCTCCTTGCAAAGACGCAACCTGGCGCCAAATGGCGTCGGAATTGCTGAAGGATATTTACAAAAGAGAAAAATAACGTAACATTACCGCTGCGTTTGAAGTCTATATTTCTAAACAGCATCAATTTTTTCTTGTTACACCCCTAACCCCTTAACTTAAAAAGTAAACGATGAATTCAAAGACTAAAACTAACTATTACGTCGACCTCCTGCTCTTCATTACGATGGTCATCGCGATGATTACCGGGGTTATTCTCTGGGGCTGGACCCGTCCAGTCGGTCAGACCGGAACCTGCTCGACGCCGCAAGCGAAAGCCGTCTCCACAGAAGCCGACGCCGCTGTTCAGAACGCCCAAGCGCAGACGCAGACCGTCGCGGACGCCGCGCAAGCTGAAAGCAATAACGGCGCAGAAAATGCGCAAGCAGGTCGCGGTAATGCAGGTCTCGGACAAGGCAAAGGCAGAGGCGGCGGTGGTAGAGGCTCCGGCAGAGGCTCTGGCGGCGGCGGTGGCGGAGGCTGCGGAGGCAGTGGCGGAGACGGAGACTGCGGAGGCAGTGGCGGTGGCGGAGGCTGCGGCGGAGGAGGCAGTGGAGGCTGCGGAGGCGGAGGCTGCGGCGGAGGAGGCAGTGGAGGCTGCGGAGGCGGAGGCCAGCAAGGCAGGCCGATGCAAATCTTCTGGGGCTTAATGGAAGGAAACACCCTCCTTGGCATGAGTAAAGGCGAATGGAAGACGATCCACTGCTGGAACTCGTTCATTTTATTCACGTTAATGATCGTTCATATCGTTCTGCACTGGCGTTGGGTCGTCTGCACAACCAAGAAGCTCTGCAAATCAAACGATAAAACAGATTGTGAAAACGTCGTCAAAATTTGTGAGGACGCTCCTAAAGAAGCAGAAAACGCCGAACCGTCTCCAGAATAACGAGCTCGTCAGTCGCGCTCTGATTCTGAGAGCCGTTTCGTCTAAGCTCTCGCTATATTGATATTAACCGCCTCCGGTCATTTCGTTACAATTGACGCCGGAGGCGGTCTGTTTTATCGACTCGCGCTTCCATATTATTTATAGCCGCGTCGACTCAGATTGTCGCAAGCCATGCAATAACAACGTTAACACAAACGCAGTAGCGAAAAAGAAAAATGATCGAGATTATGCTCGTTTCGGATTCGAATTATAGCGCGTACCTCGCAACGGCGATTATTTCAATCCTGAAAAACGCCGCAAGCGACGACGCGCTCCGATTCCACATTGTCGACGGCGGACTGAAGAAAAGCGATATCAAAAAAATCGAACGGCTCAAGGCGGTCCGCGAATTTGAGTCGATCTACTACCGGCCTAATCTTAAGGAATACCTAAAAAACATCCGATACGACCCCAACTTTCCAAACGTCGTCTACTATCGGCTCTGTCTTGCAAAATTCCTGCCGGAATCGCTCGATAAGGTTATCTATATGGACGTCGACGCCATTGCGCTGAAAAGTCTGCGCGGGCTCTGGGAGACGCCGCTGGACGGCGCTTTTGTCGCCGCGGTTCCCGATTTGGACATTGACCCGGAACATATCGCAAATCTTGAACTGCCCGACGACCACAAGTATTTCAATTCGGGAATCTTGCTCTTCAACTTGAAGAAATGGCGCGATGAGAATATTCTAGAACAACTGCTCGACGTCTACGAAGAAATCAGTTCGAAAGTCCTATTTGCGGACCAAGACGTGCTCAACGTCTACGCGTCTCGTACGCGATATCAGGAATTGCCGAGTCGTTGGAACTGTCATCCGAGTTATTACGATAAAGACGATACCGTCGTTCTCCACTATATGGGAATTCGTCATAATCTGCCAATGCTCGACCTCCTTTACGATTACGCCGCGCAGACGCCCTACGGAAGAACTCCAATTCAAAAGAAGCGATACGGTCTCAAAGTGTTTCTCAAACGCAAACGCAATCAGCTTGTCTGTTTCTTCTTGTTTAAGAAAGAATGGAGAGTCTATTTCCGCAAGCATTTTTGGCTGAGGTGATTCTCGTCTAGAACAGCAATTCCGACGTGAGTTCACAAGAAAACCGGCGTCGGAACCTGCGCGTTCTAGCTTTGTCGCCGCGCCTGCAGCGCCCCGCGCGCTGGCTTCTCGCGCCCTATTCTCCGCCTCGTCGAGATTCTCCGACAGTCGCGACCACTCTGACGGGGCAGCCGTCGACGCCGACGATCGGCAACGGTAAACAGACGACGTCAAACGCTCGCTGCGAATCAAGTTCAACTCGATTACTGACAGCGTCTTCAGGGTCATAACTAGGCAACGCGTCTAAATTAACAAGCCCCTCGACAATCAAGACGGGCGGTCTTCTCCCCAACAAGATCCGATGACATTCGGCGTCGGCGCATAGTTCCAATTCGTCCAGCGGCTCCGCGTCGCTGTTCTCCTGAACGTCCGGTAATTTCTCGTCAACGCGCTCCTGCCTCGAAAGGAATTCCGTAAGTTCCGCGTCAAACGGAGAGCGACGCGCCGACGTATCCGCCAAGTCGCAGCCGGAAGTCGGAAATGAAACGAGCGAAGGCGTTTCTAAACCCAACGCGCGCAACTTTGGAAAGTCGACAAGCCAGTCGCACAACTCAGGAGTAAGAGACGGAAAATCCGTATAGAAATCAGCCGTTCCAAATCGCGGCGACCAACCGGAGCGTAAAAAGACAAAAGGAACCGATTCAAATATCGATTCAAACGGCTCGAGATCCGCAACGGTCAGCGCCGCAGGTCTGCCCGGCTCGCGCCGCGCAAAACGCTCTGAGTCTGGACCAATGAGAGATAGAACGTCGATAACGGCGCCCGACCCAAAAAAGAAGTCGACGGGAAACACATCGAGCGTTTCTCCGTCGACAAAGTAATGATAAGGAACGTCAATATGCGTTCCTAAGTGCGTTCCAAACGTCAATTTCGTACCGCGAAAGCCATCGACTCGATGGTCGGCAAAGGCGCGCGCTTGAAAAAGAGGATCGCCGGGATAGACCGACATGCCCTCGACGATCGGACGAGAAAGATCGACTCGCTTCTTCATCATCATTCTCCCTCATCATACGCCGACGCCAAAAGGACTTACGTTCAATCGACGAGCAGTTCGGCGATATAGTGAATCTGCACGTTTTTCAGTTCCGGGTCGCGGCGCATCATGCCGCCAAAGTGCATCGCGCAGCTAAGGTCGGTGGTAACGATATGCCTGACGCCTGCCTCATAAACCTTGCGGATATTCTCGACCTTCTTCTTGCCCATATTGAGCGACGTGCCGGTCATTTTAACGCTGAACGTCCCTCCGAAACCGCAGCATTCTTCAACCTTAGGAATCGGGACATATTCAAGCCCTTTGACGTTGTCAACGAGCATCTGAGCCGCTTGCGCTATGCCAAGTTCGCGGCGTCCGTGACAACCGATATGCACGGAGACTTTATGCGGAAAAGTCGCGCCGAAGTCAGTCTTTTTCAAGACGTTGACAAGAAATTCTGAAAGTTCGTAAACGCGCGCGCCAACTGCGACCGCAGGCGAATTCGCATCGGCCTCCTTGAAGAAGACGCGGCACATCGAAGCGCAAGCGGACGAAGGCGTTACGATCCATTGGTACTTCTCGAAGACCTCGCCGAACCGTTCCATAACTTTACGCGCGTCGTCCCAATAACCTGAGTTGAACGCCGGTTGACCGCAGCAAGTCTGTTCGTCGGGATAGACGATCGGAATACCGAGCTTCTCCAAGACCCTGACCGTCGCTACGCCCGCTTCGGGAAAGAATTGGTCGATAAAACAAGGGATGAAGAGCGCGACCTCTTCGCCTTTATATTCAGGATAATCCCACTCCGGAACGGCTTTTTCTAACGCTTCGATCATTTGTGTACTGCTCCTAAGCGCGGCGCTCAACGCACAATCAAACGCCGACGCGTTCTGCGCTCGCTAATTTTGAACGGCTTTAATCTCTTTGTCGGCGACGTCAGTGCGGTTCCAGGCGCCTTGCCAACTAATCTTCGCAACTGCCTCGTACGCCTTGCGCTTGGCGTCCGCAACCGTGTCTCCAAGAGCGACGACGCTCAAAACGCGCCCGCCGTTCGTGGTAACGACGCCGTCGACCAACTTCGTGCCCGCATGGAAGACTTTGACGTCCGGAAGTTTTGCCGCTTCGTCGAGGCCGGAGATCGGAAACCCTTTTTCATAGGAGCCGGGATAGCCTTCGCTCGCCATAACGACGCAGACGGCGGGACGTTCGTCCCAAACGAGCGGTTCAGTATCGCAGAGTTTTTCGTCGATCGTCGCTTCAATGACGTCGACAAGGTCGGTCTTGAGGCGCGAAAGAAGCGGCTGACATTCAGGATCGCCGAAACGCGCGTTATATTCAAGCACGCGCGGGCCTTGCGGGGTCATCATGAGTCCGGCGTACAACACGCCCTTGAACAGCGTGTCCATACGGTTCAGCGTAATGAGAGTCGGCAGGAGAACGTTTTCTTCAATCCAATGTAATTTGTCGTCGTCGACAAGGGAGGCTGGGCAATAGGCGCCCATGCCGCCGGTGTTCGGGCCTTGGTCGCCGTCGTAGGCGGCTTTATGGTCTTGCGCGGGCTGGAGCGTAACGATCGTATGACCGTCAGTAATGGCAAGGACGCTTGCTTCCTGCCCCATAAGGCGTTCTTCAATGAGGAAACGAGCCCCGGCGTCGCCAAAAGCGCGATCTTCAGCAATCTGTTTGATCGCTTCTTTAGCTTCTGCTTTGGAACTAGCAACAACGACGCCCTTGCCCGCCGCTAAGCCGTCCGCCTTCACGACAAAGCCGCCTTCGTCTCCCTCGTCGACGTACCGGTACGCGTCTTCAGCGTTGTCAAACACTTGAGCGCGAGCCGTCGGAACGCACGCCTTGTTCAAAACTTCCTTGCAGAAGACCTTGCTGCCTTCAAGTTTTGCGGCTTTTTGGCTCGGTCCAAAAGCGCGGAGCCCCGCTTCGGTAAACGCGTCGACCGCGCCCGCCGAAAGAGGAGCTTCGGGACCAACCACAACGAGCTTGACGTCGTTTTCCTTGCAGAAATCAATGAGCGCGGGAAAATCTTTTTCAGCTATCGGAACGTTCTCCGCGTCGAGCGCAGTTCCGGCGTTGCCTGGCGCTACATATACTTTGCTGACTTTCGGACTCTGTCCAAGTTTCCAAGCTAAAGCGTGCTCACGACCGCCGCTTCCGATAACCAATACTTTCATTATTCTTCTGCCTTTAAATCCAGACGCTCTGGCGCGTGTCTGCGGGCCCACTAGCGACGCGAACGCGTCGAAACGACGACGTCATTATAATCGCTTTTTATTATTTTGGAACTAGAAACGAGCTTTTTTCAAAAATACTCCTTATCAGCTCAACGCCACTGATTAACAAACTCGACGATTTGATCCCAATGGTCGTAGCCGGTCCAAGCGATCATCGCCGTGCCGACGATGAAAAGCCAGATAGCAAAGTAGTGGAGTTTGCCCGCCTTGAGCAACTGCATTAACGAGAACAGCGCGATATAACCGACGATAAAACTAATAAACGCGCCGAAAAGATAGACCGTAAAGAGAGAATCCAGCTGAAACAAAGAGCCAATATTCTCCTTGCCAACCTCTTGAAATTTATCGTAAATTTCAAGCGCAGCGGCCCCTGCGATGACCGGTATCGAAAGGAAGAACGAAAATTCCGCCGCCCATTGATTATTCAAACGGCGCAGAACGCCCGCCGAAATCGTCGAGCCGCTCCGAGAAAGACCAGGCAAGACGGCAAGACCTTGAACTATGCCGATAAAAATCGCGTCCAGCCAAGTTGTTTCTTCTACCGACTTCGTAACCGGACCGTCGTAACCTTCTTCCTCATAAGCGATTTTTTCATAATACTCTTCCGATTCCGTGCGGCTATGACGACGCATGACCGTAATCAGGATGATTCCGGTGAGTAAGAAACCGACGCCCGTCATCAGGCGGCTCGTTTCAAGTTGAGGAAAGAGTTTCTGCAGGACAAGCCCAATGATAGCGGTAGGGATTGAGCCGACTATTATCAAGCCAAGAGCGCGTTTGCGATACGTAAAAATAGCAAGAATTTCCTTCCGGAAGAAGACCAAGACAGCGAAAAGCGTCCCGAGATGGAGCAGGATCATCAGCGTAAAGTTGTCGGGCATTTCGAACAAATGACCTAAAACAAGCAGGTGTCCAGAAGAGCTGATTGGGAGAAATTCGGCAATCCCTTGAATAATCGCAAGGATAACGACGCGAAACAATAGCGCCATATCTAACGCTGCATCCATAATTATATTCTCTTAGTCGGAAAGATTATGCAGATTGTTGGGTAACAAACGGAGCGCATAAGAAACAAGCCGGTTTCTTATGGTAGGGAAACTGGCTTGTTTAACTCACGCCATATTGTGGCAAACGGAACTTGGAAAGAAGCGGAACGCAACCGCTCCATTAAGATGGAGCGTCGTATCAGTCCTGCTTATCGGGACGATTGCGCTCGTAGAAATCGCTGTTAACGCCAAGCGATTTTGGCGCCTTCTCAGCTTCCTTGTCGTAGGTAGGCGCGACGATTCCTGGTGAAACGGGCGGCGACCCCTTGCTGCCGCCAAACATCGGAGAGGTCTTCCCGGTAGACGTCGGCGCTTTTTCGCCGTCTGTGTAGATCGGAGCTACGATACCCGGCGAAACGACTTGATGTCCGACGCCGCTTTCGAGCAAGTCGACAACGCCTTCCTTGCCGCTGCGTTCGCGAAGTTCATCGTCGTATTCGGTAACGAGAGCAGTCTCTTTGTATCCAATCTTCTTCAAGAAGTCTTGCAAGTAGATGGTCTCGACATTGAGATCGCGGAATTTTCTCAGGAATTTCTGCTCGTCTTGCGCAATTCTCTCTTTGGTAGCTTCGTCTAGAGAGTAAGCGCGCGCCAAGACGTCGGCGACAGACTTTTCAGAAACGATGACGCGGTAAACGTCGGGGGCAATTTTGTCTTCGTGTTGAATGACGCCCTCGTCGTCGATATAGGTCGCTACTTCGGCGCCGGAAGAACGAATGAGCATCATCAGCTTAGCAAGGTCGCTTCTGCCGTCGCCGTCAATATCATGATGGAAGTCGAGCGCGTAACGAATGACTTCGCCAGGGCGCCACAGAGGCGTGTAGACCAAATCGCCCTGCTGAACAGGATTCGACATTTGGTCTTCAAGAATCTTCGCTTCGCACAGATGTTCGCCGATCGAACGGACGACTTGGACGCTGCCCTTCGGAACGGCGTCGTTCATATCAAGCGTGGTGGGTTCGAAGACGTTAAAGGTCGTGAGCGGACGCACGCCGTCGCGTTCGCCGATGTTAAGACGAACAATCTTACGGACCTGGTCGGCAAAGACAATTTCGGCGTCGGCGCGTTCATAGGACGCGTTGGACAGTTCGTCGACGCGCTTGCTCAGCTCGTCGTTAATGGCGGCAAAGCGTTCTTTCGATTCTTTGAAGTCCGCTGTGTCTTGATTGGCCGCTTGAATGTCGGCGCGCGTGCTGGCGACGAGGTCGTTGAGCTCAGCCGCCTGAGCGTTGAAGCTCTTCTGCAGGTTGTTTCGCGTGTCGGCAGCGGCGGCAACTGCGGCGCTGTGATCGTTGGCGATAGTCGCTTCTTGCTCGGCAAACTTCGTTTTTTGAGAATCGGTCTTCGCCTGCTCGGAGGTAGAAACGCGCGCGGATTCGTCGAGCTGCGCTTGAAAACCGCCTGCTAATTCCGCCTTCTTCTGGTTAAGATTTTTGCCTAACGTAACGACGACGTCGCGGTAGGTCGAATTCGTTTCCGCAAGCCCCAACGCCTTTTCGACGTCGGAACGCATCGTATCGTCGAGCTGTTTCGCTTCGGCGACGTCTTCGTAGCCTAGCTTCTTCTTCAGCTCGGTGAAGTCGGACGTCATATTAGAGACTTCAGACTTAATCGCCCCGGTTCCAGCATTCAGCGCCGCAATCTCTTGCTTCTTTTCAGAAACGTTATTGAAGAGGAAGTAGGTTACTGCTCCCAGTATCAACGCCAAGATCATAAACACAAGGTTCGTTATGACGACGCCCTGATTTCGCATAGGTATTCTCCTTGACGACGGTCGACTGCCCAGCAAACCGTCCGAATATTCAATTTTGAACTTGACGCAATCATCAAGCTCAACGACGAGCTTTTAAATGTAATAGGTTATAACGCGGCGCCAAAAGATGGACGCCGCGTTATCATTAGGGGACGTTACTCTTTTGGAGTTCTCTTACGGAACTGAACGTTCGATTTCTTCGCCTGTTCCGCAGCGCCGTCCTCGTGTAAAGGAAGGATGCTGCCAGGAATGATTTCGCCTGTGGTTCTCGTATAGACCGGTATCACAGACGTATTGCCGACAGAAGTTTTCGAAGCGGCCGCTTGCGCCTCGCCGGCGGCGCGCTCTTCGCCGAAACGATCCAGCGCTTCGGTTCGCTTATAGCCAATTTGAACAAGCAGGTCGGACAGACGCATCGTACGAACGCCGTTTTCTTTCGCGCTGGCAACAAAAGCGGCTTGATCTTCGAGCAGCTTCGCTTTGTCTTCCGCAGACAAATCGCCCGCGCCGGCAATGCGGTCCGCGATCGATTCGTCAGGAACAATCAAGCGATAGAGGTCGGGGGTGATTTTGCCATTAACGGCGCCGTCGTCGTCGATATACGCGGCGACTTCGCCGCCAGAAATCTCGATGATGTTGTAGATCTCGCCAAGATCGCTGACGCCGTCCCCGTTGATATCAAGACGATAGTCAAGCGCATAACGGAAGATATCGCCCGGCCGCCAAAGGGGCGTGAAGACAAAATCGCCCGGCTCGATCGGATTGTTCGGATCGTCGCTGAGAATGCGCGCGTGGCAGACGTTTTCCTCAATAGAATGAGTTACCTGAACGCTGGCCTTCGCTTTGACGCCGCCCTTTTCTAAGACGTTCTTCGAGAAGACGTTAAATTTCGTAAGCGGACGGACGCCGTCGACTTTTCCGACGTTCAAACGAACGATGCGGCCAACTTGGTCGGTCGAAAGAACAACGGCGTCAGCCTCTTCAAAATCAGCGTTCGTAAGAAGGTCGATGCGGCGGCTGAGATCCATATTGATTTCCGCAAAGTTGTCGGCGGCTTTACGTTCCTTTTCCGTCGCCTCGCGCGCGGCAAGGATGGACTCTCTGGCGTCGCGTTTCGTAATGTCAAACTCTTTCGTTTGAGCGTTGAAGTCGCCGGTCAGCTTCGTGTAATTATCGCTGGCGGTTGCAAGATCGTCCTTGACGGTATCCATGCTCTTGACGACGCTGGCGGTGAAACGCTGATTCTCTTGAACGGAGTTTCCAATTTGCGTGTGCGCGGCGGCAACGTTGGCGTCGCGCTCCTGAACGGAATCGGCGATTTGCTGATTAACCGCGGCAATTTCTGCGGTCAGCTTAGCGACCCCGTCTTTAAACGTAAGGTCGCGAGAGGCCTCGCCCAACGCGGCGGCAAGGTCGTCGGCCATGCCGTTGTAGTGAACGGGCGCGCCGGATTCGTCGGTCAAATTGACTTTGCGAGTCTCCGAGCCGTCCTGTCCTTCCAGGATTTCTTTTGCCGAGCCATAACCGTAGCCTAGCCTCGTCTTGAAATTATTGAGGTCGGCGGCTAACGAATCTCTTTCGGCCTTCGCGTTTTTATATTCAGAACGCGCCGTTTCGAGAGCCGCTTTTTGTTCTTGGTATCCCTTAGCGCCGAAGTACGTCCCGACGCCGAAGGCTAACGTCAAGACGATAAAAACGATCAATGAGATAATGACGCCCTGCTCATTACGCATGTGTAAGGTTCTCCTGTACGACCGGACGTCTTTCGAATGTCCGTCAATATTAGCTAACGCGTCGCCGCATGCGCGCTTTAACACGCCCTGCGAATGCGTTTTCCTAGTCTCCGGCGCCCTCCCAAAAGGGGCGCGCCTCTTTTCTAGCGCCGAGGGAAAACAACGCTCCCCCTATGCCGACGCGCTATTACGCTTAATGTCAATTTTAAGCCAATTAGCCGATGACGTCAACGAAATTCTATTAAAATTGGGAATTTTCGTGAAAACTTACTCCTTTCATTTCCGGCAATTGGTACATTTGGCATAGAACGAATTCTCGAACCTTTCAACATTCTTACAAGCCCTGCGCCCAACGCAAAATGTTATAGCAAGCCTTCTGATTCCCCTATTCTTTTTCCACGCGCTTCCCTTCGACGAATTCGTTCGGAACGTCCTCGGCGCCCCCTTTAGCAGTTCGGAGAATCGCCCGAATCTTTTCGAGCCGTTCCCCAATTTCTTTCTCGGCGCCCCGGTCGGTGGGAATATAATATTCTTTCTCGACGCCAAGATAATCCTGCGCGGCAATAGCGTCAGGGGCGTCGTGCGCATACTGGTAGCCCGTATGCCCCAAAGCGGCGGCGCCGCCGTAATGCGCGTCGCGCAAGGAGCGAGGCACGGGCAAGATTTTACCTTCGCGCAGATCCGCAATGGCGGCAAAAATTGCGTTTGTAGCCGCGTTCGACTTGGGAGCGACCGCCAAATAACAGACCGTTTGCGCAAGATTCAGCTTGCATTCAGGCAGCCCGACAATTTCGCAAGCGGTCGCGCAGGCGACCGCCAACTGAAGCGCGTTGGGATCGGCGTTGCCGACGTCCTCGCTCGCAAGAATCACGAGCCGACGCGCCAAGAAACGCACGTCTTCGCCCCCTTCGAGCATCCTGGCGAGCCAATAAATCGACGCGTCCGGATCGCTGCCCCGAATACTTTTGATTAATGCGCTGATCGAATCGTAATGTCCGTCCCCGTCCCGGTCGTAGGAAACGGTCCGACGCTGCGCCGATTCGGCGACAAGCTCTTTCGTCAACACGACTTTTTTCGAAGACGCCGACTTGTCGTCCTCTCGATTATAGACGTCAATTTCCGCGTCAAGCGAAGAAAGAACCGCAACCTCAAAGGTAGAAAGCGCGCGCCTTGCGTCCCCGTCGCAGACGGCGACAAGCGCGTCGAGCGCGTCCTCCTGCAGCTCGATTTCGTATATGCCCAGCCCGCGGTCCGTATCGGTTGCGGCGCGCCGTATCAGCGTTTTGATATCCTCGTCGTTAAGCGGCTCGAACTGAAAGACGCGGCTCCTGCTGAGAAGCGCGTTGTTGATTGTAAAGAACGGGTTTTCGGTCGAAGCGCCGACAAGAATAATGACGCCCTGCTCCACTTCCGGAAGCAAGACGTCCTGTTGAGCTTTGTTGAAACGGT
The DNA here is from genome assembly GCA_028695965.1 of Thermoguttaceae bacterium. Lineage (GTDB taxonomy): Bacteria > Planctomycetota > Planctomycetia > Pirellulales > Thermoguttaceae > RUG369. The sequence continues at coordinate 5,101 of JAQVHZ010000049.1, read as the reverse complement.
GGATTTCGTCGATGAATAAGAGCGTGCGTCCGCCTGTTACTGAAAGACGGTCTTTCGCTTGTTCGAGCGTTTCGCGCAGCGTCTTGACTCCGTCGGAGACGGCGCTGAGCTGCCGGAAAACTGCGCGGCTCTCTTTAGCGAGAAGATAGGCAAGCGTCGTCTTGCCCGTGCCCGGCGGACCGTAGAATATCATCGAGCCAAGCCTGTCCGCGGCTAAAAGACGGCGAAGCAACTTCCCTTCGCCGAGGAAATGGCGCTGACCGACGAATTCAGCGAGCCGTCGCGGCCTCATCCTTGCCGCAAGAGGCAGCGCGCGCATACGGTTTTCGCGTTCTGCCGACTCAAATAAAGAGGTCAAAACAACGCTCCTTTCGCGGCGCGCGCCGCATAAAATCTACTCGAAACCAGCGCTCAGCAAACGAGTTTTTCGCGCGGGTCCGAGTCGTCAAGTTTCATTTTTTCAAGCAGTTCAAGGTCTTCCTTCGACCACTTTTTGGGCGTCGCAACCTCAAAGACGGCGTACAAATTACCGTCTTTGCCCTTGTCGGCGCGGACGCCGAACCCTTTGATGCGCAGCTTCGTTCCCGTCGTCGAACCTGCCGGAATCTTAACGCCGACGACGCCATGAGGCGTCGGAACGTCGACCTTGCCGCCCAACGCCGCTTCTTTCAGCGTTATCGGAACGCGAACGCGCAAATCCTTGCCGTCGCGAGTATAAAACTCGTGAGGCTCGGCGTCGATCGTCAAGATGAGATCCCCTTTCGGACCGCCGTTAGGGCTCGGAGCGCCCATTTCGCGCAGCTTGATCTTCTTGCCTGCCTCAATGCCGGCGGGAATCTTGACGTCGACCGATTTCGTCTTGTTCGTTTCCGGATCGCGAATGCTGAGCGGAACAACCCCTCCGATAATCGACGTCTTAAAAGGAATCGTGAGCGACGACGTCATATTCGCCCCCTTTTGAGGGCCGGCTGGTCGTCGACGAGTCCCGGCGCCGAATCCGTGATCTCGGGCGCCAAAGGGCGAACCGCCGCCGCCAAACGGATTAGCGCCGCCAAATGAAGCTGCCCCGGCCCCAAAAGCTTTGAGCAGGTCGTCTAAATCGACGTTTCCGCCGGAAAAACCGCTAAAGCTAAAGCCTGCGCCGTTAGGACCGCCGCTGAAATTTTCAAAATTTTGACCAAATTGGTCGTACTTCTGTCTCTTTTCGGGGTCTTTAAGAACGTCGAAGGCGTACTGCACCTCCTGAAACTTCTTCTTAGAGCCCTCTTTATCGTCCGGATTCATATCCGGATGATGCTTGCGCGCCAGCTTCAAGTACGCTTTTTTGATTTCGTCTTGAGACGCGTTTTTAGAGACGCCTAAAACTTTATATAAATCTTCCGCCATATATTTTTATGTCAAAGCTCGCTCTTCAGCGAACTATTTTCCTTTCTATGCCAACCTTCAATCGACGCTCGACCTAAGTCGGACCAAATCAATGTCCGCAACCTGCGCAACCCGCTCCTGCGGGAAACTTGGGATTGTCGATCGAGAATCCCTTTGCGGTCGGAGTGTCGAGAAAATCGATCGTCGTGCCGTCGAGGAAAAGCGCGAATTTCTTTTCGGAAACTATAGCGCAGCCGTCTTTTTCATACTTTACGTCGATCGCCGGGTTAAATTCTGTGTCAAACCCCAAGGTATATTGCATACCGCTGCATCCTCCCCCTACAATAACCGTTCTTACGAACGTTTTCGGATCGAGCTGCTGCGCTTCCTTTATCCTCTTGACTTCTTCAGCGGCGCGTTTCGTCAAAGTAATCGCCATTGCATTTCCTCTCACACGACTTATCATGTTTGTTACATACTGTGCCAAGGTCTCGTTCTAGCGCGTTTGCAAGAACCTCCCCTCGAGGCTAGACTCGCACGCTATTACCCATAGTATTATAAGACCAACCCCTAAAGAGAAAAGCCCCCTGACGCTCCCTTACCTACAATACTTAAGCATATTTGGCGCCGTTTATTAAAATCACAAGCGACTCTTTCAGGGCGGGGTCGGCGCCCTCTTGACGGCGGCGCTCTAAAAGATAAGATTAAAGATGAGTTTTTGTGCTCGAGAACGCCCTGCGGCGACGCTGTTTTTCCCGCGTTGAACGCGACGCGGCGGCCTCGTCGACACGTCTTGGTTCAGAGGCGTCAAACTAGACGACTTTTCGGAGCTAAGACGCCTAAAAAGAACGGACCGATTATGCAGCCAGACAACCATGTTGACGCCTCTCTCCAACAAGCGGAAGAAACGTCGCGCGAAGATCTAGCCCTCGAATACCTCGAACAGCTTCCCTATGAGCCCTATCCGTTCCAAGAAGAAGCGATCCTATCGTGGTTCAGTTCTAAACAGGGCGTCCTGGTCTGCGCGCCTACCGGCATGGGCAAAACGCTCATCGCGGAAGCCGGTCTGTACGAAGCCTTAAAGACCGGAAAACGAGCCTACTACACAACCCCGCTCATCGCCTTGACCGAGCAGAAGTACGCAGAACTCCAGCAGACGGTCGAACGCTGGGGCTTTGATCGGTCCGACGTCGGGCTCATCACCGGAAACAGACGCGAAAATATCGACGCGACAATTCTGGTCGTCGTGGCGGAAATCCTATTCAATCGCCTCCTTTCCTCCGACGCCTTCGACAGCTTCGCTGAAAGAAACAGCTCGCCCGAACAAAGCGGCGGAACGCCCGGCGCCGAGCCTGGCTCCAAAGAAAAACCGGTCCTGACCGCCGCCGAGCTGAACAAGAAACGCTCCTTTACGATTACCTTAGAAGATCTCGAGCGCGAAAAACACGGCAAGGGGTTCAAAGAAGAAAAAGAACCGCCGAAGCCCGTCTTGCCCGAAGTTCCGATCAATAAAGCGGATTTCGAAGAAGACGAAAGCTCCGAAATCTCGAACGTGCATTTCTCCTTCGAAAACGTCTCGGTCGTCGTCATGGACGAATTCCATCAATTTGCCGACCCTGAACGAGGCGTCGTCTGGGAATTCACCCTGGGCCTGCTCCCTCTGCACGTGAGAACGCTCCTCATTTCCGCTACGGTTGGAAACGCTTTTGAATTTGTTACTTGGCTAAGAACAACAGCCAACAGAACGCTCGACCTCGTCCAATCGACCGAACGCAAAGTCCCGCTCGTCTATCAGTGGGTCGAAGACAAACTCTTGCCGGAACACCTCGAATCAATGTGCGCCGGAACCGAAGAAGAGCGCTTCACGCCCGCGCTCGTCTTCTGCTTCAACCGCGACGAATGTTGGTCGGTGGGCGAAACGCTGAAAGGCAAAAACGTCGTCGACTCCGAGCGTCAGAAACTCATTGACAAAGAGCTTGCTCAATACGATATGTCCCAAGGCGCGGGCCCAAAACTTCGCTCGTTCCTCATTCGCGGTATCGGGGTCCACCATGCCGGCGTCCTGCCGAAATACCGACGCGTCGTCGAAGCGCTCTTTCAAAAGAAACTCCTTTCCTTCTGCGTTTGTACGGAAACGCTCGCCGCGGGCGTCAACCTTCCCGCGCGCTCCGTCGTCTTGCCGACCCTTCTCAAAGGTCCGCCGGGAGACAAAAAACTCGTCGAGTCGAGTTCCGCGCACCAAATTTTCGGACGCGCGGGCCGTCCCCAATTCGACACGCGAGGATACGTCTTCGCCCTGGCGCACGAAGACGACGTCAAAATCGCGCGCGCGCTCGAAAAGTACAATTCGATCCCCGACGACGTTAAAGACCCCAGAATGCGCGAGGAAAAGAAAAAGCTCAAAAAGAAGCTGCCTAAGCGCAGAACGACCGAACAATATTGGTCGGAAAAACAATTTGAGCAGCTGCAAAACTCGTCGCCGGGCCGACTCACCTCACGCGGTCCCTTGCCTTGGCGCCTGCTCGCGCACATGATCGAATCGAACTCCGACGTTCGGCCGATCAGGACGCTCGTCGGACGGCGCCTCATGGGCGCTAAACGCCTCGAGGCCATGCAGCGCTCGCTCGACCAGATGCTCCTGACCCTTTGGAGAGGCGGCTTTATCCGGCTTGCGCCCAATCCGGCGTCGTACGGAATCCCGCCGACCGCCGAAGCGACCGCGGCGCTCCTGGCGCGTCGGCGCGAACTGAAAGAAAAAGCGCGGCGCTCGAAGCCGTTTGGAGCCGGGCTCTTTGACGAGGCGCTCCTGACCAACGTCGACGGCGACGAACAGTACGACCCGAAAGCGTATGAGCAGGAAAAAGCCAAGATCGACAAGCCCGCGACCGCCCTTGAACTGAAATTGCCCGAAGGCATGGAGATCCCAGAAGGATTTGATTTCTTTGGCGGCGACGATCTCTTCGACCTTAACGCCTTCGGCTCGCAAGGCATGGCGTCTGAAAAATCGCAGGACGAAAAGGTCTTCGATGAAGAACCGACCCTAACCTTAGGAACCTCGAGCGAAGATCCTGGCGAACAAGAAAAAGAGGAGCCGATATTCGACGTGAACGAGCTGCGCGAGGACATTCGCCAGCAGCTGGCAGCCTCCTACAAAGCGGCGCGCGCCTATCCGACCCCAAAAATCGCCACCCTCACGAGCCTGCGCGGCGTGAATCCGGTCTATGGCGCGTTCCTATTGGAACAACTCGGGCTAGCGGACCGAAAAGAGCGCATCCAGGCGTTCGAGAGCCTCCTGGAAACGCCCGCTGCCGTCGCGAGGCATTTGCGCGTTCCGAAATACGACGAGCTCCCGCCAGGCGCGCTTGCAAACGCAAGGCTTGACAGAGAGCTTCTGCAGCGCGGGCTGGCGTCCGTCGAAGAACTCGTTCCGCGCACCGAAGAGGAACAACAGGAGTACTGGGAACGGCGCCGCTCCGGCGCGCTCTACGACGAACCGGTCGTCTACCTGCTCTCGTTTGCCGAAAAGCTTCGTCGGCTCTTCGATTATCAGTATCCGGGAGTTGCCGTGCGCACCATGCCTGTCTGGGCGGCAGGAGAGCTTATCGACGAATTCAAAGGCGACTTCAATAAATTTATCCTCTCGAAGAATTTACAAAAGCAAGAAGGAGTCGTTTTCAGACACCTGCTCCGCTTGATCCTTTTAATCCAAGAGTTTGCGCCTCTCAAGCCGACAGAA
>JAQVHZ010000006.1 GCA_028695965.1 Thermoguttaceae bacterium | reverse complement strand
AAGACCGCAATCGACGATTGTTTGGCAAAGCTTGAAACCGACTATAAGAACGACGTCATGTCGATGATGACATTAAATTTTCAAACGTTTGAAAAGGATAACGTACTGGCATTGTGAAGTATACATACAGGATCGAGGAAAGTCGCGTTCGGGTCTTCAAAGAGTTCTTGGGGAAGTATGTCGAGCATTTGATTCGCGACGTCCGGGGGCGTGAAGACCTCGTCGTTCGACAAATTCGCTAAGCATAACAGCACGTCGGGGTTGTAGCCGCTCCCCAAATAGGAGTCGATTAGCCGCGTTTTAGTCTGTTCTGATTGCTCGTTCATTTTCAGCCCTTCGTTTCATTGACGACTTTATCGTATTTCGTCCGGTAATTCAGTCGCGACGACGCGACTTTAACTGACGCGCGACGATTATCGCCTGATTGAGCGCATTGTCAATTTTTCGGCATACGTCCAACAACTCATTCTGTTTCTCTTTCTCGAGCAACGTGAGCGCTTCAATTTCGGCAATGCACTTACAGCACAAAAAGGACGCTTTTCGCGCCGTAACTTCAAAATCTTCCTTGTCGGCGCATTTGTAGAAATTCCACGCTTTCCGCGTCTGTTCGGACAATAGGCGCGTATGACCAACAAGGTCGGCGCTTAAGGTAATCTTATTGCCGCTCTTTAACTTAGCGGTCGCGTATTCCGGGGAATCGAGGAGTTCGTTGACGCGCATATTCAACCGGCTCGCAAGTTGCACAACGGGATTGTCGGGCAAACTCATCGCCTGGATGATTAAATCGCTATTGATTTCGTTAAGCTCCGCGGAACCATATTGGTCGGCAGCTAAAAAGCCTACCGCGAAAACCCGCGTTTCAAGGTCGGGCTCGGCGCTCAGAGCGTCCGGCTCCAACACAGGTTCGCTCGACGCAACAGGCGCGGCAGGTTCGTCGCCAGTCTTCGGCGTATGCTCCGCTGGTTCTTCAACAGGCTCCGCCGGTTCAGGCGCGGGCGTGGCCTTTTTGCGCGAAACGCGCTTTCTCTTCGGTTTGGCGGGCGGCTCCGGTTCAGGTTGATCAGCAGGTTCCTCAACTGGTTCCAGCGCAGGTTCTTCGGCTAGTTCCGGCTTAGCTTGTCCTGCTCGTTCCTCAACCGATTCCGACGCAGATTCTTCTACAGGCTCTAGTTTAGGACGTTCAACTGATTCCTTAAGCGCCTCTGGCGCAGGTCCTTCAGTAGGCTCCGGCACAGAGAGTTCTTCTTCTGGTTCGACAGGCGCGGACTCCGCAAGTTCATCGACCGGTTCCGGCGCGGGCAGTTCTTCAAACAAAGGCGCTTCTTGCCCGTCAGTCGTTTTCACTTTGCCGGACGCTCGTTTCTTAGCCATATCTTCCGGAATCTCCAATATTTCTTGTTTCTTGACCATGGAACCGTCCTCTCGAACGATCCAGTCATAGATGATTATAGGCTCGTCGAGGTCGTTTTGGTTCTCGTCTACTTTTTTTTGCGTTAAAAAATTCCCTAAAACGACGTTTTTCTCAATAATGTCCCTTGCGCTTGCTGCCGTCTCTTCTCCAGGCTCGCGTCTGATCGCCGACTTCAATTCGTCGCGCCAACACTCAAAAAGGCGACGGCGGCATACTGCGACGTTGTCCGCTTGAATTTCTATCCCGTAATTCTTGGCGAGCGCTATAAGAGAACGTTTTTCGATCTCGTCGGACCGTCCTGAATATTCTTCAAAAAGAGCGTTTAGTTTGCGCTTCAAAATGGCGACCATAAAATTGCCAGTTCCGCACGACGGCTCGAGAAACGTCGCCTCTAATCGAACCGATTCTCCTTTTACCAAATCAAGCATTGCCTCGACTTCGCGTTTTGCGGTAAAGACCTCGCCATAGTCGGCGACGCGCTCTCTTGATTGGACTTGTTTGGAACTCATTGGACGGATTTTTCCCTTCTATTCCTATATTTTAATCACCTAAAAGCGATTTTCAACAGAAAAAGAGTAAAATCTTCGCACTAAAGACGTTTTTTAGCCGGAATGCAAAGCGCGCCGCGCCGGAACGTGTAAGAGACTCGCCGAATGTTTCAAAGGACAAGTCAACCGAGCGTTTTGACGTTTAAACACGGCGCTAAATCAATCGGCAGCAGCCGCTTCTTTAAAAATATTGCTCAAAACGTGAAATTTTCACGAAACGCCCAATATTTCTCTTGAATAACTTTTGTTCTTCATTTATAATATACAAATAAAGTAAGCGTTATTTTCACCTCGATTGCGTCAATCCCTTAGACCTGGAACTCCTTTGATAGGAAAGGATGGGAAAAATGCTGATTAGTTTTCGCGCGAAGAACTGGAAATCCTTTCACTCGCTTGAATTTTCTGCTGTAGCCAGCAAAGAACAACGTCACAAAGACAGAATCGCGGTGATTAGTCGTCCAAAAGTGCGACTTCTTCCAATTTCCGCTATTTACGGCGGGAACGCGTCCGGAAAATCTAACTTTTTTGAAGCGATCGCTTTTGCCCAAAAATACATTGTCGACGGGGTCAAACCTTCTCAGAGCATCGGCGTCAAGCCGTTCGAGCTGGATCTTGAATCGTCAAAAAAACCAACGAGTTTTGAATTTGAAATATTCGCGGAAAACAAAGCGTATCGCTATTCGTTTGAAGTTACGCGTTCCGAGGTATTGACAGAATCTTTGACCGAAATACTTCAGACGGTTGAGCGTCCAATGTTTAAACGAAGCGGTCGAAAAATTACGCTTGAAGGGAAGTACAAGAAAAACGAATCGCTTCGTTACGCAGGGACTGGCACGCAGAAAAATCTTCTCTTTTTAACGAACAGCGTTCATCAAAAGTGTAAGGAATTTCTGCCCGTTTACAATTGGTTTCAAAAGAATCTTCTTCTCATCTCTCCAAAAGCGTCTTGCAATACGTTCGAAATGTATGCGAACGACCGACGCCCATTTCAACCGCAAAACCAGGAGGCCCTTGACGCCTTTGACGTCGGAATTGAGAAAATTGACACAATAGAAGTTCCGCTGAATCAACTCCCGTTTCAAGTAAACGTCATTATACAGAAAGAAAGCGATAATCTGCCGGAAACGGCGACGCTCCGAATCGGTCCGTATCTTATCGGCAAGAAAGAAGGCAAGCTGACCGTTCATAAAATGGTCGCTGTTCACTCGCTAGAAGGCGCTCCGGAAAAGAAAATGTATTTTGAGCTTCCCGACGAGTCTAACGGAACGCGTCGCTTGCTCGACTTGTTGCCGACTTTTGCTTTCCTGAAAGATCCTCGACAACAACGCGTCGTTTTTATTGACGAACTCGATCGAAGTCTGCATCATCTTTTGACGAGAAAGCTGATTGAAGACTATCTTGATTTATGTTCTGCAGAGACGCGTTCTCAGTTGTTCTTTACGACTCACGACGCGCTGCTCATGGATCAGACGTTGCTCAGGCGCGACGAGTTGTGGCTTGTCGAGAAAAACGGCGCCAGCTCTTCACTTTGCAGTATCGGCGATTTTAAAATTCGGCACGATAAATCGCTAGTAAGCGCTTATCTCTACGGCCGTTTCGGCGGCGTTCCCAGTCTTACTCGTCGATGAGAACGCCCCAAATCATCTGCTGCGCCGTCGGCGTGGATAAGCTAAACGCTAAATATCCTCTTCTGTCATTGCTAAAAAGTCGAAAAAGATTTTATTCCGCAGTTTCGCTCGTTCGAGAATAGTCGAATAAGAGTGTGCTTCCATATATTGATCGGCGTCCGGCTTTCCATCGGCAACAACCGCTCTCATTCCATAAAGGTATCCAAAATTCCTTGCTGGTTTATATAAGGAATCAGTAAGACGAACGTCTCTGAAGTTCAAGTTCTCGCCAATTACATACGTATAGAACCGATTAATTGGGAGTTCGTCGGCACAGTATGCGTAAATAAGACCGGCGTATTTATTCACCTGTCCAAGGCAGTCTGAAATATTGACTTCAGGGCTCTTGAGCTCAATGATTATGCATTTCCCCTCTTCGGGATAAAGCAATATATCGGGTCTTTTGCGCGTCCTGTTTTCGCCGCCTGACGCGAGATACTCGCGATCTTCTTCCGAACAGTCGGATAGATCGCGCAAAAGTTTTTTTCCATTAAACTCAACGTCCTTCAACGGCGTGTCCGACGTTCCAGAATAATATACAAATTCCTCGTCTAACACCCATAAATCAGACTGACGTGGATTTGCTGTTCGTTGTCTAAAAAGAGTGTTGTGAATTAACCTCTCGTCCTCGCTTCGTTTCGCGTCCTTCTGAACGTCCATTTCTCTTTTTAAAATGCGTTCAAAAACTTCGACGACAAGCCTTCGCCGAGCAAAGTAATGGGCTAATGTCTCTTTGTTCTGTTCCGGAATCGTTCGGAAAAATTCGTCTGTTTTTTCACGAAAGCATTCTTCATACTCGGCGTTTTTTGAGTCGAGGGTCAGGATTTCATCAAAGGTAAAGTCGAGCGCTGCCTCCTTCTTCGCCATCTCCACAGCTTGCGTCTGATAAAGCGTCTTAAAGATCTTCTTCTTCTCATCTTGCGTCGTCAGCCGTTTAAGCGCTTCTTCGCCGTATTTCTTCGATATGCCGTAACGGGCGCATATCGTCTCGACAGACGCGCGCAACTCTTTTCTTCCCGTTTCAAGTTCAGGTAGCCTTTCCACACAGATTTCACGCGCTCTCTCTTGGATTCGATCTATTACAATGTATTCGTCATTATCTTCATATTCCAAAAGTGACTCCCTCTTTTTTAAAAGAGTGTCTTTTACACTAGCTTTGGTGGGAATATCTAACTCCCCTCTTGCATCCGAAACATGGTTATCAATGTACCGTCCTGTAATTGCGACGAAGTAATGATTCAAACCATTTATTTTTTCGCTGCTCTTTGCTAGTTTTAATCCGGCGTCATTGACCTGTTCGCCACGACTAACAAAACACTCTTGATTTTTATCAAGAGTATTTTCCGGAAGAAGAAAAACAAACACCTCAAACTTTTCCTCTTCTTTTTTTGACTCTTTCCACTGAACTTTTTCTTCTTTCGTTAGACTGGCTCGCTTGTACGAAAGAGAAAACTCTTCCCGTACTTTTGGTTCCGGAATGTCGTTGTGCGTAATTTGCGTTTCATCTGTCACCCTTTCCCCGCTTTTAAAAACGATGTTGATCGTCGGGAAAAAATCGATTTGTGAAAGTCGAATAAAAAAGTGGGAAATAAATCTCTCTTTTAGTTCACTAATTGAGACATTATTATAATAATTGCCACTGTTATTTCGTGGTCCTAAAAATGTAACAACTGTTCCCACATTTGCATCTGGTTCCGCTTCTTTCGGCGCCATGTTCTTAACGAACGCGTTCTCTGATAAATATTCAGACAAACTACACTCGCGGGATGCTTTCCCTGACTTAAACCTATCGTCTTTAAAAACGCTTGTAAAAATTGTCTCTTTAAAGAATTTAATAAATTGTAGTCGTCCGGAGCCCTTGCTGAAACGACCTTTTGAACAATCATTCAGCCTTGTTAATCGTCTGTAATCTGCAACAGTGATTCCTGCTCCTGTGTCTTCAATTGTAATATTTTTGAACTCACAAGTGCCTCCGTTAAAAAGAACAGGAGCATAATGAAAAGTAATCGTAATGTAGTCGTCTTTGTTTTCAAAAGACTCTTTACCATCGGAAGGATATTTACCCTCAATAGAATCAAGGGCATTAGCAACAGCCTCGAAAACAGGACTGAGCTGATCTTTTCCTTTCTTAATTTTGTTAAAAGTCCCTCCGATATCGATTCCAGTGCAAGCAACATATCCGGTTATTTCGTCGACAGCTTGTTCTGTCTTTTCTTTGTCGTTACTCATTTGACAGCCTTTTGCCTTGTGTGGATGATGTGTCAACTGTTCCTCAATATTTTATGGATAAAATCAAAAGAAGTCAATAAAAATCGCGGCGCGGCGCCATAATTCGCCATTTTCTTTTCACGAAAATCAGGAAATGTTCTGATAGACTTACTCGGGGTCGGGCGCCGCGTCTAAAAGAGTAATCGCGCCATGGGGTTTCACCATCGCCAAAACAATAATCTCTCTTGTATATTTTCGTCTTTTTTGTTATTTTCCATAACCGGCCTGGAGTCGTTCCGCGCCGTTGCAGAATCACAGTCCCAGAAGCGCCGGGGGCGGCGTTGACGTTCCATGTTAAAATCGATCGAATTATGCGGCTTCAAAAGTTTTGCCGATCAAACTCGTTTAGAGCTCGACGATGGCGTTTGCGCGCTTGTCGGGCCTAACGGTTCGGGCAAGTCGAACGTTGTCGACGCGATCAAATGGGCATTGGGCGAGCAGAGCGCGAAGCGTCTTCGCGGGGACGATATGACGGACGTCATCTTCAACGGGTCGGCGTCCCGTTCGCCGCTCGGGTCTGCGGAGGTAACGCTCACGTTCGACAACACCCGGCGTCTTCTGCCTCTCGACGTCGACGAAATCCATCTTACGCGCCGGGTCTATCGCAGCGGCGAGTCGGAATATCTCATCAACGGTCAGGCGAGCCGGCTCAAGGATTTCCGCGAGCTTATCAGCGGCGCGGGGCTCGGGTCCCAGGGCTACGCCGTCATCGAACAAGGGCGCGTCGAAGCGCTTTTGCAAAGTTCGAGCGCACAGCGGCGCGCCGTGCTCGAGGAGGCGGCGGGCGTCTCGAGATTCAACGCAAAGAAACAAGAGGTAGCGCGCCGACTCGAACGGGTCGAACAGAACTTGCTGCGCCTTTCGGATATCGTCGGCGAGATCGAAAGTCAATTGCGGAAGACGAAAGCGCAGGCGGGCAAGGCGGAAAACTACCGCGCCTACGCCGCGCGGCTGCAGAAGCTGCGCACCGAAGTCAGCTTGTACGAATGGCGGCTCAAGTCGGCGGAACGCGAACAACTCATCGCGGAGACAAACGATTTCTCTGAATTTGAAGCGGAAATTTCCGTCAAAATCGAGACCGCCGAGGCGGAACAGGCGACCCTTGCCGCGACCCTCGCCGCGGCGGACGAAGAGCTGCGCCGCGTGGAGTCGGAACTCTCCGCGACGCGCGAAAAAATCGCCGCCGAGGATTCAGCTGTCGAGTTCCAAGTCGCGCAGATCCAAGAATGGCAAGCGGAAGCGTCTCGAAGCGCGATTCAAGCGTACGAACTGACCTCTAAAGGCGCCAGCAGCGACGCGACGACCCGTCAGACGAGCCTCGAACTAGCGCAAGCGCGCGAAAATATCGAGACGATCCAGCGGTCGTTCGCACAAGAGAACGCGGACCTCGAAGCGCTCGGGCAGGCGTCGGCGGAACTCACGCAGCGCGCGGAAAACGCGCGCAGGGAACTGCAGGAGAAAAACGGCGAGATCAGCCGGTTCCTCGGCGAACTTGCCGGGCTCGAATCGCGCCGCCGCTCGCTCGAACAGTCGGGCGTCCAGAAAAAGCGTCAGCACGAGGACGTCGAACGGCAACAAGCGGAACTTGCCCAAGAAGTTCAAGCGCTCAAGGCTGAAGAGACCAAGCTCGAATCGAAACGGGACGCGTCCTTTGCCCGGCTCAACGACCTCAAACGGCGCCGCGAGGACCTGCGGCGCGAGCTTGGAGCCCGACAAGTCGAATTCTCCGACCTCGAACGGAAACGCGCCGCGTACGACGAACGCTCGACGATTCTCAACGACCTGCTGCGCAAATACGAAGGGCTGAGCCCCGGCGTCAAGGAGACGCTGCGCGCAATGCGCGACCCGACGTCGCCCTTCCGGAACGCTTACGGGCTCGTCGCCGACCTCATTCGCGTCAACGTCGAGGCGGCGCCGCTCATCGAACTTGCGCTCGGTCAAACGGCGCAGTATATCGTCGTCCCGCCGGAACCGGAGCTCTTCCGGCACATCGAACACAACGGCGCGCAATTCGCGGGCCGCGTCGGGTTCATCTGGCTCGATCCGAACCCCGGCGCGACGATCCCGTTCGATTCTCGGCTCGAGAACAGCCCGGGCGTGCTCGGACGCGCCGACCAATTCGTCGAAACGGAGCCGCATTTCGCCGCGCTCGTTCAGCGCCTCTTGTACCGCACATGGATCGTCGAATCGATCGCGGTCGCTAAGCGGCTCTATCGAGACGCGAGCGAACCGACAAACTTCCTCTCTGCGGACGGCTCGCTCCTTACGGCGGACGGCACGCTTGTCGTCGGAGCGTCGCAAGGAGGCGCAGGGCTCATCTCGAGGCGCAGCGAGCTGGCGACCCTGTCGACAGAAAACGCCAAACTCGACGAAGATTTCGAACGGATCCGCGAAGAAGTCGCGCAGTTCAGGAGCGAATTGACGATAGCGGACGCCGATTTCGAAAAAGAGGCGGGCGTTCAGCGCGACACGAAACAGGCGCTCGAATCGCTGAGACTGCGCCAGACGACCGCGCTCGAACGCGAAGCGCAGCTCGGCGAGCGGCTCGTCCACCTTGCCAAAGAGATGCAGGATCTCGCGCAAGACCTCGCCAAGGCGACCGGAGAACTCAAGTCGAAGCAAGAGGCGAAAGACCGATTCGACCAGACCTGCTCGGCGCTGAAAGAACGGGAGCGGGGTCTCCAAGCGCAAATTGAAGCGGCGACGAACGAACGTCAGGAAAAAGCGCGGCGTTCCACGACTTTGAAAATCGACCTGGCAAAAGCGGAAGAACGGGTCGTCTTTTTGGCGGATCGGCTCAAGCGGCTCGAGGAGTCGCAAAGGGAGCAGAGTCGGCGCGCGGTCGAGCATGAAACGCGCGCGCAAGCGCTCAGAGAACGGGTCGCACAGTCGGAACTTTCCGTGCTGAACGGCGAATCGGAGCTCGCGAGCCTCTATTCGAAAAAAGAGTTTCTTTCGGCGCGTCAAAAGAAGGCGTCCCGTCAACGCGCAAGCGTCGAACGACTCCGCTCGAAATCGGCGTTCGACCTGCGTTCCTATCGGGACGCGCTCGAGAAACGGCGCGAACAGAACAGAACAAAAGAGCTTTCCCTGGAACGAATTGCGCAAGAGATCAAGACCCTCGAAGAGCGGATGAAAGAAGATTATAACCTCGATCTTTCCGAAGTCGAATTTAAGATCGAGGGCGTCGACGCGCCGGAAGCGCCGACGTCCGCCGACGATATTAAGGCGCTGCGCGCTATTGCCGACGCGAAACGCGGCGCGGAAGACGGCTGCAGCCGAGAAACGGTCGACAGTTCGCGCGAGCTTATCGTTCCAAACGACCCCGCGGGCGCAAAGCGAAGAAAAAAAGAGATCGAAGAACTGCGCGTCAAGCTGAACGATTTTGGATCCGTCAACTTGGAAGCGCTCGAGACGCTCGAAACGCTCAAGACGCGGTACACGACGTTATTCAATCAGTACAACGACCTCGTCGCGGCGCGCAAGTCGATTCAGAAGATCGTCGAACGCGTCAACGCCGACTGCCGCAAAATGTTCGACGAGACGTTCGACGCGGTTCGCGGGTATTTCTGCACGATCTTCCAAAAGCTGTTCGGCGGAGGCCGCGCCGACTTGACGTTGGAAGATCCGTCGAATCCCCTTGAGAGCGGGGTCGACGTCATTGCGCGTCCGCCCGGTAAAGAGCTGAAAAGCTTGTCCCTCATGAGCGGGGGCGAAAAATCGCTGACGTGCGTCGCGCTCCTGCTCGCTATTTTCCAGCACAGGACGAGCCCCGTTTGCATTTTAGACGAAGTGGACGCCGCGCTCGACGAAGCGAACGTCAGCCGGTTCACCAACACGCTCATGGACTTCGTGCCGACGACTCAGTTCGTGCTCGTAACGCATTCGAAGAAGACGATGTCTGCGGCCAAGGCGATTTACGGCGTTACTATGGAAGATTCCGGCGTCTCGAAAATTCTGTCGGTCCATTTTGACGACGTCGGAGAAGACGGCGAAATTCTTATCAAACCAAAGCCGTCCGCTGCGGAACGGCCGCATTTGATGCGCGACGACGTCGCATAACGCGGGAATAGCGGCCTTTTCAACGGTTTTTTTCGTTATTCCTCTTTAATTCTGAAAAAGATTATTTTTTGCTATTCCTTTTTCATAATGGTAACGATATAATCTAGCGCGTCGAGAGAATCCTTTGCGTTTCTTCCGGCCATTTTAAGATTTTAAGATTGTTTGCCGACGCCAGTTGAAAATCCACTTTGCTAAATGAACGTAACGTTCAGGAGCGAATTCGGAGATTAAACAAGCGTTGTAACCAAATTTTTTAGCGCCTTACTTTTGTAAAGGAGTCTAATCGTGAAATTTGTCATGACTACCGCTTGGAATAAAGCTCGCAAATCCGCTTCCAAAGAAAGCGCCCTCTGGTTCTTATTGCTCAACCCCGAAGACCTGCTCGTTGCACAAGGCGTCCCGCAGCGCGACGACGACGATGAAGAAAACGCCTGGTACGACGACGACGATGAAGAAGACGAAGACGACTGGGACGACGACGACGATGACTGGGACGACGACGATGAAGACGACGACGACTGGCTTGACGACGACGAGGAAGACGAGGAAGAAGACGACGATTACTGGCAAGAAGTCGATGATGATGAAGAAGACGACGTCGACGACGATGACGACGACGACTGGGACGACGACGATTATGGCGACGACGACGACGACGATGACGACGAGTGATCTTCACGCCGTCTAACTCTCCGCTCTTAACGAATATGAAGAATCAGCTGTTTAAATTCCGCGCAGGTTTTAAACAGCTGATTTTTTGTTATAATTCAGGGATGAATACCTAACGCCGAGAGTCGTTCTCGGCAGCCTCACGTTCCCAAGGAGAGGTCAATGTCGCCTGTTTCTCTTTCTGGCAAAACAGTTTGCGTTATCGACGCATACGGTCTGCTCTACCAAGTCTTTCACGCGCGCGGCATGGAGATGACGAACGCGCTCGGGGAGCCGACCGGAGCCGCGTTCGGATTCGTACGCGACGTCTTGGCAATTATGAACAAGCTGCGCCCCGACTATCTTTTCTGCGCGTACGATATGCACGAGAAGACGTTCCGCAGCGAGATTTACCCCGAGTATAAAGCGAACCGTTCGGCGACGCCCGACGACCTTCTGCTGCAGTTCGACTTCACGCGCGAATTTCTAAAAGGGGTTGGGGTTCCGGCGCTCGGGGTCGTCGGCTACGAGGCGGACGATATCCTCGCGACTATCGCTAAGGAGACGAAGGAGCTTGGCGGCTCGACGATTCTTGTTACTTCCGACAAAGACGCAAGGCAGCTGCTCTCGAGCGACACGTCGATCTATCTTTTGCGCAAAGAGCAGTACTATCGCGAGCCGGATCTCCTGGAAGATTGGGGAATTACGCCCGACCAAGTGGTCGATTTTCAGGCGCTCGTCGGGGACTCTTCTGACAACGTGCCGGGCGTTCCGCTCATCGGTCCGAAAGTCGCGGGCGAGCTGCTCGCCAAACATAAGACGCTCGAGGGCGTTATCGAGGGCGCGGCCGGACAAAAAGGCAAGCGGTTCGAGAATATCCGGAACTATGCGGACGCGGCGTACACCAGCCGCAAACTCGTCGAACTGCAAGCGGACGTTCCGGTCGAACTCGACTGGGAAGACGCGCGATTAGGGGGCGTCGATCCGAACAGATTGCGCCGACTCTTTCAGTATTGGAATTTCCGCTCGCTCATGAACAAAGTCGACGAGCTCGCCGAGACTTTTGGGGTCGCGGAAGCGGAACATTCCGATTGGTTCGATAAGATCGAAGAACGACGCCTCGAGTACCTGTCTGGCGCTTCGCCGGAGGAGACGGCCCCCGCGGCTCCAGACACTGCGCCGACGGACTCGGCAAACGATTCGGCCGCCCCGGCGTCTGGCGCGGTCGATTTCGCCCGGGAGTCTTCCCTGCTCTCGCGATTCGGCGCGTCCCAGTACGGTTCGATTCCCAAAAAGATTCCCGACGCGTCAACCGACGAGTCGTTCGACGAATTCGAACTTGTCGGAAGGCGATATTTTCCGACCTTGGCGTCGATTTCTCTTCCGTCGAGCCCGGTCCCGCGCAAAGACTGGCGCCGAACGGTCGTCGACGACGCGGAGAAACTCGCGGCGTTACGCTCGCGTCTGAGCTCGGCGCAAACGGTTGCTCTGTCGACGATTACGCTCGAGTCGGAGGAAGTCGGCCGCGTTCGGCCGCGATTCGTCACGCTCTGCGGTCTGGCGTTGGCATACGCGCCGGACGAGGCGTTTTACCTTCCTTTCCGGAGCTCGTTTGGCGAGCCGAAACTCTCGCTTTGCGAGACGCTTGACGCGCTGCGGCCGACGTTGGAGTCGGGCAAAATCGCCAAGCTCGGCTGCGAACTGAAATATGACGCGCTCGTTCTGTTAGACGCGGGCGTTCAGCTTCGCGGACTCGTCTTTGACGCGACGCTTGCCGACTATCTTGTGCGCTCGGGCGACACGCGGCGCGAACTTGCCGACCTGGCGCGCACCTATCTCGACGAGGATCTGTTCAATCTGAAAGCCGAACTCGGGGTCGGCAAGAAGAAACTGCCGCTCGACGCTCTTTCGACCCATATCCTGGCGGAATACGCCGCCGACAGGACCCTTGTTCCTCTCAACGCGTCCCCGCTCCTTCGCGCAAAATTGCAGGAGACGGGCGCGCTCGAACGGCTCGCCGTCGATCTGGAGACGCCCCTGACGGAGACGCTCGCCGAGATGGAATTTAACGGCATAGCGATCGAGCCTGACCAATTCAAAGAGGCGTCGGCGCAGTTCCTGGAGAAACAGGAGACGCTCGAACGAGAAATCAGAGAGATTATCGCCGAATCGGTCTCCGATCCGAATTTTGCTCAGGAAATCAATCTTAATTCGCCCAACCAGCTGCAGCGGCTCCTCTTCGACGAGTTAAAGCTGCCGGTTATCCGTAAGACGAAGACCGGCGCGAGCGTCGACGCAGAAGTCTTGGAAGAACTGGCGGCGCTCCATCCCATCCCGCACAAAATCGTCGAATTGAGAAAGACGATCAAATTGCGCGGGACCTACCTCGAACCGCTGCCGCTCCAGACGCTGCCCGCGACGAACCGCATCTGCGCGACGTTCAACCAGTCGGCGACGGCGACCGGGCGGCTCAGCTCAAGCGATCCGAACTTGCAAAATATACCGGCGCGTTCCTCCGACGGAAAATTCATCCGGGAAGGTTTCGTGCCCGACAAGTCGCTCGGGTTCGACGCCTTTCTCGCGTGCGACTACAGCCAAATCGAGCTGCGCGTCCTCGCGCACTATACCGGCGACGCCGAACTTAAAAAGGCGTTTGTCGAAAACGCCGATATTCACGCGTCGGTCGCCAGCAAGATCTTCGACGTCAAGCCGGAAGAGGTAACGCCCGATATGCGCCGCAAGGCAAAAGCGGTCAACTTCGGGCTCGTTTACGGGCAGACGTCCTTCGGACTCTCGAAATCGCTAGGCATTGCGCCGTCGGACGCCGCGGAGTATATCGACGCGTTTTTCGCGACCTATCCGAGCGTCCTTGTCTTCTTTGACTGCGTGCTCGACGACTGCGCCAGGCGCGGATACGTCCAGACGGCGCTCGGGCGCCGCCGCGCGCTCACGGGCGTGCGGGGCGCGCGAGGGCGCAAGACGCTCAATTTCCCCGAGCGCGCCGCGATCAACGCCGTTGTGCAGGGTACCGCCGCCGATATCATGAAGCTCGCGATGATCGCCGTCTGGAGTCGGCTCAAGCGCGAGGGCTGGATAGCGTCCCGTTGGGCGCCAGAAGCCGCCGCGGCAAGCGCGCAGCGCCCGAAAAGCTGTTCTCTTGCCGACGCCGCTTATGCTAAAAGGAACCCGCTCTTTGTCGGGCTAGAAGAAGAGTTTGACGAACCTGCCGCGCCGAGTTTCGCTCCGAAGCCGGAACGCGCGCGGCTACTCCTGCAAATCCACGACGAGCTCCTGTTCGAGACGCGCCGCGAGGACGCCGACGAACTGGCGAGTATCGTCGTCGAAGAAATGAGACTTGGCGATCCGCTCAGCGTTCCGCTTAAGATCGACGCCGCCATCGGCGCTAACTGGGGCGAAGTTTAATTCGTTCCCTCCCACCTTCCCCCTCAATTATGGAGTACGTTATGAAAGCGAAATTATTGACGCTCGCGACGGCCCTTCTGCTCTCTGCCGCCAACGTCGCAATTGCTGAAATCAACCTCTGGCCAGTTCCGGAAGGAGAGCCGGTCAGCGCCTTCTGGTCCGTTGACATTAATGGTCGGCGCGCGGACGCGTTGACAGCGCGAACCGCCGACCCGCCTTTCGATCATTACGACTACGGCGGGGAGTACGCGTTCCTGTCTGTAGACGCCGACGAGCCGCTCGAATTCACAATCAAAGAAGAGACGGGCGCCAACCTCGACAACCTCGTTATCCGCCCGCAATCGCTCGGGCTCAAGCCGACGATGAACGACGACGGAACTTTCAATATTGCCGTCGATAAGCCGTGTCAGTTCTCGGTCGAATATGACGGCCGCCTTCACCCGCTCCTGATCTTTGTCAATCCGCTCGAAACCGACGTCCCGAACGAAGGGGACGACAATGTAATCTACTACGGTCCCGGCGTCCATAAAGCGGACAAGATCGCCGTCGGAGACAACCAGACGCTCTACTTGGCGCCCGGCGCGGTCGTTCAGGGAGGAATTTACGTCAACGGCAAGAACGTCAAGATCTGCGGACGCGGCGTCCTCGACTCGAACCCGTGGAAATGGAGAGAAGGCCCGACCGGACATACGGTCCATGTTGCAAATTCTCAAGACGTCTCCATCGAAGGGATTATCGTCCGAGGATCCTCGCGCTGGACGGTCGTCCCAGTGAACTCTGACAACGTCGTTATTGACAATATCAAGATCTGCGGAGGACGCGCTCAAAACGACGACGGAATCAACCCCTGCAACTCGCGCAACGTCCACGTCTCGAACACGTTCATTCGTTCGGACGACGACTGCATCGCGCTGAAAGGTCTTGAAGTCGACTACGGCAACTGCGAAGATATTTCCGCCGTCAACTGCGTCTTCTGGTGCGACCGCGCCCGAATCGTCCTGATGGGCCACGAAAGCCGCGCGCCCTATATGCGCCGCGTCCTGTTCAAGAACTGCGACGTCATCCATTCGCAAACGCGCAACTTCCTCCTGGAACCGGGCGAAAAAATGCGCATGGAAGATATTACCTTTGAAGATATCCGATTCGAGACCGGTAAAGAAAACGCGCTTTCGCCCGAAGCCCTCGAAAAGATGAAATCGATCGACACGTCGACGCTCCGATTCGACGTCGACGTCGCCAACAAAGACAACTGGCTTTTCGTCGGTCGTCCGGTCGTCAATATGTACATGAGAACCAAAGAGCCCGGCTATATTAAAAACGTCGTGATCCGCAACGTTTCTGTCACGGGCCCCGCGTCCTACTGCGGTATTCTCTTCTCCGGCGCCGACGAAGAACACAGAACCGACGGCTTGACGATCGAGAATTTCGTCCTTTTCGGCGAGAAGCAGACGAGCGATTCCCCGCTCATCCACATCGGCGACTTCATCGACAACGTCGAAGTGAAGTAGACGCGGTTCTAAAAAACAGCGCGCCACAAGGCCAAAAAGCCAAGGAGCGCGCTGCTGAAAACTCGAATTAAAGCCCTTGATTGACGCAGATATGCATAACGCGGAGCGCTGTTCCGGCGCTCTGCTCGTTTTTCTCTTCTGAGATACGGATCTTTGCCGTATGCTTGCCGTTCTCTAACCCGTCGGCGAGCGTAATTCCACGAGGATAATGGAGCCCGGCGCTGTAGTCGTGGTACGCGTCGACATTCTTCCACACGCCGCCGTCGATCTGCGTCTCGACAATTCCGGCGTCGGGGCCCGCGAGAATATAGAGCGCAACGGCGTTTCCAGTAAACTCGAAGGTCGCTTCGGCGCCCGGCGTATCGGCGCACAAGCACGGGACGCCGGCGAACCGCTCGCGGAACGCGCCCGGTATCTTCGACCAATCGGGGACGAAAACGTCGAACCCGCCTTCCGTCTCGACGCCGTCGAACCCGCGGAACCCGCCGTTTGCGTAGGAGTACTTGTCAATGGGCTCGGGCATATCGTGCGGCGCGAGCGCTTCTGCGGTCGGACCGCGCCATGCGTCGTCGAGCAGCGCGGCGATCATATCGGCGCAGATCCTGTTCCCTCTCGGCGCGGGGTGAACGCCGCCAAATTCCTCCCACGTGAGCCGCTTGGAGTCGATTTGCTCTTGAATCTCTTTGGCTAGGTCGATCACAGAGACGGCGTATCGTTCGGCAACGGCGTTATGCGCGCGAATACTCGGCGCGGGGTTCCCTTCCCGATACTTCTGCATAATATCTTCGTTGACAAAGAACGTCATGACGATATCGACGTTTGGACAAGCGGTCCTGATGTGCCGAACGATCCCTTCCATGCCGCGAAGCGAATGTTCGACGTCGAACATACCGTCTTGATTGTCGTTGGCGGCAAATTCGACGAAGAACAGGTCGACGTCTTGACCCTGAATCACGTCCGTCTCGAGCCGATAGGCGCCGACGTCAGAATTCGTCGACGAAATCCCCGCCGCGACAAAATCGAATTCCGTCTCCGGAAACTTCTCGTGCAGGTAGTCGCAGACCATCGGTCGATAGCCTTCCATTTCGGTGATGGAGCCGCCCATGAACGCAACGCGGCCCTTGCGCGTCGTCTCGAAAACTCGTTTCGAGTTCGCATACGAACCGCGAGAATGGACGTTCTTCGGCAGCGACGCCGGTTCGTCCGCATGAAGCGCGTCGATCAACGCCGGAGCGCAAAAGGACGCGGCGGTCAGGGTCAAAAATTCTCTTCGTTGCATCGTGAATTACTCCTTCTTTTGACGGGGGCTGAGGAGCCTGAATTTTCTGTTCTGTCCAGACGATCGCAAAACGGGTCTAACGTCCCAAAAATAGCGAATATCGGGCGGCTAATAACGGCGCTCACCGGCGCGGACGCTTTCTTCGGCGTTCGTCATAGCCGTCGGCGCCATAGTGGCTGCGGTCGTCCCCGTCGTAGTATTGTCGACGTTCGTCGTAACGCTCGTCATAGCCTCGGTAGCCGTCGTACTCGTCATACTCGTCTTCTCGTTTGAAGAGAAACGCGAAAATGTGGTACATAATTAGCGCGGCAATAGAAAACAACAACGCGACGCCAATGCCGGACGGACTAATCGGATCGTACGGAACCGACCCCTAAAAAGGCTTTACGACAAGCGGACCGAGCGCGACGCCGATCCAGCCGAGGCAAAACGCCGACCACGGGTTGTTGAAATTGCGCGACCGGAAGAAGGTCTGGACGATGACGCCGACCCAGGCGGCGTAGCCCGACCAAAAGAAAACAACCGACGTCCAACGCCGCGCTTCCTCTGAAAATTCGATTGTTAATAGATTTTCCAACACCTTGTCGTTTCCTTGTCAGACCGCGCCGTTGCGAACCGTAAAGAAAAAACGAACGCCGATGATCGACGGTTCGAAAAAATGGGACAGCGTCCCGCTCCAAAGAGTATAGTCGAGAAAAAGACGCTTGAAAAGAGCGCGTCAAAAAAATTTGGCCGATTATTAGCGCAAGAAAGCAAACGACGCGCATAACTCCGGAGTTACGCGCGCCGTTTCTATAGGCTCGACTAGTTAGCGCTTGCGCTAAGGGGCGCCGACAAGCGTTCGATCAATATTGACCATATTGAGCGGCGGCGGCCCGTTCGGCGTTGACCTTGTTCATGTAGTCGACTTCTTGCTGATATTGGAATTCCGTGCCTGACGGATGATACTGGATATCGTCTTCCAGGTAGTAGGGGCTTGGCAGCGTTTGCCCATTGCGCGTTACTTGGCAACCGGCAAAAGGAGCCACGAGCAAGGCGGCAAGAACCGCGACGACGAGAGCCATTCGTCCTTTTGTTTCTTTCATCTCAAATCCTTTATTAGAAAACTGAGACGCAAATCACCAGTTCGCCGTCGTGTTTTGGAACGCCTTCGTCCGGTTCGTCCGCAGAGGGACGAATGACTTCGTTCGACAAAACTCTCGCACAAACCAACGAATTCCCCACAATGGGCAGACGTCTCCTTGTCTCCGATTCTCGGCGAGCGCTATTCCATTCACGCACTCCCCTAGCCGCCGTTTCGCAACAGCGTCTCTTTGTCTGGATTCGTTATCGGTTGCGGGGAACGGTTCTCTTCAATGAATTCGAACAAATTCAAAATAAAAGAACGGTTTTGTTGTTTTTGACTCTCAAACAGGAAAGACAGGTAATATAAGCAAATAGCGCAGAACAGGCAATAGAACTAACTCAATATCAGACGCCAAAAGGCTCCGCGTCGTTTCCCAACAACAGAAGCGCCCCTTTTCGCATACTCCGGACGCCATGAGCTGAACCTTAACGTTCGAATTGGAAACGTCAAGAGGAAATAGCCTCCGCCTAGTCAACACCCGCTCAACGCCAAGAAATTGAAGAGATTCGATATTGTCAAATCGGATTTTCCGTCTATAATGCGTACAAGCGTCGAGCGTCCAACGCTCGAGCGCACGCGCTCGTGGCGCAATTGGATAGCGCATCGGTCTTCGGAACCGAGGGTTGGGGGTTCGAATCCCTTCGAGCGTGCTAAAGGGCTTTTTCGGTCTTTCCGACTAAGCCCCTTTTTTATAGGCTCATTCGTCATTTTACGGGGTTAAGCGTCTTTTAGCGGCGTTCAGCGCTCTTTCCCTTTTTCCTCTAAAAGCCTGAAATTACGCTTGTTCTTTTAGCTTTTCTTTTAGCTTTTTCTGGAGCTAAAAAATAGCAGAAAATACAAGGGCGCTCTAGCTTACACGTTCACGGGCACGTCTATTTGGTTCTGGAAACTTTTCGGAACTTATTTCCCATATCAAATCCCAAAAGGCGCTGTTGATTTATGCCGTAAGCTTAGTGGGAGATTTTAAACAGTTTTCTTTTTGGCTTGTAATACCCTTTGACGTTTGCTAAAATCATTAAGTAGTTTCTGACGGTTTCAACAAGAAAATTTTATACACTGCTCAAAAAGAGCCGAGAATATGGCAGTGGGGGTGAAAAATACCAAAAGGCAGTGTTCAGCAGGGCGGCTGTAACGAAAAGTAAATGTGCTTGGTCTGTGCGTTTACGGAGAAGAAGATGAAAAAAGGGAAAACCATTTTAGAGAAAAAGTCAATATTGCAGGCTGGCGTGGCAGCTCTGAGACGCCGCGCAGACGTTCGAAATGTTCCCGGAAAGGAAGACCTATCCGCGAAAATACAGAATTTGGGAAGACGACGCCGCTGATTTAAGAGAAGACTTTCTGTTGATTGGCAATGACTTGAGAGAGGCAATAGGTCAGTATGGAAGATCGATCGGCAAAGACGACCGTTGAAGAGGCGTCTTTTGGAGCGGTCGATAAAAATTCTTTGTTTTTGATAGGCTCATTCGTCATTTTACGGGGTTAAACGCTCGCAGGCGGCGTTCGGCGCTCTTTCCCTTTTTCCTCTAAAAGCCTGAAATTATGCTTGTTCTTTTAGCTTTTCTTTTAGCTTTTTTCTGGAGCTAAAAAATTAGCCCTTTTTGAGGGCGCGCCTTAAGATATTTCTTCGAAATATTCCGGATAGAAATCGCTCATATCTACAGAGATTAATATGAGTTCTACGCCTACCGGCGCGTCGATTTGCTCCCGTGTCGACGGGAGCGGGATCTCGTCGCCGTCTTCTTCCATGCCGTAGAGATGCAGCGCCAAGCATTCTTGCGCGTTCAACGCGGCTGCGTCTATGTCGACGCCGCCGGACGCCGCGCCCGGAAGATCGGGGAAATAGACTCCGTATCCGTCGGAACAAGGCTCTAACGCGGCATAATATTCGTAATGTCTTTTCAGTCCCATAGGACGCTCGTCCTCCTTCCCATGCCTTTATTTTAAGTTCTTTTTTGGAAATTTCTATAAAAGAACCAAAAAAGGGAGCTCATTCCTATGAGAAAAATAATCAATTCGTCCACGTCTTACTAGACGACAACGGGCGCGGTTAGGTTAAATACATCGCCCAGCAAGTATTACAGGAACAGAAAAGGAAACAAGTGGTAATTGGCGCAGATAAAAAGCACGTCCAGGAATACTAAAATCATCAGATTGAGGGCAAATAGCGTCACAACGTCGCCGACGGCGTTGAACGCGCCTCGGGGCGTTCTAAACATCCCTGTATTTATATGCGTCTCGACGCGTTTCGCGGCGAAAGAGTAAAGGTAAATCACTTCTACAATTAATATGCCGCACAGAATGAGCGTTAAAAAGAAATTTGCGATCAATTCTTTCATCTCTTGTTCCTTATGTGGCGCGGGACTCGTTTTTGACAATTGGGCGTCTATAGACTATGTATGAGAAATAATTGCGTTTGGAGAGATAAAAATAAGAAAAATGAGAAAAATCAAAAAAAAGTCCGTCGGTCGTTGAAATCTTTTTTGGCTATAAAGAGTCGGCTGTTCTGTTCTTTTTTGTTCTTCGGCTTTGAATAGGTTGGAGTCGTTCGGAGACAAATCGCCAGACTAAGTCGGAAGACGGCGCCGCCAAAGAAGAAAGGGCGTTACAGCGGGCGCAGGGGAAGGACGTGGGCGAGTGAAGCGCCTGAGAGCGGACCCGCGCAAGAAATTAAAAACGACGCGCAACGCTTGGGGAAGACCCGAATCGTCTCGACCGCGGCGGCTTGTCCCTTGCGGAACCGCCCTCGTTGGTCGGCTGGATCCGAGCGCGTTGCGCGTCGCCGTTCGATTAGCGACGCATAGGTCGTTTGTTTCAGTTTAACGTCTTGTGGTCGACGGTTCCGGCGCGGCGACTCTTGCCGCTCTGCTCTCTCTTGCGCTTGCGGTCGCCGGGGAGATCGACTGCTGGGTCAAATTATCGACGATCGTGGCGCGTTTGATCGTGTTGGCGTAGAATTCGCCAGCGGCGGTAACTTCGCGCATCTTGCGGATCTGCGAGACGATTTGGTCGCGGACGTCGTCTAGGGTAACGTCGCGCGCCGGGATACGCTCTTGGCAGTACAAGATGACAAAGGTTGAAGCGTCGACTTGGATGATCTGAGACATTTCGCCCGGCTTGAGCGCAAAGGCTTCGTCCTCGAGTTCGGGGAAACCGCCGTTTTTCACAATTGGAGCGATTCTGCCGCGCATCTGCTTGCTGTCGGGCTCCATCGAATAACTTGCGGCAAGTTCGCCGAAGACGTCTTCGAGGGTTCGGTTCTCTTTCTCGGGCATAGTCCGCGCTTTTTGCCAGACTTCGCGCGCGCGCCGTTCGTCGCCAAGGACAATGCCGAGGCATTGGACGCTCTCGCCAAAGTTCGCTTCAAAGCTCTTTTGCACGTCTTCTTCGGTAACCTTAACCATGCCCTCGGACAACTTGCGCAGCGCGACGCTCGGCCAGACGATCGTACGCTTGTAGTTCTCTTCGGTCGTGTTGTATTTCGCCAACTCGTTGCGCAGGTACTCTTTAATGTTCGGCGAGCCGTCCCGCAATGGGAAGGTCGTTTCGGCGGCGTGGATCCAGACGTCGGTGGCGACGTCCTGATCGGTAACTTCCAAGCCGACTTTCTTGCATTCTTGACGAATGAGCGCGATCGAAATCATCGTAGCCAAGTCTTGTTCGGCGTACAACTTCATGCACATTTCCACGACGGCGTCCAAGTAGATCGGCTTGCCGTCGATCGTTGCGGCGACGTTCGGAAACTGTTTCGCAAGGGTCGGGTCCGCAATGACGTTGACGACGTTCGCTTCGCGTCCGAGCCGCTCGAAGAGCTCGTTGGCGGCGGCCTTGAGCTTAGCGGCGCTCGCTTGAACTTGAATTCGGTCTTTGACCGTGTCGATTTGCTCTTGCGGCACGATCGGATCGTATTTGTTTTCGCATCGGAACAGGACGAATTGATTTTGGGGTCCGTAAGGCCCGATGACTGCGGAGACCTGGTCGACTTCGAGCGCAAAGAGCAGGTCTTCCATATTTTTATCGGCAAGCGTGCCGTGGAAAATCGGCTGCATACGGCCCTTGTTCGAGGCGGTCGCGACGTCGAGCGATTCGTCTTTAGCCACTGTGCCGAAATCTTCGCCGCCGTCTACGACGCGCGCGCGGATTTCGTCAGCTTTCTCCTGCGTTTCACAGACGATCATCTGGAGCGAGATCGACGGACCGTACGATTTCAGGTAGGCGGCTTCCAGCTCTTCGTCGGTCAGCTTGATCTTGTCGGCGACCAGCGCTTGGAGCGCGAGTCTCGGCCAGACGACCTCTTCGGCGTATTCCTGATAGTCCATCGAGGAATCTTTTTGAACGACGTCGAGGTATTGAGATTTCGTGAGCCGGAACGATTTGGCCAACCGTTCGATTTCCTCGTCGACGTCGCTGCGCGTGATTGCAATTCCTTGACGCTTGCATTCGGCAAGGACAAGAGCGCGGTTCAAGATGCGCGACAGAACGTCTTCGCCGTGCGCTTTGAGCGATTCCTCTTGAAGCTGCGCGAGCGTGATCTGTTCGCCGTTGACTTCGGCGACAATTTCCGGATAGAGCCGTCTGGCGTCTTGACGAATCGGGTTTTCCGCCGCGACGTTATTGACCGCGCGATTCGCCGATTTTCTGACCGAAACTTTTTCCGCCGCGTCGGCGCCTACGGCGGTCAACCCCAGCAGAACCGCCGCGCTCACGCTCACCATAAACTTATTTAAACCGTTCATATTACTCGTCTCTCGACCTTGTGCTCGAATACGATTGACTATTAATTATCGTTGCGTTCAGCCGACAACACGGCTGTTCGAGGACTATAACGTTTCTTTTCGAATTGAGTCAAGAGACGTTTTGAAATTTACCAAAAGAGGGGAACAAGAACGCAGGCAAGAAAAATCCAACCGGATCCAGACGAGCCGGCAAATACCGCGGCTCGACGATCCGGCTGGCGCTCTAAGCAGACGCGCTAAAAAATCAGTTGAAGAAAAGGTCGATCTCTCGCTTCGCTGCGTCGACAGAATCGGACGCATGGACGAGATTCTCCGTCATATTGAGTCCGTAATCGCCTCGAATCGTGCCCGGCTCGGCTTTCACGGGGTCGGTGGCGCCGACGAGCCGACGCACGACCTCGACGGCGGCTCGGCCTTCCCAAATTGTCGCAATGACGGGGCCGCGCGTGATAAAGGCGGCAATTTTCGGAAAGAACGGCTTGTCGACCAGATGCGCGTAATGTTGTTTCGCCAGTTCAAGAGAGACGTCGCGCCAAAGAAACTTGACGGGCTTCAGCCCTTTACGCTCCAATCGCGCGACGATTTCTCCAATTAAGCCGCGCTCTACGGCGTCCGGCTTCAACATGACAAAGGTTTGTTCCTTCGGTTCCATCAGCGTTCTTTCTCAACAAAGGGCGCGCCGCCGCGTCAAAACGAGAATCGAGCGGCTTCCACAGCGTTCGCGTCGATCTCTGCGATTTCCTCTTCGGTCAGCGCGCGAGTGCGAACGACTTTCAATTCGCCTTCGCTGGCCCAGCTGGCGAATCCGAGCGGTTCGCAGCGCGAGACTTCAAAGCGCGTGCGCAAAGAATGGCCTTCGACAATGTAATCAATGATTTTTTCGTCGTTGATCCAGACGCGCAGGGCTCGATTCGTCACTTGGACGCGGAAACGGTACCATTGGTCCGTCTTGAAGTTCATGAAGCTCGACGTGGAGTTTTCCGACGCGTCCATATCGTCGATATTCGAGATTCCAACGACAAAGCCGCCCCAGCCGCCGTTAACGAACGTTACGTACTTGTCGCCGATCGGAAAGGTCAAGGCGGAGAAGAAGTCCACGCCGGCGGTCCGGCGCGAAACGTACTCGATTTCGTAATTCTCGCGCGGGATCGTGATTTCGGAGCCTTCTTCTTCGAATCGAATCAACGTGGTCGTCGGGCCCATGCCCAAGACGAGGACGTCGTCTTCGACTCGGACAATGTCGTCCCCGTCTTGGATAGCGGTCCAGTTTTTCAGGGACTCGCCGTCAAACAGATAGGTCCATTCGTACTTATCGTCGTCGGCTTGCGAGGCGGCGATCGCGTCAAAGACAGGTTTTTCTTCTTTTTTCTCCGCAGCCGACGCTTTGGAGAGGAAGGAGAAGATAATCGTCGCGCAGAGGGCGGCGCTAAAAATTCGTTTCATATCAAAGCTCCTTTTATCTGAAATTTAAAACGGTCAGAGGGCCCCGTGCAGGAAGAGCTCCATGAGCTCGCTGCCTTCGTGATAGAATCGACTCGACGCTTCGCCGGTTGTTTCGTCGTAAGACGTCATGCCGTCGCCCGTTACGTCCGAACCGAGGATCATCCACGGAACGTGTCCGCGCGAGTGCGTCTTCGTTGCGACAGGGGTCGGATGGTCCGGAGAAATCAACAGCCGCCAATTGGAGAACGTCTGTAATTTCTCCAAGATGGGCGGGAGCGTTTCCTGATCGATCTGTTCGAGCGACCGAATCTTCTTCTCGACGCTTCCTTCGTGTCCTGCCTCGTCGGGCGCTTCGACGTGAACGACGACGATATCGTAATCGTCGAGCGCTTTGGCCGCCGCTTCGCCTTTACCGGCAAAATTCGTGTCGACGTATCCGGTCGCGCCGGGGACGTCGAGAACGTCCCAGCCTAGAATCGTTGCGATACCGCGAAGGAGGTCAACGGCGGTAATCATCGCGCCTTGACCCCAGTTGAACTTTTCTGCAAAGGTAATCGTCGAGGGACGCTTGCCTTGGCCCCAGAGCCAGCAGTCGGTCGCGGGCAATTTGCCTTCGGCGACCCGGCGCGCGTTCGTCCTGGCGGTCTTCATGTATTCGGCGCACACGGCTGTCAGTTTGCGCACGGCGTCGGCGCCGGGCCCTTGCGGACGAACGTACGCGATGGATCGGTCGGAATAGTCGTGCGGCGGAAAGGTCTTCGTCTCAGGGCCGAACGGCAGCGGCTTGTCGTCCGATTCCGGATGAATAATCACGACGTTGCGATAGCTGACGCCTGGCACAAATTCGACGGAGCCGCCAATTTCGGGCGCAATTTCTTTCCAAAGGGGCGCGACGTCGCGCTGTAAATCGCCGAGAAGCTCTGCCCCGTCTTCGCTGGAAATGTGTCCGGCAGTGAACGATTTCATGATCTCGTTCTCTAACGTTACGAGATTGCACCGCCACGCCCAGTCGTTCGGGCCCATTTCGATCCCTTGCGCGGCGACCTCGAGGGGCGCGCGGCCGGTGTACATTTCGAGCGGATCGTAGCCTAATAGCGAGAGCGTCGCGACGTCGGAGCCGGGCGAAAGCGTGTTCGGAACATTGAACGAACGACCCTGCACGCCCATGGGAGCCCAGCGATCCAAAGTCGGCGTCTGCGCCGCTTGCATGGGCGTGCGATCATCAAGCGATTCTATTTTATCGTCCGCAAAACCGTCTGGTATGACCACGACGCGTTTGCAATTATTCATTTCTGTATCCTTCTAGCGCCGACCGAACGCGCCCGTCCGATCGGACTCAATGCTGCTTGCGATAATTTTAGAGGAACTCGCGGGTGGCGACGACGTCGACGCCCGTGTTCAAAATATTGGGAACGAGCACGTCGCCGCGTTTAATCGGCTTGGTCGCGCGAACGGCGTTGATGACTTTCATTGCGTCAAACATACAACCTTTGGGCGCCGGTCCTGACGTTCTGACGGGGACGACGCCCAGATAGTCGCCGTTCTGGTCGACGACGCGCACGGTCGTCGTCAGCGTTCGGACGGGATTGGTCGCCTCGGCGATTCCGTAGTCGACGCCGCGCTTGCACGAGTTTCCCGCGACGGTTCCCGACTCTGCGTCGACCTCCAACGCGCAGCCCCTCGGACACACAATGCACGTTATATTTTGAGCGCTCATCGTAATTTTATCCCCTATTTTTTAGGCGCGTTGCGCGCGGCGCGTCATTTAACGTACGTTGCGCGGCAGCTCTTTGTTTCCCAGAAATCGACGCGAGTAACGTTCAGGCCCTGCGATTCGACGTAGTCGTAGATAAGCTTCGCAAGCAGTTCGGCGGTCGGATTGCCGTCGACGAGGACGACGGGCTCCCCTGCGTCGAGAAGCGTTTGCGCGATCGGGTCGTCTTTTGCAAGAAAGACGCGATGATCGAGTTCGTCGTCGATCCATTTTCCGACAATCTCTTTGAGACTGACAAAATCGAGCGCCATACCCTGCTCGTCCAATTCGCGCATATCGATTTCGACGCAGACTTCGGCGTTGTGTCCATGCAGGCGTCGGCACTTGCCTTCATAGCGATAGAGTCGATGACCATATGAAAAAGAAAACTCACGCGCGACGGTGAACACCGGAACCTCCCAAGGCTGAAACGAACGACAAAGCGCTGGACGCCTTGCTAGAAGCGCGGACGCCACTCAACTCGAGTTGGTATTATAACGTCTTTTTCGTTTTTTGGAAGTGAAGAGCAGTTTTCCTAAGATAAAGTGGAGATTTTTTTTGCGTATGCTCTTTACCGACGCCGATAGAGAAGATAAGGTAGATAGTGTAAAAAAATATACGCAAAGAATCTATCTCTCAGGGCGCCTTTTCCAACGAGGGGGCGTCCTGTCGCCGGTTGCGTTGCGCCTGCGCTTTGCGTCGAGAATATTTGTGGTGCGTTTGACGGAAACTTGGGCGTCGCCGCGTCAGATTGGCGTCTCCTGTTTCGTCGGCGTGTTTTGGGTCGCGGTTTGCGGCAGAATCCTAAGGAGGATGACATGAAATTGAATTTGGTCCTTTGCTTTGCAGCGGCGTTTGGGTTAGCCGTTGCAAACGTTCACGCTCAAGACGTTGTTGAAACGGCAGTTCCCGCGCCCGCTGTCGACGCGTCTCAAACAATCATTCAACCTCTTGACGATTGCTGCGAAGACTGCGCGCCCGGCTTCGGGCTTGGCGGTCGTTTAGGCGGTCGCTTGGGCGGCGCGCATGTCGCTTATGGCGACGGCTTTGGCTTCGGTTACGGCGGCGCGTTTGACGGTCGTTACGGCGGCGGTTTTGTCGGCGCGCCCGCTGCTGGCTTCCGCGCTCGCGCTGGTCAACGCGCGGCTGAGCGCAACGACCGTATTGGTCGTCAGCGTCAGATCGTTCAGGCGTCGCCCTACGCCGTTCCGACGGGCGAAATGCAAGATTGGGCGCGTTTCCGCAACTATCCGTACGGCTACTATCCGCATAACTTCGGTACGCCCGATATGAGCATCCCCGGCTACAACCCCGCGTGGCAAAACTATTACCCAGCGCCGCGCCGCTTCCACGAAGGAAAGCACTTCCATCTTGACGTCTTCTAATCGAGCGAACTGAAACGTCAGCTCGTTTCGACGCCGTCGTTTTTTTGCACGACGGCGTTTTTTATTTCTTGCCGTTAGCTTGTCTTTTTTGCAACATAAGCTTTTACAGCGCTTACAAAAACTCACACAGATAAGAAAAATTTACTGCAATTGTGTGTTTTCTACTTGCCGACTTTTCGATTTGTGCTATATTGAATTCCACTTCAAGGAGGATACAGAAATTCCCTGCCTTTGACGCAGCCGCGTCAACTCCCCTTTCTTCATAAGCCCCCAATCAAGGAGTCCTGAATATGTTGAAACGTAGTAAACGTCGCTGTTGGTGGAGAGAGAGTATCTTGGCTACCGCCGCTTGACCCCTTGTTCGAATTTAACGCCGTTTCGGCTATGCCGAGCGCAGTGCGGCGTTTCCGGAGCTTTAATCGATTTCCCCATTGATTAGAGCTCTTTTTGCGTATATAGGCATAACGGTTCGTTTCTCTTAAACGCGCGGGCGCTTCTGTCGCCGACCTGCCCTATCTTGCTGCAAAGTCTCGTCAGTTGAGGATTCGCAGGCAGATTCTCACATCTCCCCTCTTTGGAACCCACTTTCTGATTTTTACTGCAGAAACAAACTGACTCAGCGCGAAAGAACGCTGCTGACTAAAAAGAATAGAACCGAACGCAAAGAAAGAGCGCTGAACCCGTCAAGAAATAAAAAAGCTGGGGTACAGGGATTCGAACCCCGACTAACTGGTTCAGAGCCAGTCGCGCTAACCATTACGCTATACCCCAGTGATGAGACAGGCGTATTCTAGCGCCCTTTTCGTCGACGTCAACGACTCGACAAAAATTTTTCTCCGTCGTTTTTTTATAAGCAGGCTCCGATTACTCAACGCGCCAGCCGTAAAAATCAATACAACCCATAAATCTTTTTTTGTTATCCAAGATTATCTTTTTAATATGCAATATTTCTTGTTGACCTTGCCGGGAAAACGGCTAGAATGCCGATATAGTAAATTTGAGGGCTTTTGGCAAAATAGGCAATTTTAAAAAACGCGTGTTCGTTTTTGTCGCGCCTTTGCCGTCAGTTCTCAGCTATGTCGTTCAACATTCCCATTAACAAGAATTTAGCGCGTTTGCGCAGCGCCGCCGTTGAATTTCAGCGATCGGCGCGTCGCGCGGACCGCGACAGAGTCAAAGCATGAACAAGAGCGAGATGAGAAAATGGCTAGATTATCAGGAGTCATCATGTCGGCGATCCTTGTCGTTCTTTGCCTTTGGTTGAGCGTCTTTTCCTTCCCTAACGTCATTCGAGAAGGCGATCTTCCCGGCCCGCCTGCCAAGAACCTCAGCGCGGCGGCAGACGCCAACAACGCCTCGAGTCCGAGCGACTCCGCGATTCCCGTCGAGTTTCAATCGTCGGAAACGCGCGTGTCGCCGGAGGCGCAAGAATCGACAGAAGCCGCTTCCCCACAGTCCTCTGAGAAGCCTTCCCAAGAAGGCGCCAAGTCCCCCGACGAATCCAATTTTGGATACGCAAACACCTCGTTGGCGATCGATATGAAAGAGCCGACGAGAATCGCCGGGCGCGAAGCTGAAGACGCTATCAAAGAAAGCGGAAGAGCGCAAGGCGGGAAATACGTTTCCATCCCCGCGGTCGACACGGACGTATTCCGTCGACCCGCAGGGTCGCCTTACACCGACAGAGTGATCAGTACGACGCGCGCGAACGTTCCAACGATCGTTCCCGCGTCCTATCATTGACGAGTTTCATCTTGTTCGATCCCTGTTCGTTTCCACCCGAAGACGCCGTTGTCGACGCGCCCAAGCGCGCCGTTGACGACGGCGCCGCCATTTCTTGCGTGCTCGACGCGCTCGGATTCTCTTCGTTCTATTGCGAGTTTCGCCGCCGCGCGCTCGAACTTGGCTTAGCGGACGTCGGCGCCGCGCCAGCGCAGGAGGCAAGGACGTACGAGCTCTTTCTCGAGCGCGTTCGTCAGGGCTATTGCGCGAACCTTGACTACGTCACGGACGCGCCGGAAAAGCGCCGCGATTTGACGTCCGTACTGCCCGACGTCCAAACGGTCTTTGTCGCAACTCTGACGGAAGGGCGGCTTTACGAAGAATCGGCGTCGGCGCGCGCGGCGCTTGACGCGTCGACCGAATTAATCTCAAGCGCGGCGGACGCCCAGGATGGAACGATCGTCGGCTACGCGTCGTGTCTCGACTATCACGATCTCTTGCGCAAGAAGCTCCAAGCGCTCGAAGCGTTTGTCCGCGAACGATTCCCTGGCGCGTCGACGCGCCGCGCGGTCGACACGGCTCCGATCCTCGAAAAGGACTGGGCGCGCGCGGCTGGTCTGGGTTTTATCGGGCTGCATTCTCTGCTTGTTACGCCCGACTCCGGTTCTCGAGTCTTTCTGGGCGAGCTGCTCGTTTCCGTTCCTTTTCACGAGGCGACCGGGTTCGCCGACAGTTCGGCGTATCTTGCGGCGCGCGCGCGGCTACGCGAACTGGAAAAAAAAGCGCCCTTTGACGCCGAAGAAGCGGAAAAACTCTGTTTAACCTGTCGGCGCTGCGTCGACGCGTGCCCGACCGGCGCGCTTCGCGGCGACAGAACGCTCGACTCCAGGCGCTGTTTAAATTTCTGGACGATCGAGAATCGCGCGGAGATACCGGAAGATATCGCGCGTCATTTAGCCGACCGACTCTTCGGCTGCGACGAGTGTCAGCGCGCGTGTCCGAGAAACGTCGGCGTCGGCGCCGCAGAGCCGACCTGTGTTCCGCTCGACGCCGTCGAACGGCTCGACGAAAGCGCGTTCCGACGCCTGTTCAAGAAGACGCCCGTCTTTCGCGCGACGCTCAGCGGCTTGAAACGCGTCGCCGCGGCGCTGAAAGGCGTTAATGAAAAAAGTCCGACGACCGAATAAATCGAATCGCCGGACTATTCCCCCCCTGGGAACGTACGATCTACAAGGAAAGAGGAACCTTCCTCGTCGCGACAGATGGAGGTGAAATCCTTTCCGCCCTCAACCCTTTCGCGTTATAAATCAATTAATGTCGCCGGAATCCATTCCGACTACAAGAGGAAATGCGCGTCCGGAAATCCTTTTCTCTGCGCGCCAAACGCCTCAAGTTGACGTTCGTTCTTTCCATCTTGTAATAACTTTTTCGTCTAAACCGGTTCTTCTCTTTAGTCATACGTCGGATTTTTACAATTATTCCATGAGAAACAATTGTATTCTTTATATTTCGCGCGGTAATTCACGAGCAAAAGAAATTTTCTTCAATTGAAAAAATTTTTTGGAAACTTAAGAGATTTTAAAAGGATATTTTTGCTTTTAAGCCGGTTCTTCTACTGCGTACAAAAATTCCCGGGACGCCCAATCGGACGTCCCGGGAATCCAACCCGAACCGTATCAAAGATTCTTGTATAAGGTTTCCTTCCAAGTCCCGACGCCTTTCGGCGCCGGGCTGGGCTTATGAACGCTCAACTTTAGAACTCGAACCAATCGTTGTCGAGAACTCCGAAGTCTTCGTCAAGTTCGATTGCGAGTTCGTCAGCGAGCTCGGCAAACGCGTCTTCAAGGACGGCGCCGGAGCCGGTGTTGTCCCACTCGTTCAAGACGGTGAGGTTGCCCGCCGCGGCGTTCACAAACGGCTTGATTGGGTTCGCCGCGGTTCCGACGCGGTTGCCGTCAACGCCGTTGTACAGCTTGATATTATCGGCGACAGAACCGACAACGTTATTCCTGCTGTTGACGTAGTTGACCGCCGCGCGACCCCAGATATCGGCGGTTGCCGTGCTGATCAAGGCGTTGTTTTCCGCGACGTAGCTGTTCGACATGACCGTCTTGCCGAACTCGTTGACGACGCCGCCGTAGTAGTGGGCGGCGTTGCCGCCGATGCGGCTGTTGATGATCGACAACTCGCTGTCGTACGCATAGATCGCGCCGCCGTAATTTGTGGCGGTGTTGCCGTAAATATCGAGGTTGGAGACGTACACGTTGCCGCTAGCGATGCTGATCGCGCCGCCATTGCCGTCGGTGCGACCGCCGGTGAGGGTCAGGTTGTCCAGACGAACGTCCGTGACGTTCGCCTGGACTGACAAGACGTTGATTTCGAAGACCGAGCCGTTTTGACCGCCGTCGATGGTGATATCGTTAGCGCCGCCGTCGATGTAGACGTCTCTTTCGAGAACGATCGGACCGTCAAGCGTGATCGTCTTACCGGCAATTTCTTCGCTGAATCGAACGGTGCGACCGCCGAAAGCTTGTTGAGCGTAAATGATCGCTTCTCGGATCGAGATAAGACCGTCAGTGTAGTCGATGACGTCATCAGTAGTCGTAACTACTGTAGAAGGAACGTCTAAGACGCCGACCGATTCAAAACAGCCGATCTCGACGATGCTGAAGACACGCCCGTTGCCGGCGGCGTCGACTTCTGCGTCTGCATGAGTCGGAGCCAACGTTTGAACGTACGCGTTGTTGCCTCGGTTGTTACAAAGCGAGCCT
Organism: Thermoguttaceae bacterium; assembly: GCA_028695965.1. Classification (GTDB taxonomy): domain Bacteria; phylum Planctomycetota; class Planctomycetia; order Pirellulales; family Thermoguttaceae; genus RUG369. Next base: position 51,272 of record JAQVHZ010000006.1, on the reverse strand, counting down.
TCCGCAAGGTGGTAGTTTCTAGCGGTGAAATCAACAAATTGTTCTTCAATGTCGTAGTACGAAGGCGTCGTATCGCCGCCGAACCGATAAAGTCCGCTATAGGCAGGGATGAAAGACGAGTAGGCGTTGCAAGTACGGTATGCTGGATTGTTTTGCTTAGGAACAATATAAGCGTAGCCAGCCAACAACGTGTTGTACATATACATCATGCCCTCGACTTGAACCCTTCCAACAAGCGTCGAGTTGTAAACATGAACCAAACCAGCTTGGTCGGAGTCGTTGTCAGTAACGGTAATTGTCGTCTGGAACCCGTCGACCAGGCAGTTGCGCATAGTCAACATACCCCAGTTATTGACATAAAACGCCGTATTGCTCTCGGCGCCAGTTGTGGAACGATATCCGGTGATTGTAACGTTGCGGATATCGAGCGAAACGGGCCAATACAAGTTATCCGCCGGTACGGCGTCGCCGAGAATATTGAACGCGCCCTGAGCCGTTACACCACCGCCGCCGCCGGGTTGGATTCCGGAGCAGTCGATCGTGATTCCGCCCTTAGCCATTTTACTCAGGGACGAGCCGTCGATGAGGTAATCGTAGACGGCGCCGCTGTACGACGTATAGTCGAACATCAAGGGGCTGGTAAGGCGAATCGTTTGACCTGCCAAGCTCGGATCGAAAGTAATTGGACTGTAGTAGGTCGCTCTGTAGACGTTGCCGTCGTTCATCGCGTTAGTCGCGGCATACGCGCTGTTGTACGGTTTCGAAGCGCCGGTTCCGTTAATATTGTCTGCGGAGTAGTAAATCGCTTCGCGCAAGGAGATCAAACCGTCGTAAGGATCGACGACGTCGTCTGCTGTCGTGACGATCGTGGAGTACATTTCTCTACCAAGCTGGTAAGCGCCCATGCTTACAGGTCTTCCTCCAGAAAGAGAATTGAAGTCGAGGTCAAACGCGCCGCCAAGGACGTACGCGCCAGATCCTGCGTTCTTTGCGGGGCTGTCGATCGCGGAGATGCGGAAGTTTCCGTCGACTTCGTTCATAAACATCGGATCGAACGCGTTGTCGAATCCATATCCAATGAGCGAGTTGACGGCCTTGGCGCTGAGCTGCGCGGCTGCCTGCGAAGTCCCTGCGTTGCCGATCAAGGAGTAGAAGATCGAGATATCGCCTTCGGAGTAGACGTCCGTTTCATTTTGCCCGGCGACGGGGGTGCGATTCTTCGCAAGAATCGAGTTGTACAACTTGATCGTGGAACCGTCGGCTCCATAGACGCCGCTTCCTGTCGCGGAGACGTTCTTGGCGACCGTCGTGTTGCGCAATTCGAGGGTCGTTCCAGCTTCGGCGTAGACTGCGCCGCCTTGTATGACCGCTTCGCACTCGTAGATCAGACAGTTGTTCAAGACGAGTTCGCCGCCGGATAACTTAAGCCCGCCGCCATAGACGCCAACGCCCTTGGTAATAATCAAGTTGTTCAACGTAACTTTACCGTTCGTGTCGACGACGAATCCGCACGAGGAGTTCTCGCTGTCGATCGTCATACTGTATCCATCAATGGTAAGAGGCACATTAATCGAAAGAGGACCGAGCGTAGAATCGACGTGGATATGGTAATTATTATCAGTAATGATGCTAATATCGGTGTAACCGCTACTTGCAAGCCTGTCTGCCATCGAGAGCGCTTCGCGCAAGGAGGTAATGCCGTCGGAAGGATTGACAACGTCGCGCGCCGTAGTCACGGTCATCATAACGGACCTGCCGGCAACATAGGTTATCGTTGAATCTTTAGCCTTCTGGTTTTCGTACGCGCCCATATCGATGGACTTGTAGTAAACGCGCGGTCTTCCTTCGATATCCTTGGAGGTGAAGGTTCCGCTAATCGCTTTTTGATTCAGGTAGGCATATTTGCCGCCGTTGGTCGCGATCGCGGTCTCGACAAGGTTGTAGTCTGCGTTGTCGAGGTCGACAAACATACTTGCGGTTTCTCCGGAAAGGTCGTTGGTCGCCGTTCCAATCAGCGAGCCGTTGCCAGCCGTGATGGAGCCGAGCGAGTCGGAGAGGGAGATATAGGAATTCAGAACGGTCGCGCCGCCTTGAGTCACATAGGTGTACCTCGCGGTAACGCCGAAGTCGACGCTGTAATTTACGCCAGCCTGAATGATCGTCGCGCTGTAGTTAGTGATTTCCACGTTCGCGCTTTGAATCGGGTACGACATCTCAACGCCGTTGACCGTCTTCTTGTAGCTCGTAATCGTCTGCAACTGCGCTTGCAAGGTACTTTGTACCTGCTGTGCATATTCGTGCAACGTAGCAGGAAGGACGACATAGCTGGTTCCATACCAGTCGGAGATTCGTTGGACGTTCAAGCGGCTAAACGTGTTGGCGCCGCGACTGACGTAGACGTCGCGCTGCGGCGCCGTCAGCGTATCGCCTTCGTTGAATTGGATTGGAGCGCCGTCAAGACGGAATCCGCCGGATTGATAGTAAACAGTCGAAGTCTTCCCTGTCAGGGCGTTGTAGTAGGTCGCAGAATCGCCCTGCTGGTTGTCGAAGTTGAAGGCTACGTTGTCGACGAACCAATCGTTCGAATGGTAGGTCGCCGTAACAGACTTCGTCATCGTTACTTGTTCAAGATCTGGAATGTGAACGGTTTGTTGCCAGGCGGTTCCGTAGTTGCTGTAATACGCGCCGTCTTGATAGGTCAGCGTCTGATAATTATACACGAGCGTGTCGCCATTTTGAAGCGTAATAGCAGGTTCGGCGTACTGAGGCACTTGAACCGTTTGGGAGACGCGTTCGACGACAGTGTCGGTCATCTTCTTGACTGCGCCCTTGTAGACGTCCTGCGCGACGCCTCCGCCCGCTGCATTGTTTGCAGCAACAATCGTGTTCCAGAGGTTCAAAACTCCGCTTGTGCTGTAAATAGCGGCTCCTCTGTTAACGTCGTTCGACAAAGCTGTGTTGGCGACAACGGTGCAGTTGACAAGCGTAACGGCGGCAGATTCGCTTTCCTCATTCATATAGATCGCTGAACCGGTATGCGCGGCGTTGTCGGCAATCAAGGAGTTGTAGACGGCGATCGAACCAGTGCGGACGTAGATTGCGCCGCCCTTGTCGACTGCAAGCATTTCGCCGTTTTGACGACGCTCGGTGTAGCGGTTGTTGATCTCCAGACCGTTGACAACCGCATCGCCGCTATTGACGTAAATAACGCTTTGATCCGTCACGCCGTTGGCGGTCGTCAGGGTTATGCCCGTAACGTTGTTTTCGAGACCGTCGATCGTGATATTTTTACTGAGCGTGAGCGAGCTGTTCAGGTAGATCGTTCCGCCGGCGAGACGTTCCGCAAAGGTAATCGTGGAGCCTAAGCCGTAGTTATTGGCATACTCTGTCGCTTCACGCAACGAAATCAAACCGTCGTAAGCGTTGACGACGTCGTCGAGCGTGGTAACCATCGTGCTTGGGATTTCGGTCGGTCCCATCGTCGACTCGTATGCGCCCATATCGACCACGCCGCCGATGACGCGAAGGTTGGAGGCGGCGTCGGTTGCGGAGATAGATCCGTCCGGCAGGTAGATAAGGATATTGTCGCCCTTATTGATCGCCGGAGAAACAACTCCGTCTTGCTTGCGTGCAAGCGTGAAGTCGTTGGCGTCGTAGTTCGTAAAGACTGGGTCGACAGGCAACGCGGGCGTGCCGACGACATTGTCGGTATCGGCATACGTTTGTGCAAAACCGTTTGCAGCGGCGCCAATCATCGTGGAGAGCAGTTCGCCGACGGAGCTGATGGAGACGTCGAAGCCGGGCTGTTCGTTGGTCGTGTTCTTCGCAATGATCGTGTTGTACATCGTAACCGGAGCGCCGATGCTCCAGACGCCGGAGAAACCTCCAGACGCTTCGTTCTTCGTTACGGTAACGTTGACGAGCTTGAGGAGATTAGCGTCAACGGGACCGCCGACAACTTTTTCTGCAACGGAGGCGACGCCCGCGCCGTAGACGGCTTCGTTGCCGTAGATAACGCAGTTGATCAGGGTCGCTTTACCGGTCGTGTGATAGACGCCCGCGCCGTAGTCGGCTTTACCGCCGGTGATCGTGAGACCGGCGAGCCAGATTTCGTCGGCGACAGAATCTGCTTGACCGCTCAGGATAACCGCGTTGATTTCGTCGAATTGCCCTGCGTCAAGGGTAATCGTTCCTTGAACGTCGGTCGCGTCGACGAAGACGCATTTCGTAATCGTCAACGGCGATTGGAGCGCGATGACGCCGTTGGCAAGTTCGGGCGCGAAGGTAATTCTTCTGCCGACCTTGGAGATGACGCCGTCGGCGTAGTAGGACGAACCCGCGTAGTTAATCGCTTCGCGCAAGGAAATCAATCCGTCGAACGGGTCGACGACGTCGAGAAGCGTGGTAACGACGACAGAAGGCGCTTCGGTCGTCATTTGGAATTCGTACGCGCCGATATCGACGGTTCCGCCGACGATGCGGTCGGCGCCGACAAAGTCGGTCCTAATGACGACAGCGTTCGACGCTGTTTGCAGAATCGAGGAGTAGTAGCCGGGTTGACCGACGAGCCGGTTCGAACCGGCGTTGACGCCGATCGAATCTTGCTTCAAGGAGAAGTCGTTCGATTCTGGAGCCGTGAATCCGGGGTCGACCATATCTTCGGACGTTCCGAACGTATTGCCGTTATAGCCGGTGAAGACCGCGTCAGTAGCCGCGTCGGTCGAGCCGACGATGCTCGCGACGGAACTCAATCTACCGCCGCAGTACAGGTCGTAGTTGTAATCTGCCGCGGAGTAGTCGGACGCGTTCGCGGCGATGATCGTGTTCTGCAAGGAGAGAGCGCCGTTGAAGTAGACGCCTTGGTAATTTTCAGCTTCGTTTCCAGCGATCGTCGTGTTGAGCAGCGTGGCTTTACCCGCGGTTCCATAGATGGCGCCGCCGTATTCATCGGCGTCGTTGCCGTAGATAAGGACGTTGGTGAAGTAAATTTCGCCGCCGTCCATGTAGACCGCGCCGCCGCGAGCGGCAGTACCGCCGGTCAGGGCAATGTTCTTCAAGGAGAGGACGCCGTCTTCGGTCGTTTGCGAGCCGTCTTCGAGAATCGAGCCGCTCTTGTGAACGAAGAAGATACGGTTGTCGCTTCCGACGATCGTCAAGCCGCCGGGAATGTTGCTTGCGTCGATAACGAGGTTGCTGACGACGTCGATCGCGCCGAGCGCCGAATCGAGATAGATCGTGGCGTCGCCGAAGAAATCGTCGCCCAGATCGAACGTAACGGGCAGGTTGTACTGCTTAGCGTATTCGATCGCTTCGCGCAGGGTGCTGAGCCCGTCTTCCTGGTCGACGACGTCTCGGAGCGTAGTAACGACGGTCGAAGGAACGTCCGCCATTACCGATTCGTAGCACCCCATGTCGACGACGCCGCCGACGATGCGTTCGTTGGCGTCGAGGTCGAGCTTGAGCCGGACGCCGTCGGGACCGTAGGCGTACGCGTTGACGCCGGAGTTAATCGCGAGCGAGCCGTCGTCGAGGTGGAAATCGCGATTTCCGAAGTCCTTAAAGAGCGGGTCGACGACGCTGAGCGGCGAGCCGACAATGTTGCCGTTCAAGCCGTTGACCGAACGCCACGCGTCCATAGCGCCGATGAGGTTCGAGGTCGCTTCGATGTTCGTTGCGTAGACGTCGACGTTTTGCGCGCCCGCGTTGCCCGCGACGATCGAGTTCGCAAGGACAAGCAAGCCGTCGTTAGCGAAGATACCGCCGTAGACAGCCGCGTCGTTAGCGGCGATCGTCGTGTTGTAAATGAACGCTTGACCGCCGGTCTGGCAGTACGCGCCGCCATAGCCGCGGGCCTTGTTGGCGCTGTTGTCGTACATCAACGAGTTCACGATGAAGACCGAGCCGTCTTCTTGGTAGAACGCGCCGCCGTTGCGGTCGGCCTTGTTGCCGACAAACTTGGAGTCGACCACGCTCAAGACGCCGTTGCGGACGATGAACGCGCCGCCGCTCGGGTTTGTGCCGGTCGCATGACCGTCGGCAAAGGTCAAGCCGCGCATATCGACGTCGGCGCCGTCAAGGAGCATGAACAACGGCGCGTCAGAGCGCTCGCCGCTGATCGTAATATCGCGGTACGCAGTTTCGCCAAATTCGTTTGTATACGCGGAAGTAACGGTAACAGCCGTGCCGATGACGATCGTCTGCAGCTCGGGGCTGAGGTAGACGGTTCCTTCGTTTGTGATCGGGAAGAGGTCGCTGGAGAACGTAACGGTGCGTTCGGCGACCGTCTTTCCGGAGGCCGCGTAACGAATCGCTTCGCGGAGCGAGACGAGCCCGTCGGTCGGGTCGACAATATCGTCGAACGTAGTAACGACAGTGGAGAAATCTTCGGCGATATCGCTCAGTTCATAGGCGCCGATATCGACGCCTTCGCCAGCTAAGCGCGCGTTGCCGTTGAAATCGACGGTCAAGGTCGTCTTAGCGCCGTTGAAGTTGTAGTAGTACGCCTTGTCGATGGAGCCGGAGTCGATAGCGGCGGAACCGGTCGCCAACATGAGGGACCAGTCGGTCCAGTTGGCGGCGGGATCGAAGCTCTTGAAGTTCGGCGCGTAGGCGAGGTTCGTCGCGGAAAGGGGCGTCGCCGTCGATTCGATCATGCTGTATTCGACTTCGAACGTCGAGGCGTTGGAGCCAAGATCGATACCGGCGTTTTGACCGACGATCGAGTTGTTAATCACAACCGCCGCATTCTTGCCGAAGACGCCATGGACTTTGTTGCCGACGATCGTGTCGTTGACGAGCGTCAACGCGCCGCCGTCGTTGGCATAGAACGCGTATTCGCCAGCGGAGCTGGTCGCCTTGTTCGCAAGAGCAAGGGAGCTGACAACCGTCGATTTGCCGACCGTAAAGAGGGCCGCGCCGCTTATCGACGCAGAGTTTTCTGCGAAGACGGTGCGGGTCGCAAAGAACTGCGCCGCGTCGTAGATCGCGCCGCCGTACGTTCCCTTATTGCCCAGCGCTTTGACGTTGGTGAAGGAGGCTTTGCCTGCGGCGTTGTAGAGCGCGCCGCCATAGGACGCCTTGTTGCCGCTGAAGGTCGCGTTGATAGCGGTCGCCGCGTTGGCGTTATAGATCGCGCCGCCGTGATAGAGCGCTTCGGAGTTCGTAATCTCCGCGCCCTTGGTCACAGAGACCGTGCCGAGGTTGTAAACCGCGCCGCCGTAGTTGGCTTTCGCAGCGTTAATCTTCGCGCCGGCAAGGCTCAAGACGCCGGTGTTGTACGCCGCGCCGCCCTTGTCGGACGCCGTAACGTTGTTGATCGTCGCGGCGGACGCCGTCATCGTGCCGACGTTGTAAATCGCGCCGCCTTGGGTCGCCGTCGTGTTGGTAATAGACGTCGTCTTCGTAGCTGCTTCAAACGACGTCTTGCCAGCGTTGTAGATCGCGCCGCCGTAGGTCGCGGTCGCGTTGGAAAGGGCGGAGTCGGTCAGCTTCAAGTTGGAGCCCTTAGCGACGTAAATCAACCCGCCTTCTTCCGCGGCGCCGTTCACGAGGGTGAGCCCGTTCATGTTGACGGTCGCAGTCGCGCTCGATTCACGGTAGGTATCGACGGTGAAGACGCGGCTGGCGTTTTGCGCATCGACGGTCAGTCCGGCGTTCAGAGCGGCGTCGAGCGTGATAGCGCGTTCGACGATAATAGCGCCGCGGTCGAGGACGACCGTTCCGCCTTCCAAGCCCTTCTTGAACCCGATCGTCTTGCCAAGTTCGACTTGTTCGTAGAGGGTGAGCCCCGCTTTGAACTGCCTGGTCACGCCGTCTGCGCAGACGAGGTCGGCGCCTTCGGCGAGATTGGCGGGCGTGAAGTTCGAGGTCTGGTAAGAGACGGTCGCGCCGGACGGAGCGGAAAGCTGCGTTCCCTTAGGCATTTTGACGACGAAGTCGTCGGCGTCCGTGAAGACGCCGCGCGCCAGCGTGAATTGCGCTCCGGCGGCGTAGATTACCACGGACTTGCCGTCGATCGTTTCGGTCAAATTGTTGATGAGGACATATTTTCCGTCTTCAAGGTCGACGTTGCGCGAAGTGGCAATTCTCGCGCTGGTAAGGACGGAGCCGTCCTCGTCGACGAACGAGAACGGAGTGTTCGCAACGAGTCTGAAGTTCGCTTCAAACGGGGTTGTCGTCGTTTGGTTATTTTCAGTCGTGGTAACTTGGAGAGTCGTTCTGAAGGTACCGTTCGTCTGGTACGTCAGGACGTACGTACCGGCGTCGAATGTTCCGACCGGCGTGGCAGGGTCGATCATCGCGGCGGTCAACGGGAGAGTGATCCTATCGTTGCGATGGAAGTCGACGACCGCGCCGTAGGAGAGAGCGCCCTTAGTTCCGTCTTCACGGGTAAATGTCGCGCCAGCTTCGACCGGGACGCCGGAAGCGTATTGCAGCTTCGTTCCGACAACGGTCGCTTTGGTTCCGCTGGCCAACGTGACGACTTCGCCTTCGTTGAGAGGCGTCGAACCGCCATATGCGTCGACCATATAGACGCCGGCTACGGTGTAGTACGTGCCGTATTGGATTGCAGTAACGCCGTCAAAGGAGACGAGCCTGCCGTTTTTGACTTCGTACTCGTTCCCGTCGGCGTCGGTAACGACGTCGCCTTCGACGAGGTTGTATTCGACGCGATAAGTCGTTCCAGCGTATGCGATCGCTTCGCGCAAGGAAATTTCGCCGTCGGTCGGATCGACAATATCGGCAAGGATGGTAACGACCGTCGACGGAGTTTCGCGGTCTTCTTCGGGGACGGTGTACTCGAACGCGCCCGCGTCGATCGTGCCGCCGATAGCGTAGCGTTCGGAACCGGCGAGGTCGTAGTCGAGCACGAATCCGCAGCGCAGGTTGACGGCGGAGTTGTCGCCAATGTCGACGGCGTCGGAGGTCTTGACGAGGGTGTAGTCGTTCTTTGCGGCGTCGTTGAATCCGGGATTCGTCGCAGAACCGACGACAACGCACGTCGCGTCGAAGGCAAATCCGTTCAAACCGCCCGCATTCAAAGCGACGATCGAGTTCTTCAGAGCCGCTGTCCCGGTTCCCGCGAACAGGTTGCCATTGGCTTTATTGTTCACGATCGTGACGTTGACAAACGTCATATTGCCGTCGTTGGCGAAGAGACCTTCGGCGCCGCCGTCGTTGCGATAGACGACGGAGTTGGCGAGTTCGAAGTCGGCTCCGTTATCGACGATGATCGCGGCGCCCTTCGAGTTCGTAATTTTGGCGCCGATCAGCGTAACGAGCTTATCGCCGGTTACTTTGAGTAAGGCATTTTGACCTTCGCCATTAAATTCGAGGCCGCCCTTGAGGGCTGTCGCGTCGATAATCGCGCCCTTCGTGAAGACGATCGCACCCTTGCCGGCGTTGACCGTAATCGCTTGGCCTTCGAGAGACGGGTCGAAGACGATCTTCTTGAGGACGACGTCTTGATCGATAGAGACGAAGGTGGAAATCGTAACGGGTTCGTAGATTTCAGCGCCGTTTTCATCAAGCGTCTTGCGGTAGAGACCGGTCGTCTTGTTGTAGACGACGCCGTCGATTACCAGTCGGTAGTGTTGACCGATCTTGGTAACGACCGCCGCTTTGCCGTTGACGGCGGCGGTGTAGAGGACGTCCCCTTCTTCGAGGTCGTCGTAGATAATGTACTCTTCTTTGTCGACGATGGTCGAGCCGATGTTAGCGCGCAAGTTGAAGGCGACGTCGGCTACTTCTAAGCCCTTGTCGTCGACGACGTCGACATTGCCGTCGTTCCAGTTCTCGCTCGTCCATCCGACGAGGTTGCCGATCTTGTTGAAGTCGACGATCTTCGTGCCGATTTCGAGCGAGCAAGCGGAAGTCGTTCGGAAAGTTCCGTTCGAGTAGGCGACTTGGACGTCGTCGACAAGCTTCCCGGTGTTGGAACCGAGCGTAATGATCGAGCCGGCAAGAATGGTGAACGCGTCGCCGTTTTTCAGTTCCGTCGCGCGATTCAGGGTCGTGCCGATCAAGTTAGCGGCTTCGCGCAGCGAGATCTTGCCGTCGTGGTCGTCGACGGTATCGACGGTCGTCGTAACGACGATAGCGTCCTGTTCAAGCCAGAAATCGCCGTATTCGTCCGATTCGCTCCAGTAACCGTTCATCATGATCGTCTGGACGCCTTCGGTGTTGGTAGCGTGCATCGCGGTCATTTCGTAGGCTTCGAAACGCTTGTCGGAGTTCAGATAATCGGCGAGTTCGTCGAATGCGACGCGACCGTCCGATTCGATCGCGGGACGAGTCGTAACGTAGGCGCCGACGTTAGCGTCGTTGATCGCTTCGGCTTCTTCGGCGGTGAGGACTTCGCTGTAATACTTAATGGCGTCGACGAGAACGGCGCTGAAGACCGTTCGGCTTCCTTGTCCGACAGGCGAAACGTCGCCATTTTCGCCAGACGTCAAGACGGCAACTTGCGCCAGGCGCTCCGAAGCGCCGTTCTTGGTCATGTTGGAAAGCTTGTCGATGAACGCGTCATAGTGGACGACGGTTTCCGTAATGCCCGGCGTAACCTGTCCGGCGTCCAAGATGAATTGCTTAGAACCGGCGGCGACTTTCGACATAGCGTCGGCGAGTTCGCTGCTGGACAGGTAAGCGGAACGGGTACTTCCGTAGGTCTTCAGGTAACCGACGGTGTTGCTGCCCGTTACGGCGCGGGATCCGGACCCGGCGAAGTAGAAGACGAGGACGTCGTTGTCGTCGGAGACGTATCCAACGCTGGCGATCGCGTCGAGGACGTTCGATTTAGTCGCGCTGTCGTTTAAGAGAACGGTGATATTCTCTTCCGCCCACTGCGGATCCGTGAGAAGCGCGTCGCGGAACGCTTCGGCGTCGTTGGCGGCCGCGACGAGGTCGGCGGAGGCGCCGGGGTAATCGGACACGCCGACGATGACCGCGCGGTAAACGACCTCGTTCAGGTAATCAGCCGTCTTCTTCGCAACGGTTGCGGTCAACGGATTGTCTTGGACGAAGAAGTTTGTAACGGCAAGTTGGAATTCGTATTCGGTGTTAGGATCAAGACCCGCGATCTTGCAGGAGGTAACGGACGGCTTGAATTCGCCGGCGACGATCCAGTCTTGCGAACCGACCGCGCGGTAGGAAACGATCGCGCGGGAGACGTAGTCGGTCGTCGGAACGCGCCATTTCACGGTGGCGACGGAGTTCAGGATCGTAACGTTGTCTTCGGTGAAGTATTGGGCCGGATCGGTCGGGAGAATATCGCCGGAATGCGTGAATCCGCCGATTTCGAGCGAGTAGCGGTTCGCAGCGCCGTTGAATCCGGAGACGCAGACGAAATAGGTTCCGTCGTCCATCGCATAGTCGGCGAAATTGATGCGTTCGGTCGACTGAACGTCTTTGCTGGTCGCGACTAAGCTGAGGCGGTACGCGCCTCGTTCAAACGCTTCGTCGAAGGAGATTGTGTTGTCCGTTTGAATGACTCGGTAGAGGTAGAGGTCGAGGTCGCCGACGTTGCTCGGGTCGCTGACTGCCGAGAACTGGTCGTCCATTTCAATTTGGACGTAGGCGTTCTCATAGTTGGTTCTTCCGAGCGCGACGTCTTCTTGGCTCGTGAGCAGGTCGAACCTGAACCAGTCGGAGATATAGGCGCCGTAGGAATCTTTCTTACCGGTGATGACAAGATTGTCGATATGGCAAACGCCGTTTTGATCGAGATATTCGATGTTGGCGACGCCCAGGTCCGGATTTTCGTCCGGCTGATTCGTGCTGTTCATCACCTCGGTAACGCTGGCGTTAGGCGCAAAGACGTCTTCGCTCAGGTTGTCTAAGACGAAGAACGCGGTCGCGAAGTTGTTGTCGACCTTGTATTCGAGCACGCCCTGGACGCCCGGCTTGACTTGGTAGCTGGTCGAATCGACGCCGTAGTTATGATTGACGATCGAGGTAACGACGACGTCGCCGTTCTTGAAGACAAAGTCGTCGACGCCATATCTCAACGTCTTGACAAGGACGTTGTTGCGGAAGACTTTGACCGTTTCGCCCTTGTTGACCGACGCGGCGACCGTGCCGTTAAAGAGCTGACCGTTGAAGTAGTTGAGCGAGACTTCGGTTACGGTGAAGTTGTCGACGACTTTGCCGAACGTATCGCCGTAGGTATAGTTGTCGGGGTTAATGACGACGACCATCGCGTTCGGAGCGAAAATCGAGCTGTCGAAGTACTTGCCCGCGAGCGAATCGGCGCTGGCGATCTTGCCCATATTGAAGTTCAGGACTTCAAAGGAATCGCCGGCTTGCATCGTGTAGCCGCCGTTGCAGAACAGGTCGTAGAGCTGGGTCGCTTTGGAGGCGACGACGCCCGACTTCGCGATTGCGGCGCGCATATCGGCAGCGGAGACGCGAACGCCGTTGATGAAGAGCGCGAGCGTAACGTCTTCGTAGGTCGCCTTCTTGTCTGGCGTTTGCGCGCCGTAGACGGAGAAGGAGTAGTTCAAGTAGACGTTGCCGTCCAGACCGACAGACGCTTCGCTCTTGAATTGTTCGGTATCGCTCGGGACATAGCGGTCGACCGCAATGACCAACGGGCCTTCCCAGTTGTTGCCGGGCAGGACTTCGGCGCGGAGGTCCGGCGGAAGATTGGGATCGACGCCCGGCAGAATTTCCAATTTGTATTCGACATTGACGAAGACGCCGTCTTCAGCCGCCAAGTTGCCGACGACCTTAATATAATAGACGCCCGGCTCGAGCCCTTCGAGCGAGACGGTTTCGACGTCCGTCATGACCTGCCAGCTGCGGTCGACCATCGTGTATCCGCGACCGTAAGGATCGTTCGGATTTTCGCGATAGAGGACGAAGTCAAGGTCGGAGTCGTTGATATCGTTGGCGGTCGAGTTGTAATAGACGTTGACGGCGCTGCCCGCTTGACCGGTCGAGGTCATTTCGAAGCGGAACCAGTCGGTTTCGCTGACGTTGTAGTCGTATTGCTTCAGGACGAGATCTTCGACAAATTTGCGGCCGTAGAGGACGCCAAAGTTTGCAGTCGGACGGTTCGGCGCGCTGACCGGCAGCGCCTTGACTTCTTCAAACGAGTCGTTCGATTCGTAGAGGTCGTCGTAACCGGCGTTGAACGTAATGGAATATCCAGTGTTAATACCGCCGACAACGTCGTCGGCAAATTCAACCTTAAGATAGTAGAATCCAGGAGTTAAGCCGGAAATATTGATTCTGAGATCGTTGGTAACTTCGGAATAGGTCTTGCCGTCTTCGCCAACGTAGTAGGACGTCTTTGACGAAGGAGAGGCGACGAAGTGGTTGCCAGTGCGGCCGAATTCAACCGGGTCTACAGGATACGCTTCTCCGTCTTGTCCGCAGATGTAGAGGGTCGCCTTCAGGGGAGAATTCAAGTACCCGGTTCCATAAGAGACAATAATGGAGTCGGAGTAGGACGCGTTTTGCGTGAGTTCGAACTTGAAGAAGTCGACGGGGTCGGCAGGGACGGTTCCGTCGGCAGAACCTTCCGCATAAAGCGTTAAGTCATCGAGCGTGAAGGTGTTTCCATTCGGCACGGAGCCGGTAGAAGAGCTCGGAACGACGACGTCGATTTGACCAAGATCGGCAGGCGCGTTGGGAATCTCGAAATCGGCGGGCGAGTCGTTCTTTTCGTATTGGTCGGGCGTCAGGACGCCGTAACCGGGCATACGATCGATAACGGTGAAGGAGTAGATGTACGGGACGCGCCCGGAAATGTTGCTTTCAAAGTTCGTCAGGACGTAGGAGTTGAGCCCGGCGTTCCACTCGATCGTCATGCGCTCGACGCGGCCGGTGTACGGATTCGACGCGTAGATAGCGGTGTAGTACTCTTTGTCTTCCGGATTGTAGGAAAAATCGTACTCGTAGCCCCAGAGAGTGAGCCATGTCGATCTGGCTTGACCGGGGTTGCCGGTTCCGACGTCGGTTCCGATCGAACTTCGATAGTGGATCTCGCACACAACGCCCCAGTTGTTATTGAGGTAGTCGGTCGCAATACCGTAGAGCGGCGACGCGATTTCAGCGGCAAGGAACTCTCTGCAGTATTCGCTCGGATCGCCGTAAATGCCGGAAGAAGCTGGGAAAAGACCGCCGTTCGCGTTGTTCGGAAGGATCTGCGCCCAGTCGTCGTTCCCTTGGAGCGTGTACTCGTTCGCGCCGCCCATGAACCACGCGTATGCCAACGCAACGTTCGAGGGGTCGTTCGTGAAGGAATTGGCAAAATAGTCGAACGTTTGCTGTTCGGGGCGAACTTCGCTCGTCGGATCGACGATAGACGTCATGCTCCAGCCCGTGTAAGTGAGCGCGTTGGCAAGAGAAGCCGCCCACGTCATCTCCGAACAGCTGATGAGACGGTCGAAGATGTTCGCCGTCAGATTGGCGTCGATGTAACGCGTCCCGGTCGTGTCTTCGGACGCGGCGTTCGAACCGTCGACGGTGAGCGTTAAGCCCGCGCCGGTCGTCGCAATGGAGGAAAGATCGACCGAGTGAACGTTAGCGACGACTTCCGTTTGGGCAACTTCCGCCTGCGACATGGCGCTGAGCAGAGTCGGCTCGATAGCGAGCAGCTGCCTAGCCTCGAGCGGTTCCATACTGAGTCGTTTAGCGGAGAGCGAACGTTCGCGATTCTTTTCCGCGCGCGCTTCCTTCGAGCTAAAAACGCTATTGACAAGGCCGGACAGAAAACGCTTACCTGATTGCGACATAGTTTTCATTCCTTCGTTTATATTTACCGAACGCGGCGCGCGAGCGAAAGCGGATCCAACTTTCGTGTTACTCGAACGCAAGCGCCGCAGACGACGCTATCGCGAGTCTCTTTCTTTTGTCGGCTTAGCCGACGTGTCGTGTCTATGATGTTGTCAAATTTGTCAAACGAAAAAGCGCGGCGGCTTGCGCGGTCGTCTATCTCCAACGTCCAAATTGCTCGGAACGCCGGAAAATAATTGCTCGGAGCGGCGCCCCGCTCTGTTTCCGACCTGCGCTTGCGCGTTTCTGGTTCGTCCGTCAAAAAGACGCGTTTCGCGGCTTTTCTAACAAAACTTAAGCGCCGTTTGTCAGTAAAACTGGGTTTGCGCTGTTGTTGAAACGTGTCGACGACGTTCGCCGCCAGTCAAAACCGGGGTTTTGACGCGCGCTTCGACTCATAAAGGCGCATACTCCGCCTATAGAGACGTATTTTCATCTAGTTTAATACAAATTGACTAAAATTACCACAAAAATTTTTATTTTTTTCAGACGTCTTTGCTTTTGCTTGTTAGTTGACAAGGATATTCTAATTTTTCCAGTCGACCGGAGGTAGACGTTTGGGTTTTTTGCTCAAGCCAAACAATTTACGCGGGTCGCGCAGTTTTTTTTGGAAATCCGGTTTTTGCCGCCTTAAACGCCCCAAAATCAGCATATCGTCTGTCAGCGCGCTTTTTTACCAAAATTGCGCTGTTTAACTATATCATACCATTATTCCCTTGCTGCAGGAGGCGCCGATTTTATCGATCGTAACCTTGCCCGAAGTTTCGAGAACACTATGCGAATTGTTTGACGAGCTCCGCCTTGATTTGTTCCCGTCAAAAAAACGGCTGAATGAAATTTGGGGAAATTGTTATGACTTTAAGGGAGGTTCTCGATCGTCGGCAGGATGCGCAAGGTTCAAAAACGGCTCTTCTTGAATCAAATGATTGCGAGTCGGCAGAACGCTTCGTTTTTGTTCGTTGACGCCCGATTGAAAAAATTTCGGAATCTACTAGAATATCAATAACGCGCAGGGCGCCGTCGGTTTCTTCCGCCGCCTCCCCGCGCGTTCGAACAGAATTTTACGACGCGCTCGGCGCGTCTTCACACACCCTCACATTTTATGAAAGAAGGTTGTATATGTCGTCATTAAACAGTCCTTCCAAACCGAACGCCGACGTCAAAAAAGTCGCTATCCTTTTCTCCGGCGGTCCCGCTCCGGCGGCGAACGCGGTCATTGGCAGCGCCGCGCAGTGCTTTGCGCGCGCCGGTATTGAAGTCTACGGTATGTTGAACGGCTATACGCATCTGATGGCTTACAAAGACGGCGACGTCCTGAAAGAAGGCGAAGCGTACATTCGTCTGGACAAGTTCGTCTTCGACGGTCTGCGCACGCAACAAGGGATCTGCATCGGCACCGCTCGAGCTAACCCGGGCAAGGCGCTCAAGACGCCCGCCGACCTTGACGACGCCGAAAAGCTCGCCGCGCTGGAAACCGTCTACCAAGCGCTCTGCTCGCTCGGCGTCGACGCGCTCGTTTCGATCGGCGGCGACGACACGCTGACCACCGCCGCGAAATTCAAGCTGTATATGGACCGCAAACCTGCGGACGCCAAACGCATCAAGGTCGTCCACCTGCCGAAAACGATCGACAACGACTATGAAGGCATTCCGTTCACGTTCGGATATTTCACCGCCGTTGAAATGCTGGCGAAACAACTGCGCAACCTTCTCGCCGACAGCCAAGCCGCGGGCGCGGGGTTCGTCTGCCAATTGATGGGCCGCGCCGCCGCGTGGCTCGCTTACGGCGCCGCGATCGCCGGCGAGGCGAGCGCCGTCGTCGGGCTCGAAGATATCGACGAATCCTGGAAGACGACCGAAATTACGATCGACCCCGAGACGGGCAAAGAGGTCCTTGGCGCCGACGGCAAGCCGGTCATGCGCGAGATTGTCGACGTGTCGCACATCGTCAACCACATGGTCGACGTTTTTGAAGCGCGCCAACGCGAAGGCAAAAAAGGGTTCGTCGCCGTCATTTCTGAAGGCGTTGCGGAATACCTCCCGTTGTCCGAGATCGAAAAATGCGTCTCTCACGACGAATACGTCTCCCTCAAGCCGGACGCTTTCGGGCACTTCCCGGTCTCGCAGCTCAAGTACTCCTCGCGCTTGGGCCGCTTGATGAGCGAAGAGTACAAGCGCCGCACCGGCAAGAGCCAAAAGTTCAACGGGCTTCAATTCGGTTACGAAATCCGCTGCAATACCCCGACCGCTTTCGACGTCTGCGTTGGAAGCCAAATCGGCGTCGGTTGCTACCGCGCGCTTTGCGAAAAGGGTATGAACGGCGTTATGATCTCCGTCAACAGCGGTCCCGAGCCGATGGGCCTTTCCTATCCGAAGTTCGAAGATCTCATCAACATGGATAAACTTCGCGCTTATCAGCGCCCGATCAAGGTCGGCAGCGATATGCACCAGCTCGCGCGCTACCTCGAAGCGTGGAAGTAATTTCAGCGGCTCGTTAGTTCGCGTCTAAAGGCATAGGGGCGTTGAGGAAATCAAGAAAAATTTCCTCAACGCCCCTTGCGCTTTTTCAGCGCCGGATTAGAATGGCGCGGGTGGTGGGGCTAAAACAGCTCGGCGGGCGCGTAGCTCAGTTTGGTTAGAGCGCAGCCCTGATAAGGCTGAGGTCCATGGTTCGAGTCCATGCGCGCCCACTGTTTCATTTTGTTTCCTTGGAAAAGCGGGGAGGTTTCGGCCTCTCCGTTTTTTCTTTTCTTGCTCTATCGTTACTCGCCGCAAAGCATTCTCTGGAACGATAAAAAAACCGAACGGCGTCGCAGAAGCTGCGTCGTTCGGCTCTGTGCGGAATCTACCGGCTCCGACTTCGGCTCATTCCACAAATTCGCCGACGAGCGTGAAGGGAGCAGCGTCGGTAATTTTTATCTTGTGAAAACCGCCCGCAAGATCTCTTGTTCCGTCAAAGACGACGATTCGATCGCACGCTGTTCTTCCAGTCATCTGAACGTCGTCTTGCCCGAACGCAGAAGGGGCGGAACCAGCGAGCGTCTCCTCGACGGACGCGGTTTCTTCGTAGAGCGCGTCCTCTGCGGCGGCGCTTTTTGTCTCGCGCTTGCTCGGCCCTTCGACGAGAATTTCTACCGTCTTGCCGATAAACGACCTGCTCCCCTCCAAGCTGATTTCGTTCTGGACGGCGAGAAGTTCGTTATTTCTTTGTTTTTTGACTTCTTCCGGTATATCGTCTTTCATCATCCGCGCAGCTTCGTTGCCGGGCCGTTCGGAATACTTAAAGATAAAACTGTTTTTGAATTTCGCGTAACGGACTAGGTCGACCGTTTGTTGAAATTCTTCTTCGGTCTCCCCGCAGAAGCCGACGATAAAGTCGCTCGTGATCGTCGCGCCCGGGATGGTCGCGTAAATTCGATCGACCAGTTCTTTATATTCTTCGACCGTATAGTGGCGTCTCATCCTCTTCAGCATCGAATTGGCGCCATGCTGAGCGGGCACGTGCAGGAAAGGCGTCGACGACGGCAGGTCGCGGACGGCTTGAAGGAGCTCGTCGGTCATGTCGGTCGGATAAGAACTGACAAACCGCACGCGCCTAATGCCGGGAATCTTATCGATTTCGACGAGCAGGTCGGACAATCGGGTCGTCTTCTCTCCTTCGACGTACCGGTAGCTGTTGACCGTCTGCCCTAAGAGGACGACTTCGACGACGTCTTGGTCCGCCAACCTTTTGATTTCGTTCAAAATATCTTTCGGCGGCCGCGACTGCTCGGGCCCTCGCACGCTCGGCACGATGCAGTAGGAGCAGAACTTATTGCATCCGAACATGATCCGAACCATCGCTTGGAAGACGCGCGGGCGCGTTTCTTTCAAGCGCTTAGGGTCGTAGAGTCGGAACGAGTCGCGCACGACGTGAGGATTGGCCCTATTCTCGAATCGGTTCACGCCAACGGCAATTTGCTGCTCGCCAGTCGCGGCGGCAGCGCCGATAAGGGACGCGAGCTGGTCGATTTGTCCAGGTCCGCAGACGACGTCGACATGAGGCGCCCGCTTGAAAATCGTCGTCTGCTCTCTTTGCGCCATGCATCCCATGACGGCGATGATTGAGCCGGGCTTTTGCGTCTTCCAGTGTTTGAGCCTTCCCAAGGCGCTGTAGACTTTTTCCTCGGCGTGTTCGCGCACGCTGCAGGTGTTGAACAGGATCAAATTCGCGTCTTTTCGCTCGTCGGCGCGCGTCCATCCAACCGAGAGCAATTCAGCCGCCGCTAACTCGGAATCCAAGACGTTCATTTGACAACCGACTGTTTCAATGTAGAAGTTCATTTTTTATTTGTGCGTTTCATGTTGTTTAGGCTTCAACCGGCGTCGCGGCGATCAGTCTAACTCTGGTCTCACTCAAATATGTCGACGCGTAATTTGCAGTCGGGCAAGGCGCGCAAGAAATCGCGCCCGTACGATTTCGTATGGACGCGCTCGTCGAGAACGACGACTTGTCCGCTGTCGTTTTTCGTACGAATCAAGCGCCCGACGCCCTGCTTGAATTTCAAAATAGCGGTCGGCAGGAGATAGTCCCTGAAAGGGCTGCCTCCTCGCTCCTTAATCAGTTCCTGCCGCGCCTCGATTAGCGGCTGACCCGGCGACAAAAAGGGCAGTTTCACAATAATCACGTTGCGCAGCGCGGCGCCGGGCACGTCGACGCCTTGCCAGAAGCTGTCGACGCCAAAGAGGACGCTGTTCGAGCTCTCTTTGAACTTTTGGACCATGCGCTGCCGCGGCGTCCCCTCCGATTGGGAAAAATACGGATAGTTCTTTTCAGCGAACCAGGGCGCGAGCGCTTCGCTGGCGCGTTTCATTTGAGCCGCGTTCGTAAAGAGGACGAACGCGCCGCCTTGAGTCTCTTCGATATAGTCCTGCAGCGCGGCGAAGAGCCGGCGCTCGTTGTAATTGGCGCGTTGGGAGCCGTTTCGGGAACGCGCGCGCAATTCGTGTTCGTTGAGTTCCAGCCCTCGAGCAAGGACGAGCGTCATCTGGTTGTAAAAGTCGAAGGGGCTTCCCAACGCCCTGGCTCGCGAGCCAGTAAGACCGACGCGTCCTCGGAAAAACTCAAAGGCTTTTTTCGTCTCCGCCGATTCCTCGTCCGGTTCCGCGGCGATCGCGTCGAGCTCAATCTTGTCGGCTTCTGCCGACTCCTGAACGGCGTCTTTTCGCAGTCCGGCGCTGTTTTTCGGGCGCTGGGTCAACGTCGAAAGAGTCGCGCTCGTTGCGACGACAGTCGGAATCACATTAAAGAGCTTAGCGCGCAGAATCGGCGCGACGTCGACGGGAGCCGAACACATAGCGATTCTCGGCTTGCCTCTCCAGACCGTTCGCTCCAGCCAGTAGACGAACCCTTCCTCACGCTGTTCAATCCAATTGTCGACGGCGTCAACAAACCCCTCGATCTTTGATCGCGCCGAAATATACTCCTGTCTTCTTCCCGGATCTTCGATGAAGTCGGCGCACCTGCGAAGCTGGACGCTAAGATGCGTCAACCCTTCGCTTAACGTGTTTCTAATAATGTTTTTATCGAGCACGCGTCCTGTCGAGCCGGGCCGATCTTCAAGCCAGTCGTTGAGTTCTTCGAAAAAGACGCCCGCGCGGCCGCGGCAGTCGTCGACGAGTTTTTTTGCATCGTCAAATGACTTGCGTTCGTCGCTGGAAAAAACTTTACTGGCTTCTTCGACTAAGAGCCCGCGATTGTTTCGTTCGTTATAGAGCCTCACGAGCAGCCGGTCGACGGCCAAATAGGTCAGCTGAGAGCCCATATGATCGGCGGCGACCTGCTCCATCGTGTGCGCTTCGTCAAAGATCAAGACGTCGTAATTTGGCAAGATTCCGAATCCGCCCTGCCGCAGCGCCAGATCGCTGAACAACAGGGCGTGATTAACGACGATAATCTGCGCGGATTCCAGCCGACGACGTGCTTTATAGTAGAAACACCTGTCGTAGTGCGGACACGCTCTATAGAGACAATTCCCCTGTTCGCAACAGATCTCGTCCCAGACGCCAAAAGACGGATTCAGCGTCAGTTCCGACTTGGACCCGTCGCGCGTTTTTTTTACCCATTCTTCGATTCGGACGAGTTCTTGCTGCTCCTCCGTTTCGAAGAGCCGGTTCTCGGTCGCGGCGCTCTTTTTTGCATAAGCGAACCGCCTCAAGCAGAGATAATTGGAGCGTCCTTTTGCCAGCGCGGCGGTGAACTCAAAGGGTAAGATCGAATTGAGAAAAGGTATGTCCTTTTCGAAAAGCTGCTCTTGCAAGCTGATCGTGTGCGTCGAGACGACAACGCGGCGCAAGCCGTCAGGGTCGGCGTCCGTCGAGCCAAACAAGGACGACAGAACGCGGCGCGGCGCCTCGTCGACGTTCGACTCCAGAATTGTTCCGTCCTCTAAGACGGCTCGCTCCGCGCGATTCTCAGGGGGCTCGTCGAGAACGTCAAGATCGCCTCTTTCTATCGAGAAGTCGCGGACTTGGTCGGCGACGGCGTATAAGATAGCGGGCACAAGGTAGGCGAAGCTCTTCCCGACGCCTGTTCCCGCTTCGATCGTCAGGAGCCGTTTGTCGCGAATAGCGGCTGTTACTTCTGCCGCCATCGCCAGCTGCGCGTCGCGACGTTCATAATGCGGCCGACCTCGCGCAATAAGCCCGTCGGTATCTAAAACGTCGCGATAATTGAACATAAGTATATTATTGGAAGCAGTCGGCAGTCAGACTTGAACGAACGCTCAGCGATTTTGCGATTCCCAAGTTGGGCGTCCGTTTTCGTCTAATTTCATAGGCGCCAAGTCGGACACGATCGTCGACCATCCGACAAGTTTTTCGCCTTCTTCCGTTTCGGCGCTGACACGATTGCACACGAGTCTGATAAAGAACGTCTGCTTCTTCGACTCCGGATCGTTCGGGTCGGGCTCGCGCGTAACGGCGTAAACGCGTTCGGTACTCTCCGTGTTTGCGGTCAGCAGCGTCGCGGTAGTGGCGTAGTATGAATGGCGAGCGCGGTCGCCGAGAGCGTGAAGCGTCAACAGCGTAGGATTCGCAAGGAAGCTGTGCGCCCCGTGGTGCGGCTCTTCGTCGCCCGCCATATCGCGAACGAAATAATTGACTTCGTCTTGCGGCGTCAGGATCGTAGCGCGGTTCCAGTGCGGATTAGTCATTTGACGCAGCTGGCAGACGTCTCCTTTTTTGGCGGCTTCAAACCACACGTCGCAGAATTCTGCCGCTTGGCGTTCAAATTCCATGCGATAAACGTCGCGGCGAAGCGAGCCTCCAATGAAGGTAATAAGCGACAGCGCGAGCGCAATGCACGCAAAACTGCGTCCGGAAATTTCTCCGCCTGATTTGCCGATAGCAATGAACGCAAGGACGGCAAAGAGCCCCGCGATAATGGAAAAAATGGAGAACGCAATGTGCATAAAAGCCATGAGAGAAAGAACGCCGATCACAACGGCGACGATCGCCCAAATAGAAAGGCGCTTCACAGCTTGTTCGTCCGCGCCGACTTGCGAGTAAGCCTCAGCGGTCCAAGAAGAATCAAACAAAGACCCGCTCATCTTCTGCGGAGCTTCTTTTTTTGCCATTATCTATGCCTCTTGATATTTCTTTCGAACGCCCGACCAACCTGACGCGACGGACGTTCGTTTGCTATCTGTATCCAGCGTTCCTCGGGTTCTACTGCGCGTTCGGCGACGAATCGCCGGGAAATTTCCATCCGGAGTGCCCTTCGGCGACCGTCTGCGTGTAGACGCCGGCGTCGCGTATTTGTTGCTCTTGAACAAACTTGTCCGAATTCCAGCGCGAATCGCCAATCAACGGAGAAAGCGAACCAGCCGACAAATAATCGATGACGGCCATGGTCGCTATTTTCTTGCTCGGTTTTGGCTTTGTCGGCATGATTTCGTAGCAGACGAACGTCGTTACGCCCGCGAATCCAAGAATAAGAACCAGGGAAATAAACCATCTTGCGATCGAATTTGCCTTGGGCGTGAAAAACAAATCGACTTTCGAGATCATTTTCGTGATTACCATCAAGAGCGCCAGCACGACGACAAAGACGACAGTGAACGCAATGAAGTCGTTGTAGTACGCCATTACAGGCATGACTCCGTCCAGGATGTTCGCGAGCATATAGAACGTGCCCATTGCAAAGAGCGACGCAAACAAGACGTTAAATGCGACGATCATGACGCTCCAAATCTTCATCCGATGCCAGAACGCAATCGTGCCGACAGCCGTCAGAGAGGTTAGGATCCAATACTCCATACCCATAATATCACCTAATATTCTTTTGTCTGTTGAGTAACCGCACAATCAGTTCGTCTTATTGGACAGGGCGCGAACGAGTTCCTCGTAGGCGGTAACGCCCTTTTGGACGAGTCGAGCGCCGTCAATTAAGTATCCGCGCTGATCGCTCTTGACGGCGAGTTGACGCAACGCTTGTTCTTTTTTCTCGAGGCTGGCGTCCGCCGCGATGATTTGGCGCATATCGTCGTTAATTTCCAGCACGTCCAATAGAGCGACGCGGCCTTTAAATCCGATATCGCGGCAATCTTCGCAAGGAACATAGTAGTCGCGCTGACCCGGCTCGACCGGTACGCGAACGCGCCTACGAAAGATACTTTCCGTCGCCGGATCGAGCCTAAGTTGCTGGACGACGCGCGGATCCGGCTTGATTTCTTCTTTGCACATATTGCAGAGTCTTCTTACCAGCCTCTGCGCAACGACGGCGGTGAGCGCTCCGGCAAGATCGCCGGGGGGGACGCCGTACTTCAAAAGCGCGATGATAGCGGCTACCGAATCGTGCGCGCGGAAGGTCGAGATAATAAGCCGGTCGTTTTTCACTTCCTCGCACGCGAGCTTCCAGCCTTCCAAATTGACCATATCGCGGATCAAGACGACTTTCGGCTCCTTGAAGTAGACGTCGGGCAGGACGGTCATCGGCGTTTCGCCCTTCGCGGAGTCGTACGTCGTCATCATAATATTCTCGATGAATTCGTAAGGACGTTGAACGTCCTCGACGCTGGAGAAGTCGCGGGTGAATCTGTCCGCCGTATTAAACATGACGGTGGTGAGCGTTTCCAATCCATGGTGCGGCGCCGTCGCAAGAACGACAAGACCGTTCGGGCTGTTGATAACAGAGCGCAGTTTTTCTTGGCGTTCGGGATCGTCGCAAATTTCTTTGACGTTCTTGAAGGGCGCCGTCTTGAACTGGAAAACAATTTTGCATAGCTCGCCGGTCGGCGTTCCCGTCGTCTGAGCGGTCGCGTCGCACGTAAGCGGCTTGCCTTTGTTATTTTTGTCGTAAAGGAGTTTGAAGATCCCGCTCTGCTGACTGCGTCTGTCGTCGGGATTGGCGCCGATGAGCTTTTTCAACGCATAGGCTACTTCATCGGCTTGTTCTCGCAGCCACGGCTTCTTCACCGCGTCATAAACC
Source organism: Thermoguttaceae bacterium (assembly GCA_028695965.1). Classification (GTDB taxonomy): domain Bacteria; phylum Planctomycetota; class Planctomycetia; order Pirellulales; family Thermoguttaceae; genus RUG369. Next base: position 27,025 of record JAQVHZ010000006.1, on the reverse strand, counting down.
GGATGGAAGACGCCGTCGATTTGGTACTGGAATTTCGTTTCGTCGGCGCCAAATTCGATCAGAATTTCCGAAGCGCGCGCGTACAGCGCATGGTAGAGCAGTTCGCGGAGCATATTATAACCGTTGCTGTCGTTATAATTACGCGACTCGACCGTACGCAGCATCTTCACTTGGTCGTCAACATTCAATCCGGTCGCTTCAAGTTGGATCGGGGACCCTCCTTCGTATTTCAACGGCTTCGGCTTGACCTTCATTCTGAGGACTTTCGTCTTGAACCAGAAGATGAGATGCGAAGGGGTCATGACTTTGTCGGCGTCAAGCATACCTTTGTTGCGCGCTTTAACGTAGATAAAGAGCGGCACGAGCCAGCCGAGAACGACCAACGGCAGCCCCGCCCAGAAGATCGGGATAAGAAGCGCGATAAGAAACGCGATCACAAAGACGATTAGATTGATCCCGTTCCATTTCTCTTGATCCGGATCGCCAAGTTTTTCGGAGTCGTTGTTACACCAACCGGTCGTTGCAACCCAAGCAAGATAGAATACAACCAAGATCCCCAACTTAATGGGGCACAACATCATGCCGTATCCGCCGCGCCATCCGTTTTCCGTCGCCTCTTTTGCTAAGTCGTCGTACGGTCCCGCCATGACAAAATCGGCGCCCGCTAAGAAAGCAACCGCCGCAACAGCGCCGATCCGCATAAGACGCGAACACTTCTCAATCTTCTCTAGTTTCATAACTTACCAACTTTTTAACGAAAGATCGTTTGAGCCGAGCCGACCGCCCGATCGGTAATCAAAAATTTCGGCGGCGCGTTCCACCATTGTACGCTCGTTCGCTCCAAACCGACCGGGTCAGCGTCCCGGTCGGCGCTTTTCGGGAGACGATTAGAGAATGCCCGGTTCTTTAACTTCGATACCTTTAAGGGCCATCTTCAGCGATTCGATGTTCGGGGCGACTTCAAACGCGGTCGCGCGGTCGATCTTCTTCGATTGAACAAGCGACATCAGGGACATCGTAAAGTCTTGCATACCCTCTTGAGCTTGAATACGGATAGCGTCGGCCAGCTTTTCGTCTTCGCCTTCGAGGATTAACTTGCGAATAACGTTGTTGACCATCATGATTTCACACGCCGGCACGCGTTGAACGCCGGGCAAAATCGAGGGCAACAGCTTCTGAGCGACAATTCCCTTCATATTCATCGCCATAGCGGATCGAATCGCCTTGTGCATATTCGCTGGGAATAAGTCGAGAATACGCCCAATGGTCGACGGCGCCGTCGACGCGTGAATTGTTCCGAAGACCAAGTGCCCCGTCTCTGCGGCGTGAATAGCGGTTTCGAACGTTTCACGGTCGCGCATTTCCCCGACCAGCATGACGTCGGGGTCTTCACGAACGGCGTGTTTCATCCCGACTTCAAAGTTGATGACGTCTTGCCCGATTTCGCGCTGATTAATCAAGCATTTTTCCTCGGTGAACATGAATTCGATCGGGTCTTCGAGGGTCAAGATGTGCTTGCTGTAGTTCTTGTTGATCCAGTTCAACATGGACGCGATAGTCGTCGACTTGCCGGACCCCGTGATGCCCGCGAGCAGAATCAGACCTTGGCTGAACTTGCACAAGTTGTAAAGAACCGGCGGCATATGCAGTTGTTCCAGGTCCGGGATGAAGTTGTTAATACGGCGCGCGACAAGCCCGACGTGTCCCATTTGCGTCAAGACGTTGACGCGGAAACGCCACAAGACGCCGTCGACGACGCACGAGTGCGCAAAGTCCGCGCCGCCCGTGTCGTTATAAATCTTGCGGTTACGCTCGTCCATCATCGGAAAGATGAGACGATTCATTTCTTCTTCGTCGATAGGCCCGCGATTGAGCGTTCTCAGGGAACCCTTGACGCGCACGTAAGGGGGACGATCAACTTTGAGGTGAAGGTCAGACCCGGCGAGTTTGACAAGCGCGCGGAAAAGAGGGTCTATTTCGAGTTCCTTCCTCTTCTTAAATACGCGATCAGGAAGATCGACTGACGTCATTGCGTAACTCCTTTATGATAAAACAACGCTCGACGAAACGTCGTTCGTCTTCACGCGATTATAGGGGGCGTTCTTTGCGCTCGATTATATTCTGACGGGAATACCCGCGGCGCGCATCGCCTCTTTCACTTCGGCGATCGAATAAATTCCATAGTGGAAGACGCTTGCGGCCAATACGGCGGACGCGTTCGCCTTGAGGATCGCGTCGACGAAGTGTTTCGGCTCGCCTGCTCCGCCGCTTGCCACTACCGGTATGCTGATGGCGTCGGTTACCGCTTTTAATAAGGGGAGGTCGTATCCGTCTTGCGTGCCGTCGCCGTCCATTGACGTCAGCACGATTTCGCCGGCGCCTCGCGCCTCGACTTCACGAGCCCATTCAATTGCGTCGAGCCCCGTCGGGATGCGCCCGCCGCTGATGAAGACTTCCCAAAACTCTTTGCCGTCGCGCACGACGCGCTTCGGATCGATATTGACGACGACGCACTGACTTCCGAACCGATCCGCCGCCGCGTTGATAAGGTCGGGATTCTTTACCGCCGCGGAATTAATGGAGACTTTATCCGCGCCCGCGTTCAGAATCTTTCTGAAATCGTCGACGGTGCGAATCCCTCCTCCGACCGTCAGCGGCATGAAAATAGCGTCCGCAGTCTTCCTTACGACGTCGATAATGACGTCGCGCTGTTCGTGAGTTGCGGTAATATCTAAAAAGACGAGTTCGTCAGCGCCTTCTCGCTCGTATCGCCGAGCGATTTCGACGGGGTCTCCGGCGTCTTGTAAATTTACGAAATTCACGCCTTTAACGACGCGGCCTCCACAAACGTCTAAACAGGGTATAACCCTTTTTGCCAACATTGTTTGTATTTCTCTCTCGTCTCTATTCTTTTGTATCGACAGCGCACGCGCGCGTCGGGTTGTTGACGCTTGGCTTTAAAAACGCAACGGCGCCTAACAACAGTTTAAAAAAAAATCTCAAACCGTCAACCGGACGCGGCGTTTTAGAGCGCAAGGTCTCGGGTCTTATCGACTATTTTTTCTTTTGGGGAGAATTTTTTTTGTACTCTCTCATGATGTAGTTGACAACGCTCAAATTAGCGCGAATCGAGGAGGCGTAATCCCCCGCTTTGGCGTCCGCGTCGGCGCGGCGTCTCGCCTCATTAATTCCTTTCCAATCCGGCTTGAACGCTATTTTCTCGCCTTGTTCGTCATTGTTCAAAACGATGCACAGCTCGTCGCACACAGCAAAAATATTTGCGTTAAATTCGGCTGTCGGAAGCGCGGACGCGCGCGTGTAGGGAGCGCTTCCAAATGTTATATTCTGCGCCTCGGGCCGCCGAAAGAGCGTCGCCCGCCCGAAGTAGAGAAAAAGCCCGACGCTGACCAAAAAAAGCGCCGCGCTCCCACACAAAAGCCATGTTGTGACGTCAGAGGTGACCGTCTTCTTGTCCAGCAATTCAATAAGAAAGAGCGCAGCGGCAAGCATTCCAAAGACGCACGCGGCGATCAGCGAGGAGATCGCCGCGGCGTTGAGGGGAGGACGGTTCTCGTAGATTTTAGCCGTTTTTTTGATTTCTTGTTCGATTTCTTCCGACTTTTGCGCCGTCTTAACACGCGCAATAACGACAGTTACGTTATCCGGACCTCCTCGGAGATTGGCAAGATTGATTAACGACTCCGTCGCGTCTTCCGGCTGAAAGATGTTTAAAATCTGGCCGATTTCATGATCGGCGACTTGTCCGGAAAGGCCGTCGCTGCACAGAAGAAAGGCGTCGCCCGGCTTCGTCTTGAAAGGTCCTTCGATGTCGACGATTAACTTCTCGGTAGGACCAAGCGATCGCGTGATAATATTTTTTGGAACGTGCGAAATCTGACGACAGACCGAATTCGCCGTGGAACAGGACTTGTACTTCACTTCCCAGTCGAGGCTGTGGTCGAACGTCATTTGCTCGACGACGTTGTCGCGCAAACGATAGACGCGCGAGTCGCCGACATGCCCAATATAAGCGCGGTCGGGCAGAAGGACGAGCGAATCGCACGTCGTGCCCATATTTTCAAAGGAAGGATCGATTTCGCCCTGCTTTTTGATAGTGGCGTGAGCCTCAAGAATAGCGTTTTTCAGGGCCTCGGGCTGAGTTTCATTAGTTCGTTTCAGATAAGACTGCGAGACGACTTTTGTCGCCAAGGAGCTTGCGCGTTCTCCTGCGGCGTGCGCGCCCATGCCGTCGGCGACGATAAAGAGGTGCCCTTTCGTATTCCACAATCTCAGCGTGGACGCCAACTCGACGAAATAGGCGTCTTGGTTGTTAGAACGCCTCATTCCGACGTCGGTGTTTGCGGAGTACGCAAGAGATTCATTCCACCAATGATTGTTCATTTTAATGACGCCTTAGCGTTAAAAACCTGGTATTGCGTTCATCGATCATACGGAAAGATAAAACGAAAGCGCTTCGCGCAGGACGTCGGGGCGCTGAAGGACGCACCATGCGTTCGCGGCAAAGAGGGCCAAACCTAAAACCGAAAAGACGACGCGCGACGCGCGGCTTTTGGCGCGCTCGGCGCTGAGCGCCGCGTGTTTCAGTTCATTAGTAAACCGGTTCCACCCTTCCTGAGAACCTCCTGAATCTATGCGGATTATTGAAAAAGCGCGTCCAAATCCTCGCGCGTCTACGAAGAACTGCACGCCCAGCCCGGGCATATTGAGCGCGGAACCGCTCCAACACGCTTCGTCGTCGAGCGAAATGGCGGTTGTCGTGAGCGTTTTCCTGAGCGATTCGCGCGCGGCGTTGTAAACGATCAGCCTCGGACGCATATTCGAGGCGATTAAGAGGACTACTAAAAAACATAACGCGGCGATAAGCAGCCAGACATACGCTCCCCAAACGGCGGCGGCTCCCCAAGTAACGAACAGCTGTCCGGGCCCAATAAAAAAGACGCCTGATAGCGCTAGACACAGAGCGACAAAGTCCCGTCTGCCAGTTACGACAAACGGAACAGACCGACTATGGATCCACGCCAACGTCAGCAAATATATCGCAAATGGGAAACTCGCGACGACAAAATAAAATAACGTCATCTATCAGAGCCCTTAAAATTACCGCGCATAACCGTTCGGTTCTGCACCCCGCCGAGAGGCGTCAAATTTTATCATCAATAGCGGGCGCTTCCACAGGACGTCGATAGGACGCTCGTTCTTTGTATTCTCGCCGCGCTAGTTCGATTTATTATATTTATAAGCCAAAACGCGACAAGCGCCAGGCGGGGATAAGCTCAGTTTATTCCCGCCTAACGCGCCGTTATTTTCGCCTAATTCGTTAAGAAACCAGTTTTAAAGAGCCGGTTCTTCTGCAACAGGCTCTTCAACGACCGGTTCCTCAGCGGCAGGTTCCTCAGTAACAGGCTCTTCGACGACGGCTTCGGCTGCGGGAGCCGACTTAGCCGTAATCTTATCGACAACGTTCGATTTAATCGACAAGGCCGCCCCAACGCACGCGAAGATTAACGCGGCAATCAGGATGATATTGAAGACCACGCGTTTCCAGCCCTTGCCGACGGCGTCGCCAATGTAGCTTCTCTTGTTGTTCAAGTAGAAGAAGATAAAGTAGGCGATCGGGAGCATCGTGAAGCAGACGGCGGACGTAACGACCGGGAACCACATCGGCAACTTGATAACGACGCCAAGGTAGCCGATGCAGGGCGTGAGCGCAAAGAGCCGGAAGCGCTTTTGCGTCATATCGAGTCCGAGTAATTCGCACATCGTGAAACCGCACGCGACCATATGGGCGGAAATCGCGCCGCCGCACATACCCATAAGACCAAGGCAGAAAATGACGTTCCCGTAAGGAATCCCTTGGAACGCCGCGGCGGCGCCGAGGGGCGTCAGCGTAGAATCAACGACGTCGGCGCCGGTATAGACGCCGGTAACGGTCATAGCGACGATGATGAGCGACGTGACGATCGTGAACGGCAGGAACATCGTCATCCCGAGGTCCCAACGCGCAAGCTGCTTGTGTTCTTCGCCCCAGCCTTTCGCCAAGAGCGAATAGGGATAGAGGAACGTCATGTTGATACCGACGGCGGCGCCGAGCATGCCGAGAACTTGAATAATCGTGTTCGTTTCCACAACGCCTTGCGCGTTTTTCGGGAATCCGTAATACCCAATGAATCCTTTGAAGAGTTCGCCCCATTGAATATTGCGGATATTCAGCAGGCAGACGACGCCAAAGAAAAAGATGACCAAGCCGATCATGACGCGGAGGAACCGCTCGTAAACCTTGACGCCCTTAGAACTCGTTCCGTAGCTGAAGACGACGATGATATTGATTACCAAAACCAAAGCGCCGACGCCAAAGCTGACAAGATAGCCCAGCGTGTTAATCGACGTGTTGACGTTAACTCCGAGAGGCTTGAACGCCGCGGCAAGGCTTTGGATCCACGCAGGCGCGGCTTCGCCTGCAGGGACGGCAAGCTGCGCGCCAAAGGTTGAGAAGAGGTCGCGGCCTGCTCCGGCAAGGAGCGTGTATTGCGGAAAGTGCCAAATTACGGACGCGAGGACCGTGCCGAACGCCCATAAGAAGACGAGCGGCTTCCAAACTTCTTTTCCAAAGGACTTGTACGGCCGTTCGCCGCGCGTTAAGACGACGTTCGAAAGAGCGGCGAGCATCATGACGCCAAAGAACATCGCAAGGGGCTGAACCCAGAGGAGTTTGTAGCCGCACGACGCGCCGGCGATTACGGACGCGGTCGCGCTTCCGGCGCCAAGCGTCATCGCGCTTTGCATCAGTCCCGGGCCCGTGCGTTTAATGTAGCCGAGCGAGCGTTTGCCCAAAGGCAGGGACTCTAATCTTTTAAGCTCCGCTTTTTCCGCAGCTAATACTTCTGGATCCCATTTCGGGCTCATCGGCAGTCCGGCGTCCGCGAGCGGAACCGCATTTGTTTCCTTTTCCGACGACATTGGCGTTTTCCTTTTGTTGACGTCTAGTTGCTAAAATTCCAGAATGCGCGTCGAACAACCGACCGGCGTAACGACCGCGCATATCATTATTATAAGCGCCTTCCCCCGCGTTTTCAACAAGCGCGGGAAAATTTTTTCAAGAGTCGAAGATTCGCTCCAACTCAGCCAGCGTCCGCTTTGTCGCGCCGCTGTTTCGAATCGTCAGGTCCCGCGCGGCGGCGCCGATTTTTTGCGCGTACGCGGGCTCGTCGAGACATCGTTTGACAAACGCGCAGGCTTCGTCGACGTCGGCGACGACTTTTGCGGCGTCTTCTCGTAAGAGCGCTTCGACGATCGCGCGGAAATTCCGCGTGTTCGGTCCGAAAGAGACGGCGGCGCCGTACCCCGCAGGCTCGAGCATATTCTGCCCTCCGCGATTTCCCCAACTGCCTCCGACAAACGCGATCTTCGCCAGCCCCCACCAAGCGCCGAGTTCTCCCAACGCGTCGACTAGGATGACGCGGCTCTTTTCGGCGGCAGGATCGATCGGTTCCGTCAAGGTTGAACGCCGCGTCCACTCGAATTCCGAGGCGTCGAATAATTTTGCAACTTCTTCAAATCGTTCCTTATGCCGCGGAACGACAATCAGTTTCAAGGCGGGATAATCGCGATAGAGTCGGCGATAGGTCTCCAGCGCGCCCGCTTCTTCGGGGTCCTGCGTGCTTCCGCAAAGATAGACGACGTCCGTTTCGCGAATACCGGCAAGTTTAGCGAGCGCTTGAGTCGCCGGGTTGTTTCTGTCGGTCTTTACGCCGTCAAATTTAATCGACCCGGAGACGAAGACTCTTTCCGGGACGGGGGACAACCGCCTGAAATAATTTGCAGCGACGTCGTCCTGCGCCGCGATAAGATCGATTTTTCGGAAGGTGGAAGCGAGGAACCTCCGAATACGGAAATATGTTTGAAAAGCCTCGTCGCTCACGCGACCGTTGACGATCGCGACTTTCGCGCCCGACTTGTTCGCGAATTTGATTAAATTCGGCCACAGCTCGAGTTCGACAAGGACGAGCATATCCGGCTGGATTCTGCGCAGGGCGCGCCTCGTCGCCCACGAGAAATCGAGCGGACAATAGAAGACGGCGGTTCGCGCGCCAAAGAGCTTTTGCGCAAGCTCGTACCCCGTCTTTGAGGTCGCGGAAACGACAAATTCCCAGTCGGGTCGGCTCGCGTCCATTTCGGCGATGATCGGCTTGAGCAGATTGACTTCGCCGACGCTGACAGCGTGGAACCAAATTCTCTTTTTTCCGTCGCTTTTAACGGGCAATTTCGGCGCTAGTCCTAGAAACTTCTGCCCCCATCCGTCGCGGTATTTCTTATGCCGCATGGAACGGTAGAACAGGAGCGGCGACACAAGAATTAACACGAGTAAATAGACTAGATTCAGCATCGTCGTCAGTTCCCTCTTGCGGCCAAATTTGCGCGCGGCTTGATTAAATTTCTAATTTTCTGCTCGGTTCGTAGCGTCTCGTCATGTAGACGTTGCAGTCTTGTTCCAGAACGACGCCGCCGTCGATTAAGACGTCTCTGACAGTAGAATAGGCGAGTTCTTGCGTGTTGTTATTCTCGCTCAGGTGTCCTAAAAAGATATGTTTTACGCCGCTCTCAATGAGTTCGACGGCAAATTCGCCCGCTTCGCGATTCTCAAGGTGCCCTTCCGGCCCCATAATCCGTTCTTTCAAAGGATAAGGATACGGACCGTCCATGAGCATATCGTAATCGTAATTCGCTTCCAGCAAGACGACGTCGCATCCCTTCATTCTCGCGCGGATAGAGGGAGTAACGTGTCCGAAATCCGTTGCGATTCCGAAGGAGGAGACGCCGTCGCTCAAGACGTAGCCGACAGAATCGTACGAGTCGTGCGGAGTAGAAAAGTAGGTCGCTTCGATATCGCCAAGGTCGAGCGCGTCTTTGCTGACGCTGCAAAACCTTTTCATACAACAGGCGGCAATGCAGCCCACTCTCCCCTTGTCTATTTGCTTCCAAACGCCTTCGCTTGCGTAGATCGGCAGTTTGTAACGCCGCGAAAGGACGCCCAAACCGCGAATATGGTCGGAGTGCGCGTGCGTCGCGAGCAAGCAGGTCAACGTTCGAGGATCGACGCCGATTTTCTTAAGATTTTCTTCAATAGCGCTCCCCGTCCCTCCGGCGTCGACAAGAACGCGCGTGGAACCGCTTTCAATATAAGTTGCGTTACCGGAGCTTCCGCTTAATATAGGGCAAACAATCATCTTTAGAGTATTTCAATGAAAACGCCCCTTGCGCTTCAACGGACGTGAAAGCGACGATTCGGGGCGTTTGTCGATCATTTTTGGCGCGCAAAGCGCCGCAGCGACGCCGATCAACGCTGCGATTGAACGCGTTTGTTGACGTCGACTTCGAGGACGCCGAACGCTTTTTCGTGGCGTTGGAGCGTCATCCCGAGCGCGTGATAGAGACGCTTAGCGGTGAAGAAATTCAACACGATACGTTGATTGACCGGAATCGGGTCGGCAGGAACGCCCATCGGCTGAGGATTCAGACCGAAATCGACGATAAGTTCTTCAGGCGTGCCGGTTACGCGGCAGAAATTGGCATAAGTAGCGACGACGTTCGCATCGTCGATCTTCAGTTGGGGACGAGCTTCTTCTGACACGGCAGAATTCTCCTTAAAAATATCATTTGACGAGCTTAGACCGCTCTGTTCATTCTCCCAAAAATCCGGGAACGAAACTGGCGCCGCAGCGCCCGAGGACGGCGACAAAGTTTTCGAAACGCTGTTGAAATTATTGCACATCCTTAAATTTCGATTAGAATTATATCAAATTTAAGGGCGGCGCAAAGTAAGCCGTTCCAAAATGCCGGTAGATTATGCCAAATTACTGGTTTTCCTGCAAGAGTAGTTTTCAAATTCCCGCGTTCGACAGCGCGCCGACCATAGAGACTAAGGAACTTTCCCATGTCAGCCAACGACGAGACGCGCGGCTCCCTTCGCTCGAAGCAGGCGCGGAGCGTCTCCGCAGTCGAGGCGCCCGATCCTGTCGGAGAATCGACGCCGACGCTCGACGTGCCCGGCGTCGTTGCAATCCCTCTCTCGGAAATTGAGATTACGTACGTCCGCAGCTCAGGACCCGGCGGCCAGAATGTGAACAAAGTCTCGAGCAAGGCGCGGCTGCGGTGGAAATTGACGTCCGGAAGGTTGGCGCCTGAGGTTGTCGAACGTTTTAAACAGCTCTACCCCTCGTGGGTAACGGAGTCCGGGGACGTCGTCATAACGAGCCAAGTTTCTCGCGACGCGCCAAAGAATAAAGCCGCCTGTCTTGAGAAACTGCGCAGCGCCATTAAGAAGGCGGCGTTCAAACCAAAGAAACGCATCCCCACGAAGCCGACCCGCGCGTCGGTCTTTCGCCGACTGGAGGCAAAACGGCGCCTTTCCGAAAAGAAAAGAGAGCGCGGCCGACGCGATTTCGATTGACACAGCGTCTTTTCTTCGCAGACTCGCCGTCCTTGCCTCTTTTTCTGCTATAATGGTTATCCCTGGAATAATTGACGCAGAAACAAAAGCTACTACAATTAATGTTAAAATACGCAAAACGCAGAGGAATTCACAAAATAATCCTTTACGACCGTTTGGTTGGAGGCTAAATTATACGATACAATTAATGATTGCGTCGTGTCAGCAAGATAGGGAAAATATGCCCATTTTGCAAAGGATACGCCCAATTAACCACTTTCACGAGTTACCCGCCACTTAGCTGATTCATTCGTATTGCAGATTGAGACGCGCGCGACGACGACCGTCGAACGCGGCTTCTGTTTGCGTACGGACGCCTATAAAACGCCTTTAACAACCGGCGAGCGAAGCTTCGGCGAGGGCGCGTTCCACGCGCGTCAATCTTTCACGCAGAAGCGTCGCAAGACGCGGTATGAGGACTGTTTGTCATGACTGTCATCGAGAAGAATAGCAACAAGAGAAAGCAGCGCGAGCGTTCGTTGCACGCTCGGTCGACTTCGCGCCCATGCGTTCTGTTAGCGGCTCTATTGTTAGGCGCGGCAGGTTTGCATTCCGCGATCCTTTTCGCTCAGGAAGCGCCGGCTGCCGCCGCGCCCGCCGCAGCAGAGTCTGCCGCGACGCCGGAAGCCGCGCCCGCGCCCCCTGCGGAGCCGACTCCGGAAGAGCGTCAAGCCGCGCTCGAACAGATGGGCGTCGAAAGCGCGACCGAGATACCGATCCCCGCCGAGGATCCTGCCGGCGCCGCCGCGTTCACAGAAAGAATGAACGAAGCGCTTGCGAATCCGGACCCTCCCGAACCGGAGCCGTCGGTGGCGGTGGAATTGGCGCCCGATTTTGATCCTAAGAAGAGCTATTCCCGGCTGCTTTATCCTGCGGTCGCGACTCGAGTCGGTCTTTCTGAAGAGCAGAGCGAGCGCGTCAACGAAGTGATGTCGCAACGCGCGCAAAGGCTCGGCAGTGCGCCAAAAGAAGAATGGAACGCAATTACGCTTGAATCGGAAAGGGCGCTTGAAGCCGTCCTTACCCCGGAACAAAACGAGCGTTTCAAGCGCGGCATTACGGAAAAAACGATCGTCATGCGTTTCAGCAAGGAACGCTGGGCCGACGTGCTGCAGTGGCTGGCCTCCGAATGCGGTCTGCAATTAGTCATGAGCGCGCCGCCTCAAGGCACCTTTACCTACAACGACAAGACGCCGTACGCGCCGAAAGACGCGCTCGACATTCTGAACGGCTATTTGAATTTCAAAGGGTATACGTTGATTCGCTACAACGATATGCTCATCCTTCACGATTTCAAGACGGGCACCCTCCCGCTCCAATATCTCCCGAAAATTACTCCTGACGATCTTCCGAATCAAAGCAAGTTCGATTACGTCGCGCTCACGATCCCGCTCGAACGGCGCAACATGATCGCCGTCCGCACGACGATCCAGCCTTTCATGGGTCCGTACTGCGTCCTGCGCTCTCAAGGGGGCAACTCCTTGATGGTCGTCGACTCGGTGAACGCGCTGCGTGAAATCTACGCGGCGGCCATGTCGGTCCATAACCCCGATCCGACGCCTGAAGAGCGAGCGCGCATCATTCGCGGCGGCCGCGGTCCTCGCGGCGAAGGCGCTCCTCAGCCGCCTCCGGAATCGCCCGAGTGGCGCGACTACGAGCTTGAAGGAACCGCGTACAATACGATTCGTTCTCAAATCGAGATTTTTGCGCCCGACGCTAAGCCGTTATATAATCCTCAGTCGGACACGATGCACTACCTTGCGCGTCCCAGCGTCCACAACGTCATCGCCAGCTTGCTCATTAAGTTGAAGGCGGGGTCTGATCCTTCCAAAAACGCTATTCCGAAGACTTACTCGCTCGACGCTATCAGCACGACCGACAGCGCGGCGCTTTGGGCGACGTCGCGGCGCATGGGCCGTACAGGCGGCGGTTTCCCCGGCGCGTACGCTCCAAACGCGTCGACGGAACTGTATATGCAGATCATCGACGCGCTCCAGCAACAGGCGCCCGACGCGACGATCGAGCTCGTCTCGGGCCAGCGCAAGTTGTTTGTGGTCGCTTCTGAGGCCGACCACGCAAAAATCGCCGCGTCGCTCGCAAGTTTGACGGCAAAAGTCGAAGAAACAGACAAGCCGGTCATCAAGATCTACCGTATGAAGAACCAGCGCCAAGGTTATGGCGGACCGCAAATAGACAATTCGCTCTTTATGGCGATGCATACGGTCGCGCCAATGATCCAAGCGACGCCGACTGACGACGGCGCCCTCATGATCATCGGAACCCAGACGGAACACGAAGCGGTCGCGCAAGTTTTGAAAGAATTTGAAGCGAGCGCGGACGATCCTGAGAATCAAAACGAACTCAAAGTCTACATGATGACGACGCGCCAGGTCCAACGCTTCGTCTCGATTTTCGCGCAAGTCTCGCAAAGTCCCGATATGCGCGGCGTCGTGCGGATCCCCGATCAGTATGCCCCGACGAGATTCGCCATTTGGGCCCGACCTGCGCAACAAGCGCAAATTCAAAAGATTGTCGACGAAGTCGTCAACGCGGACGTCTACTCGCAAGCGGACGTTAAGCCGCAAGGTCTGCCCGAACCGCAGGAACCCGCGCCGACTCCGGCTGAACCCGCGCCTGCCCCGGCTGAGCCTGCTCCTGCTCCCGCTCCTGCCGAACCTGCCCCAACGCCAGCTGAGCCTGCCCCTACCCCGGCTGAGCCTGCCCCTGCTCCGGCTACGCCTGCTCCTGCGCCGACTGAACCTGCCCCAACGCCAGCTGAACCTGCTCCCGCTCCCGCCAAGCCTGCCCCGACTCCAGCTGAACCCGCTCCCGCGCCGACAACGCCCGCGCCGAGCGTCGAATCAGTCTCCGCCGAGAAGCAAGCGCTTGCCGCCGGTCTGGAGAATACGTTCAACATCAGCAGTTCGAACACGTATATGTCGGTCATTCCGTTCAAAAACATCTCAATCAGCACGGCCTATTCGCTATTGCTGAACACGATACCGGGTCTTGACATTACGATCGACTACTCGACTCCCTCTTTGGTCGTTTACGGCTCGAAGACGTCGGTCGAGGCGGCGATTCAATTGGGCGCGCGTCTGGACGGACAACTCGACGTCGTTCTGGAAATCTATCCGTTGAAGAAAGAGCTCCCGACAGAGGTCATTTCCGCGCTGCCGCGTATTGAGCGTCTGGCGACGGCGACCTACGACAGAGCGAATCAGCGTATGTTCATCTTTGGCAAACAAGCCGCCGTCGACCGCGTGAAGGCGTACCTCGCCATGATCGAGAGCTCGACGAGCTCCGAGCAGGACGGCGTCTTCTACCTGGACGTTGAACGCGACGTTCCCGGCGCCATCCAAGACTATGTGAAACGCGCCGTACCCGGCGTCGAAATCACTTACGATTCCGGCAGCCGCAGGTTCACGTTGATCGGCACGCCAACCGAACAGCTCGCCGCGTCGAAGCTGCTCGTCGACGCCGTTCAAAATCTTCCTCCGGAAGACGAAACGCGATTCTACAAGCTCGACGAACAGATCCCCGACCGCATGATCGACCTGCTGAACGAACGCGTGAAGGGCGTGAACAAAATTGAACGCGACGAGTTCGACAAGACAGTCCTGCGCGTCGTCGCCAAGCCGTATCAGCACGAACTCGTCTCTGCGGAAATCGAAAAGCTCAAGGCGGATTATCCGTTCCGCGACCAAAACACGTTCGTCTCCTACAAGACGACAAAAGAGGTCCGCGCGCGGTTCGATCAGGTGAAAGACGACTTTGCCAAACAGTACGGCTCGATCAAGATTCTGCAAGACTCTGCGAACAATTCGTTCGCCGTCTGGGCGATGCCTTCGCAGCACGAAGCGCTCAAGAAGCTGCTCGACGAACTTGGGTCCCTTGAATCAGGCGAAAAAGAAACAGCGGCCCTTTACACGCCGAAACACGTCGACGCCGCCACGCTGCTCTCCGTCTTGAAAGACCTGCAGCCGTCCCTTAAAGTTACGCACGACACGGTTAACGCGCGGCTCATTCTTCGCGGCTCCGCAGAAGAACTTGAGGAAGCCAAAGGAACCCTCGCCGCGATCGACTCGCGCGACGACGACGCCGTCGCGCGCGCGTTCCGATCATACCCGATCAAAGGATTCTATTCCTACGACGGGGTCGGCGCGTACTACTCGCCTCTCTACTACGTCCGCGACATTGGCAAGTTGGTCCCCGCCGCGCGCGTTACCTACGATTACTATAACCAGGCGCTCGTCGTTTGGGGGACCGAAGAGGAACAAGCGATCGTAGAACAAGCGGTCTCGAACCTCGCGGAAGACGATTCGGTCGACAAACGCATCTTGCGTTGGCAGATCCGGCGCGCGAACTACTCGACGCTTTCGTCCCAGATAGCCGCCGTCTATCCCGGCGCGATTCCGGTCTACGATTCCGCGTCGAAGACGCTCGTCGTCCGCACGAACAACAGAGTCTCGCTCGACGCGGTTCAAGAGCTCCTTGAACTGCTCGACCCGGCGGAAGCTTCTGAATTTGACGCGACCTTGAACTACTACGACGTCGGCGCGGCGCCGTCGACCAGCCTCCTCTCCGCAGTTCGCGCGCTCGTGCCGAACGCGGGGCTCGTTCAAATCGACGCCAAGACGAACCAGCTTCTTGTCATCGGCACGGCGGCTGAACACCAGATCGTCGCCAACAGCGTTGAAAAGCTGGCCAAGACGTACGGTTCGTCCGATCTGCGCATGATCCCCTACCCGGTCTACGGCATGGGCGTCCAGGAGCTCGTTACCTCCTTGACTAAAGCGTATCCGTCCGCTCAATTTGACGCGGACGTCCGAGGCGGGCGCATTCTCGCGCGCGCCACGCTCGAAGACCATGTCAAAATTTCCGAAGAAATCGCGAGCATCAACGAAGAGTCGGGGGAAGTTGATCCCGAAAACCCTACTAATCCGGACGCTGTTAAAAACGCGCCCGGTCCAAGAGTTGTCGTCTACGAAGTTGAAACCGCAAATATCGCCACGCAGCTGCGCGGCGTCGTAACCAGCCTGTTTCCCGGCGCCGAGATCTTCGGCGGACAACAGTATTATTACGGCGCTCAGGGCGCGGCCAAGCAGAAAATAACCATCCTTGCGAACAGCCGCGAGCAAAAGATGATCGCGTCGATCGTCGAGTCGCTGAACGACGCCAAAGACGACGAACTCGTCTTTGCGATCTACCCCTACGGCGAAGTCGACGCGAGCGCCGTCGACGCGCTTGTCGGCAACATTGTCCCCGACGCCATGTCGGTTCCCAGCTCGGCGATGTTCCCGCGAAGTTACGGCGGACCTCAACAGGCGCGTATGCAGCAAAGCCGCATGATGGAGAGTATGCGTTCGCAGCGCCGCTACTACAGTTCCCAGACCAGCCCCAGCGCCGCAATTCCGTTCTACCGCGTCGACGAAGCGACGAAAACGGTCGCCGTCCTCGCCAAAGCGGAAGCGCAAGAGCAAATCGCCGACGCGATTAAAAAGCTGTCGGAACTCGGCGGCGAACAAGCCAAATCGGTAACGAAAGTCTTCCGTTTGGCCGCGCCTATCGCCTATTCCGTCTCGCAATTAGCGCCGCAAACGTATCCAACGATCGTAGCTCAAGCGACCACTGCGTACGAACTCATCGCATTCGGTCCTGAAAAGGATATGGCCGATTTCGAAAAAGTCGTCGAAGGGATCAAAGACGGGGGCGATTTCGACAAGGGCGCCCGCCGTATGCGTCTTTTCCGCGTGCCGGGCGACTCGCGCTACAGCCGCGACCGCGTCGTCGGTATCGTGAACGCGAATTTCGCCACGCTCGGCGTCTCGGCTTATCCCGGCGCCGTGAGCGATCAGATCATCTCGTGGGGGCTCGACACACAGCTCGATACGGTCGAACAGTTCCTCGAGGAAATCTTCACGGAAAAAGACGAATCGACCTACAAGACCTATACCGTCGCGCACACGGAACTCGCCACGGCGATCGCGCTGCTCTCGCAAGTCTGCCCTAACTTGACGATTACGCCGAACTACGAACAGCGCGCGCTCGTCGTCTTCGGCACGCCCGAACAGCACGCCGCGTGTAAAACCGCGCTCGAAGCGTTCGACGTCGCCGCGCGATCAGACGCGGCTCTGAACGTCGCGACCTACACGTGGGACGACATAACGAGCTACTGGCCCGTCTACACTGAACTCATCGCTCGTTTCGCGACCACCGGCGCCGTCATCGTTCCGTCGACGGTCGATTACTCCTTTGTTATCACGACGTTCGACGCAAACCATGAAAAAATCGCGAAATACTTGGAGATGCGCCGCAAAGATCAAGTGGAGCGTTCGCGCCAACTCCGCACGTACTTCTTGAAGAATATCAACTTCCTGAAACTCGCCCAGATCTCCCCGACGCTCCTTCCTGACGTCGCAATCTATCCCGGCAAGGGGCCTAACGAGATTTTCGTCGTCGCCTCGCCGCTCAGCCAAGACCGATTCGAAAGAATGCTCTCGCAGCTCGAGTCGATTCCGGAAGACGACGCCGCGATGGGAATCGCCCCGAAAATCTACAGCACGTCGGCAGGCTCAGCCTCCATGACGGTCGCCATTATGCAGCCTCAGTTGCCCGGCGCGATAATGTACGCTCTTTCGGGCAGTCGGTTCATCGTCTGGGGAAGCGTCTCCGACCACCAGTACGTCGAACAAGCGCTTGAAACGACGAACGAAGCGTTCCCAACCCCGATACTCAAGCGCTATCCGCTCATCCATATCCGGTTGGCCGACGTCCTGAACTACTGCGCGTACAACTTCCCGGCCGAGGGCTATTTCTTCTCGTCGACTTCCGGCGACCTGATGGTCTCCGCCGGTCCGAAAGTGCATGAAAAAATCGCGAAGATGTTGGCGGAAATCGACGTCGAGAACTCGGACGAATCCCGATATTATCCGGTCGCTTACGATATTAGCGACATACCGGTTGCGTCGCATCCTTACGTTACGCAGGCGATTCGCAGCATTTCGATCGAGTGCGTGATCCTTCCGACGGCGACGCCCGGCTTCCTCGTCCTCTATGCGCGCGCCGGCGAACATAAGAAGATTCAAGAAGTCGTCGACGAGATGCTCAAGGACCGACCTTCGGCGACGCAGAGCATGGTCGCGTATACGGTCCGCCGGATGACCCTGCCGCAGCTGTCTCAGCTCCTGCTGCCGCTCTATCCAAACGTCAAGATCGGCGCCGGCACGACGCCCAACCAGATCGTCATCCTCGCGAAGGAAGACGAACACGCGAAAATCTCTGCGTTGATCGACCAGCTGAACGCGGAGGTAGACCTCGACATGACGTCGCGCGTCTATCGCCTGTTCAATTCGCAGCTGGCGACCGCGCGCACTGCTATCATGACGATGTACCCGAACGCGGTCGTCGTTATCGATCCGTTAGCCCGATCCCTGCTGGTAAAAGCGTACGACGACGAACATATCAAAATCGAACAGCTCATTGCCGAGATCGACGAAAAAGACCCTGAGCGCAACACGACCTTCAAGGTCTTCAACATCGGTTCGCTCAACTTCACGCGCCTGATCGCGTCCCTGCGCAACTTCTACAGCGGCGACCCGGGCTTCCAGGTCCAGCTCGATTCGACGAGTCAATGCTTAATCGTTCGCGGGACCGCGCAGCAGCATCGCGACGTCGAACGCCTAATTGAAGAAGTCCGCGCCGGCGGCCTGGCCGACCCGGATTCCTATATGCAGTCGTACACGCTGAAGAACTACAGCGCGATCACGGCGCTCTACTCGGTCTTCTACGAACAAGGACGCGATATCAATATGTACCGCGACTACACGACGGGCAAATTGATCGTCATCGGACGACCGGAAGAACACAAGCTCGTTCAAGACATACTCGACGTCGTGGCGCCGGAAGAAACGGAACTGGCGGTCTTTGACCTCGTTTATGTCGATCCGCTGACGGCGCGGCAGGTCTTCTCGATGATGGAAACGGACGGCACGTATGTCGACGCGCGGCTCGACGCCGCCTCGAATCAGCTCTTCATCCGCGCGACGCCCGCCAAGCTCGAAGAAATTCGCCAAGTCTTGATCAAGATGGGCGAAAAAGGTCTTTCGAAGGCGAAGCCGTACGCCGATGCAACCCCGCGCGTCGGCTCGTCGACGGACGGACGGCGTATCTATATGCGCGACAACGAGAAACGGCAAGAAGAGGACGCCCAATCCGGCAGGCTCGATACGATCGATCTGTCGACCTTAGAGCCGCTGCAGCCGATCGTCCAGCCGGTCGCCGCGCAGCCCGCGGCAATTGCGCCGACGCTCCAGGTTCAAGAGCAATCTGGTCCAATGCGCTCCGTTACGATCGTCGGGGGCGACGCCTCTCAAATCGTTGAAGAAGCGCTCAAAACATGGACGCTTGACAACCCCGTTACCGTCGTAAAGAGCGACGGCGGGATCGTTCAAGATAAACCCGAAGCGCCCACGCCGACAGAACCTGCCCCGGTGCAGGAAGCGCCAAAAGTCGAAGAACCAACGCCTGCGCAGGAAGCGCCGAAAGCTGAAGAACCTGCTCCAGCCCCGGCGCCGGAAGTTCCTCAAACGGAAAACAGCGCCGCCTCGAAGCCGTCGGTCTCCAAAGCGCTGACGGCGCTTCCTTCAATTATTTCGTTATTCAAGCACGCCTTCGCGGGCGCTCTTGTTCTGGACGCCGCGCCGCAAGAGCCGACGGAACCCGCGCCTGCGCCCGCAGAACCTGTTCCGGCGCCGGTAGCGGCTGAGCCCGCTCCCGTTCCGGCGACGGAGAACACGTCCGCCGAGGTCAAAACGGTCGCGCTTCCCCAAGCGCCCGGCGTCTACGTCGTCGTGAATCCAGACGGCTCGCTCCTTCTTTCGTCAAGCGACGAAGCGGCGCTCGAAGAATTCCAGCGCAAATTGAGCGAGGCGGTCGACGCGATGAAGACCGACGAAACGCGCGCGGTCGCCGAGCCCGCGCAAGAAGCCGAGGAACTGGAAGAAGCAACAGCGGAAGAAGGCGCTGAAGAAGCTGACGACGAAGACGACGTCTCCGGCATGCCTTTCGATCCGAACGCTTATCTTTCGTATATGACTGAAGAGAACCTTGCAAAAGCGAAAGAGCGCGTCTTAATGGACAGCCGCAACTACACGGTCTACCGCGTCGAAAACGTCGGCGTCGTGCAGATTGTTCCCCTGTTGCAGACTTATTTGGCGGATCGTATCAATCGGCGCGCGATGGACAGTTACGGCTACGGCGGCTATTATTCAGGCTCGGGGATTAACGTCCGAACGATCGGCACAGGGACGCAATTGACGTTCCAGCCGGACGCGGCGCTGAACACCCTGATGGTCTACGGCACAAGGGCGGACCGCGAAGCGGTCGGCGCGATGCTTGTCATCCTCGACAACGTCGACTTGTTCCCTCAGCCGATCACGAAGCCGTACAAAATCAAGGTCGAAAACACGTCCCCGACCCGTATGGCGCAACAGGTCCTGAGCGCGTTTTCGCGCAAGTTCCAAACGACGCTCCTGCCGGGCAACTTGTCGCCACGCATCATGCCGAATATGGCGACGAACACGCTCGAAGTCTACGCGCCGGAAGCGCTCGCCAAAGAAATTGAAGAGTACGTGAAAGAGGTCGACAAAGATATTCTCGAAGAGACGGTCCGAAAAGTCCGCGTCGTCGAACTGAAATCGATCAACTCAAAAGTGCTCGCGCAATATTTGGCGAATTTGCGTATGCCGACGACCGCGCCCCAGATGTATTCGACGCCTTATATCGGCAGTATGTCGCCCATGATGAACCCGCAAAGGGGATACGGCATGATGGGCAATCCGATGATGAACGCCGCCAACCGTCAGCGCAACATGATGACGACCGGCGGTTACGGCTATGGAACCGGCGGCAGAAACCGCGGTATGTAGGCTTTTGTCAACTTTGTCAATATTGACCTGCTGAACGAATAGAACAGCCGAAACAGGAGCCCGCGCTAGGTTTTCCGTTTCGGCTGTTTTGCATGATAAAAGATAGTATAGGATATTACATTATGCGTCCTCAACCGTATACGCCCGACGACTTCCCGCGCAACCCGCTCATGTTCTACTACGAAGTAACGCGCGCTTGCGACCTGGTCTGCAAGCACTGCCGCGCGTCGGCGCAGGAAGACCCGGCGGAAGACGAACTCACGACCGAAGAAGGGCTCGCATTGCTCGACGACGTCGCGCGCTTTCCGCGCAAGCCGACAATCTGCTTCACCGGCGGCGATCCCCTCAAGCGCGCCGACTTGTTCGACCTCATCCGTCACGCGACCGACTTGGGGATCGGCTCCGCGCTCACGCCCTCCGCGACGCCCCTTGCAACCTACGACGCCTTCAAAAAAGCCAAAGAAGCGGGCGTTTCTGCGATCGGGCTCAGCATCGACGGACCGAATCCTGAAGTTCACGACGCGTTTCGCGGATTCGAAGGAAGCTTTCAAAAATCGCTCGAAATGCTCCAGTACGCGCGCGACTTGGAACTGCCCGTGCAGGTGAACACGTCGATTACGCGCCGGAACGCCCATCTGGTCGACGAAATCGCCGAGACGCTCGCCGATAAGGGGATCATGATGTGGTCGGTCTTCTTCCTCGTCCCCGTCGGGCGCGGCGTCGAAGAAATTCGCATCTCCCCGAAGGAATACCGCGAAGTCTTTGCGAAGCTGTACCAGCATTCTCAAACGAAGCCTTTTGCCGTCCGCACGACCGAAGCGCCCCACTATCGCCGGTTCGTCCTGGAACAGGGCGGGGATCCGACGTCGGTCCCGAAGAACCGGCCAAGTTTTCCGAATTCCGCCTTCGCCGCCGCAATGAAGACGCAGCCGTCCGGAGACGCCGCCGACGCGCCCAAACCGGCCCACGGACATGGTCGCGCGCCCTTAGGCGTTACCGACGGACGCGGAATTATGTTCGTCGGGCACAACGGCGAAATTTACCCTGCGGGGTTCCTGCCGGTCCTCTGCGGAAAATTTCCAACCGATTCGGTCGTCGACGTCTACCAGAACCACCCGACCTTCAAGGCGCTTCAGAATCCGGACAATTATCGCGGGATCTGCGGCAAGTGTTCGTACCGCCACGTTTGCGGCGGGAGCCGGTCCCGCGCGTACGCCGTAACGGGCGACTATCTCGGCCCGGAACCGGACTGCGATTTCGAGACGCCCTAACGCCCAACCGACAAAAAGGACGAAACGAACCAAGGCGCCGCGGCGTCCGGTCGTTTCGTCCTCAACGTTGACGTTCTCTTCGCCGCTAGGCACGGCGAAGACGCTCTTTATCAGAAGAAGCCGTTACTTCCACGATCCTTCTTTCAGATAGGGCTTCATCGCTTCGAACCGCATATCGAGTTCGGCAATTTGCATTTCTGAAAGCGGCATATCTGAAACGATTGGTTTTTCCGGCATGGAGCTGCCGGGACCGTAGCTGCGCGAGAGTCTGTTCTTAAAGACGCCCCGTTTCTGCCAGATGTACAAGCTGAATCCGCGCAGGTTGTTCCCGCCGATCGTCTCGCGTAAGTTCAGCATGAGAAGCAATTTACTGTACGCGTCCGCGGCGACGACCAAATTGCCCGCCTCATAATTGTTCCACACGGCCGCCAAGACGTCCGCGTACGGCGCGCGTTCGGTAACCAAGCCTTCCGTGCCGATCCGGAGTTGGTAGAGCCACGCAAAGCCGCCCATCGCCGAGAAGACGCATTTGATATCCGGTTTCGCAGCGATTAGCCGCTGCATCCTTACTTCGATCGGCGAAGACTCTTCTTTGACGTACCCGAAATAGGGCGATTCTTTTCCAAGTTGAATCAAGAGCTCGACCGACGGCGCGGGTCCCTTGTATTTGACGCCGCCCGACGTCTGGATAATGACGGGGCGATTCACGACTTTCATCAGCGCACGCCAATACTCGAACAGATCGTCTTCGGTCGTTCCGTTGTCCGGGGGACGCGAAATAATCGCTGCCGGCTCGAGTTCTTCGGCTTTTTTCGCATAGACGAGCATCTCGTCGATATCCTTGCCCTGCACGCCCAAGCAGAGCGCCGACTTGCGGCCCCTAGTCGCTTCGGCAAGAACTTCCATACCTTGCAGTTTTTCTTCCATCGTCAGCAAGTCGACGGCGTCGCCCGCCTGCGGCCAAATCATGCCGGGGCTTTCGCACCAGTCGACAAATTTCGCCTGATTGCCGAGCGTTTCATAGTCGACCTCGCCCGACTCAAAAAACGGAGTCGACAGAATCGGGAACGGCCCTCGAACGCGCGGGTCGCCGACAATCTCCCGCGCTGGAACGGCATTCGCCGCAAGGGCGTCGTCAGCCAAAAGGGACGAATCGGACTTAGAAAACAATTCGGAAGACGCGCCAAGCGAGCCGACTGTCAACGCGCCTAAAAAACTACGTCGGGAAAAAGAATTAGCAGCCATAAATACTCCTTATCACAAGCGCTCAAGCTATTGCACAGAATAGGATGAACGCTTGTTCTCCATAACTATCTTGAAATTTTATTCTGAGTGGGAACTATCAAACGTCTCCATAATTTAAGCCGCTCTTAAACACTTTTAGAACGGGTCGCGCGGACGTTTGACTCGGACCTTCTCTCCGCAATCGAACTCAAAGGCGTTCTTGCCGCCCGCTTCGACCGTTATCTTATGGGGCGTCGTTTCCTTAGCCGTTTGATCCAACGAGACGAGCGAATAGACGTCGCCGCCGAAACCTCCCGACTTCATTTCGGTCATATCGTCTTCAGAGGGCGCAGAACCCCCCTCGGATTCCTCTTTGGTAACGACAACGGCAAATGTTCCAGCAGGCGCGCCGGCAAATTTACCCATCGTAAAGATTTTAGCGACGCCGTCAGCGCCCGTTTGACCCGTTACCGCCCAGCGTATGAGCTGAGCGTCGTCCGACTGACAGAGGATAAACGCGCCTTCAAGGGGTTGCCCTTCTTGAGTCAGCTTGACGGTACACGGATACAAATCGGGCATACCGTCGGGCTTC
Organism: Thermoguttaceae bacterium; assembly: GCA_028695965.1. Taxonomy (GTDB): domain Bacteria; phylum Planctomycetota; class Planctomycetia; order Pirellulales; family Thermoguttaceae; genus RUG369. The sequence continues at coordinate 3,502 of JAQVHZ010000006.1, read as the reverse complement.
CTCTCTTCCTTGCAGGAAACGCAGCACGTCAACATTACAACAGTTAAAACAACTGCAAACCAATATGACTTCATAAAATTCCTTTCTTGAGACGCGCTTTCACGCAATATTAGTCACGCATGAAAAGCGCGTCAATTGTTGAGAAGCTCTATTTAAGCCAGTTGTTACATTGAAACCGTCTCGCCGCCGTTCGTCGAGCCCATTGCGCCCCAAACGCCGTAAATACTCTTACCCGCCATGGGATAGGTGTGAAGCGCAGTCGTGCCTGTGTCGATCGTCTCGCTGACAAACCGAACCGAACCGTCAAACATCAAGCCGTTGACCCCGCCCGAGTGGTGGCTCGAAGGCGAGAAAAGACCGCAGTGCGTCAACCAAGACCAACGCGAACAGGACGGCGCGTTAGGAGGAAGAATTGTCGAAAACCCGCCGACTGTCGCGCGGCCGTCAAAAACAACGGCGCCGCGACCGCCGTACGAATCGCCGGAAATCAGCGTCGGGTCGTTTGGATTGTATTTTCCAACGCATGTGGAGACAAAAGAGGCAAGCGCGCAGTTCACGTTGATTGCAAAGCCGCTTTTGATGCGCTTGTCGCTGTTGCCCGTTCCGGTCGCCGTTTCGCTGATTGCAATTGTGTTCGACGTGCCGTCAGTCATACCGGCGGTCGACTTCCACGAAAAAGGACCGAATCCGGCGCGGACTGCGGACGATTTCAGCGTTTCCCAGTTCCTATCCGCCGACCCGCCGCACTCGTCGACGTAGACGACCAAGTCGCCGCGGCTCGTCACATAGTTCGTCTTATAAAAGTTGCCGGACGCCGCCGCATACTTGTCTTTGTTTCCACCGTCAGAGGGGCATCGGAACCCTTCCGGCGCGGGCCCAGCCATAATGGCCGAGCAGAACTGCGGCAGTTTGTCGTTGTCGTCCCACGCTTCTTTCTTTCCAGCCTCATAGAGAGCGGTTTGTTCCATGAAAGGCAGGAGCGCGAACGTTCCTCCCCAATAGTCGCCGTTGTCGGAAAAGCGTCTGCTCGTTTTGGTCACTTCAATGCGCGCCGCAGGAAAATATCCGTAGGCGTCGTGATAGCTATGCAGCGCCAACCCAAATTGCTTCAAATTGTTCGTACACTGCATTCTTCGCGCCGCTTCGCGCGCCGCTTGAACGGCAGGAAGAAGAAGACCAATCAAAATACCAATAATGGCGATGACAACAAGAAGTTCCACAAGGGTGAAACCTGAGCGTTTCTTTCCTTTTGGACACGATTGATTAAAATGGTCGTTCATTTTTTTGCCCTCTTCCCGTAGATGAAAATACAATATGCCCCTAGATATTACCTCTCCTTTCTCGGGTCATGCTTCTCCGGAACCAAGACCTGGTTCCGGAGGGTTGTGATGGCGCTCAACTATATCGTCGGCATGACAAACGGCTCGCGGTAGTTGAGCGTTAAGATTTCCTCCGCGGCGTCGGCGTATTCGCCTTTGACGCCGGCGATTCCGTCGTATTCTAAGAACCGGCTTGACTTAAAGGTATCGGCGTTCATCTTGAGCCCTTGCGCTTTCAGGTGCTTCTCGATATCGCCGATCGCGTTGGCGAAGGTTTGGTCGTCTCCGACAAGCTCGAGCGCGGCTTCTTTCGAGTAGGGCTCGCCGAGTCGGTAGGACGCGTTGGCGCCGTTGTACCAAGCTGCAGTGTCGACGCCGACTTTAATCGGAGCGGTCAGCTTCTCGGGCGTGTTCTGTAAGACGCAGTCGACGAAGTTCTGGAGATGCGGTCCCGGCCCGGCCTGTTCGGACGTCGCCGCAAATTCGCGGATCTGCTTGCCTTTTTCGTCGAACGCGATCCCTTTGCCCCAATACTTTTCGTAGCGTCCGCCCTCGCAAAAGACAATATAGCCGCTCGTCGGCCCGGCGCACTGGCCCGCCGACCTCGGGTTCTCTTTGTCGGGAAGGTTCGAGATGCAGAAGACGACGGGAATCGAGCCCGTGTCGAAATACATGACGAACTCGTTCGGAGTCTCTCCAGCGTCGTCGTATCCAATGCGGGCGCCGCACGACAGAACGCGTTTCGGAGCGCTGACTTTGTCCTGCAAAACGTCGTTTCGGCAGTCGTCGAGCAGGTGCGCGCCCCAGTTGCCGGTCTCGCCGTTGCCCGTCTTCCAATACCAATGCCAGTCGTACTGGAGCTGATCGCGGTAAAGCGGGACGTCCGGGGACGGTCCGAGCCACAAGTTGTAGTCGACGGTCGCGGGCGGCACGAGCGGAGTCGCGCGTTTGCCGATTCCCCGGCGCGCGGCGAACCGATTCACGCGGACCGACTTAATAGCGCCGAGCGCTTGTTCGTTGTGCAAAAAGCCTTTTACTTCCGGATGATGTTTCGGGTCGGTGCGCATTTGCGTGCCGATTTGAATCATCTTGCCATATTTTTTCTGCGCCGCGAGCAGCTGTTCGCCTTCCCAGAAATTCAAGCAGACCGGCTTTTCAAGGTAGACGTCTTTGCCCGCCTCCATCGCCCAGATTGCGCCGAGCGCGTGCCAGTGGTTGCACGTTGCAATCATGACCGCGTCGACGTCGGGATCGTCGAACATAGCGCGCATATCGGCGCCGCTGTTCTTTGCGTTCGGGACCTTTTTGCACGTATCCGCAAGGCGCGTCGAATCAGGGTCGCAGAGCGCGACGACTTCCGCGTTTGGAATATTGGCAAAGAAGGTCGTTAAAGTAACGCCCCTGCCGCCGCAGCCGACGAGCCCAATTCGCAGCTTGTCTTTTGGACGTTCTGCAAGGACCGCTGGAGAGGGCCAAAAAGAACTGGAAAGCGCCAACGCGCCAGCCGCGCTCGCGCCAAGGAATTGACGACGATCAATTGTCTGCATTATCTCACGCTCCCTTCGACGTCGAACGACGTCTTTGTAAAATCAACCTATTTCGTCATATAACGCCAACGCGGCTCGCGTTTCCGCGCCTGAAGCGCTTGGGAACTCAACCGAGCCGCGCCCATGTCGTCGATTCTAACCGTTGGATAATGAAAAGTCAAATTTAAAGGAGTCGTTTGCTGATGGAATTGCATTCTATTATACCGTTTGCGTCAAGGATTGTGCGTTATAACGTCTTTTTCCACAAATTTTTATTTTTTTCCAAATTGCGTCCGTATTTCTATTGAAAATCGCAATCGTATGAGTTAGACTTTATTTCAGAGGCGGAGGAAAAAGACTGCAGCAAAAAGACTCGGCAGAACGACGCTTCAGAACTTGTCGCAGCTCGTCGTTTTGTTTTTCTTTGCGCAGACTCTTCACAGAGGCGTCTCGTTCCTCGCATTTATAGTAATCCTACGTAACAAATTTTCCAAGGTTTCGCAGGCGTTTCCCTGCCAATCCGCAACGACGCAGAAAGAGTCGTCTTTTTTATACTTCACAATGCCAGTACTTTATCCTTTTCAAACGTTTGAAAATTTAATGTCATCATCGACATGACGTCGTTCTTATAGTCGGTTTCAAGCTTTGCCAAACAAT
>JAQVHZ010000048.1 GCA_028695965.1 Thermoguttaceae bacterium | reverse complement strand
GTTCAAGACCGCAATCGACGATTGTTTGGCAAAGCTTGAAACCGACTATAAGAACGACGTCATGTCGATGATGACATTAAATTTTCAAACGTTTGAAAAGGATAACGTACTGGCATTGTGAAGTATATATCATAAAAATGATATTGGTATAGACTTTGGCGACCAATTTTGGGAAAAATGCTGGAAGTTTTGAGAACTTCCCTTAAGACATTCCCTAAAACGAAGAACGGAGTTCTACTTGTCTGATAAACACGCGCTAGTAAAGCTTGCAACTCCAACAACGTATGTTTTTTATCCCAATATCTACCTTGTTGAGTAAGTGGTAAAGGAGCAAAAAATTCCATACCCAATTTCTCAAGTCTCTAAGTAAATCTATCCAAGGATACGTGAAAACCAAGTATCACTAGATATGAAGATAAAAACAAATGGCAAACAATTACGATGAGACCAACATAATGAATCGTCAGTCAGGCGGAGCTCACCACTCTCTTCGGTTAGCAAGGACGTTTTGAAGTTATTGAATCATCAAAACCACACTTGCGGAAGAAGCGACGCCCAAAAGACCGCTTGCGGTTGCAAGCCCGTCATTTGTCCTGCCGCCACAGTAAAGGATTTGGACGAAGCATTTTTGCGTCTCGGAATCCAAGACGTCCTCTGCCCTTGGGAGATTCAGAACAATGGGTGAAAACTTTCAGATGAAACACCGTTCAGGGGGAATTGCTAAGCGATGAATGCGAAAGTCCTGATAGGACAAAGGACCTGGCATTCTAGACCGATGCAATTCGACCGCCTACAACCCTATCGATCAAGCGTACTCAAAAGAAAATCGTTTGTCAATATGTGGGAAAGGAAAATATATAAATTTTACAAAAAACGATCCTTCAAGAACTCATCTGAACGATCGTCATTACAACCAGGATTCCCGAAACACCACATTATGAATTCTGATTGGAGTAACTTTAACTCCTTAAATATGGAAGTTTTGAATCTAAAATCTCTTGCATTGTTATGTACCACAGTAACATAACAATGAGACAAGGATAGATGGTTAGTGAATCAATGACGTGTACGTGAGCGCTTCAAAGGAACGAAAAATAACTCAGAACGAGAAATGTGTTCAAAAGACAGAAGCAAATCAACCGCAATTATTGAGTAAAACCAGTGTAGAAGCCTCTGTTGAAAGTAACAGCAAAAGTTCTTGTTATGTGTCACGGGAATCCAGGTTGCAAAACGCTAAATGAGGCGCGTAACCTAGACTAAGACAAGTCGTCCGTCTAACATATCCGGTAATTTGTTTTTAACACAATTCTCAATATCGCGTTGAGCGTAACGAACGCTAAAATGTGAAGCTATGATCTTTTGATTCTGGAACTTATCTTTACGTTCGACATAATCCTCAATTCGCATATGTCCAGGCGTTTGATACGGCTCGTTTTTTTGTGTGGAAACGTGAGTCATTTCCACAATGAGCACGTCAGCCCTGTACATATCGGGGTTTTCGTCTAATCCTCGCGGCGAACTATCCCCTAAGTATGCGATTCGCGGAAAACGCACCTCGTAAGAGACTTCTACTCCCGAAAGGTTCAGGTCCCGAATTTCAGGCCCGCTGAGTTCCAGATATTCCGGCTTGAGTTTCTTACGACGTTCCCAAACGATATAGCCTACGGACGGAACCGTATGGTACGTTTTATGAACAGAGACAACTAATTCGCGCGAAAGGTCCAGCTCGTCGCCCGGTCGTACTCCGATGATTTCGCAGGGCAGAACGCTCTGTTCCAGCCGACAAAAGGCGCCAAGGAATTGCCGAATTTCATTGACTTTTTGTTCGGGAACATAAATGGTCGGCGGTTCCATCTGCATCATTCTTCGGCGCGCGATGTAGGCTGGGAGCGCTAAGACGTGGTCCATATGCGTGTGAGACAGGAACCATCTTGGCGTTCCCATGAATTCCCACGGCTGCCACCCAATGTCGAACCCTAACTTATACTCGGGTATTCTCCAAAAAGTCATAACGGGAGCGCGCGAAAAACCTTCAACGGTAAAATTCTCACACTTGATCTTGCGATAGGAAGAACTTTCCGAATAGTTTTCCAATTCGCGGAACTTGCTTCCGTTCTTTTTGGATTTGGACATTATCGACCTCAGGGTTACGTCAAAAGTGTCGGTTCATTATAACCGCGATGGCTTTTGACGCAAGGCATAGTCGTTTTTGATCAAGCGTCTTCTTGTTCTTCGAGTTCTGCTTCGTATTGTTCTCGGTCGACGTTAGGCAAGAGCCGACGTGAACGTTCGATCGGATTTTTGACGATATCCGTGTAGATATTGACGTCCTCAATAACCTGGAAGTCGTACATTCCAACGCACAGGAAGTCGGCGCCTCCTTCAAGCGCAAATTTAAATCCTTCGCGCGGATGAACGGCGCCTGCGGCGAGCGTTTTGAACGCGATCCACGGCTCAGGACGCGACGCGAAGAATTCTTGCGTGTCGTTCGGATTACGACAGTAGATGTTGTCGTGTTCCGTCGGCGCATGCGCGGACCAATAGGTTAAGGGGTGATACGTCTTCATCCAGAAGTCAGGAACGATACCCTTATCGAGAATAGCCTGCAGAGTAGAGACGCGGTGCGCGCCGAGGCCTGCAGGGAGTTTGGCGTCGCGAATCATATTGATAATCTGCTCGATACGGTCAAAGTTGCCCTCCCGAACGAGCCGGTCGCAAGTTTCGCCTTGCGGATAAATGGCTACAGAACCGCAGTCGATCGTGCGCTTAACAACTTCAAGGTCGTCGGTGCATTGAGAAATAAGCTGGATTTTTCCGTCAGTCCATTTCCAGTAGTTTTCCATCATCTTGCCTTGGTTCCAGTCGCCTAGGAACGCGTTGATCCCGCATTCTTCAGCGAGAAGGAATGTTTCGACGCATTTCTGTTCCGTATGATACGCTTTGATAAGATCGGAGACATAGATTAAGTCGCGGGAATGAGCGTATCCTCCAATCAAGTTGCCCCCAAGGAGTAAACGACTGATTGTGAGATCGCCGAGTTTCGCGAGCGGAACTTTAGCGTTCAAGGGCGGTTGCGGTTTGACGTTGAACGACGTCCTCGTTGCTCCCGAAACTCCGTCAGCTTGTGGAGCGGCGCTAGGTTGTGCGGGGTCTTCGCGAATAGCTGTTTCAGTCGCGTTGGCGAGGCAACGTTCTTCATGACTTCTGAAACCGACAACCGAGGCGGCTGCGGCAAAACCTGCGATCGCTGTCGTTTTGAGCGCGTCGCGTCGAGAAATAGCGTTAGGACAGTTCTGTTCGTCTTTACTCATGCCAGCTCCTTCTTGCGCCGCATAGGCGAGCGCGCTAAGATAATTAACATATTAAACGTTATCCGATTGTTTGAATACGTCGCTTTTTCCATGCGATAGCTGTAATTCTAGCATACGGAACAGCGCAGCGCCAACAGTTAACAAACATTTTTAGACGAAAAGCGGAACTTGATCGCCTTTCAGTAAGTTGCGGCTGTTGAAGTTGTTTGTTTAGAACGCCTTCGAGAATGAGAAACTATTTGCTTTTTGGGCTTGTCAGATTTTTCCAGGCGTCTCGAATTGGTCTTGTTTTTTCGACAGGCGCCTTATCTGTTGGCTTAGGTTCTCGTTCTGGAAAAACGTTCCACCACGCTTTTTTAACACCGGGCGCCGCTTCTTGATGGATAACCGGCGACTTGACATTGCCCTCAACGCGGATTTGCGTTAGTTGATCGCCGACTTCTCCGATAACGTCGGAAACAATAGGTATTTGGGTCGAGTCGTTTCCAAGTCGCGAATTGAGCGTCAAATCGATAAGATTCTCTCGTCCTTTGAGAGTAAGCCATCCTTCTCCGAATAACATTAACGCTTCGCCCCGCAGAAGGACGTTTGTCAATTTGAGCCTATCGCCTAGAACGTTAAATTTTACAGACGCAGAATCAAACGCCGCTTGATCTGGGGCTTTAATGCTAAGAAGCTGCAATATTTTGACAATTTGCGGCAATTCATATAATTCAGCTTCCTTGACATTCATGTCCCCCTCGCCTTTTAGCGTCGCTATAGCCGCGCCCTCTCCTGAGAGAGAGGCACGCGCGTTGATTCGTCCTTTTAATGGCTTAGAACCTGGAGCAAAGTACCTTGTTGCGTCTTCTAACATACCTTCGTGTAGATTGAGGGTGAATCGATATTTTGGCGTGACCCCTGAATTATAGACCCCGTCGGAAATAAGAAGACCGTTAAATAATTTAGCGTGAAGGGAACGACGTCCGTCTGGCGAGGTAACGAGCGCATTTTTTTGAGCGTTGGACGCGGCGGACTCTTGGGTGGTAATAAATCCTGGCGTTTCCGTTTGATTTTGAGCTCGCACAAAAGAAGCTGTTTTTCTATTATGGTCCAGATCGTTTGCGGATCCAAGATTATTGGGCGGAAAAGTTTGCTTGGGCGCCTGAAAAATCGGTTCGGCGTCAATTCTTGCCCTCAAGTATGCGTTCTGATATAACGGCGTTCGCCGAATTGTCGGCGCTTCCTTGCCCCAAAAGAGATCTGTTCCATTGAAATAGAACGGACCGTTGATATTGGAAAATTGCAGATCTTTATAGTACAAGGAGTCGAGGTTGAATTCTCCAAATAAGATGGGCTGAGTTCCTTCTAGCGCTGAACCGAGCAGCTTAGCTGAACCACAAATAGCGTCTAGCTGCACTTTTGGTTTTGCTGAATTCTGCTGTGCGACAAGTCTAATATCCCATAACGCTTGCATTTTTGCTTGATCGCCTGCGCCTTTTATGACACGAAGGGCTCCGTCTAGGTTAAAACAGCCGGATAAATTAAGGGAAGCAAGGAATTTTAGCGCCTGATTTGGCGCCGCGCTTTGCAGATCGCGATCAAACTGGAATTGCTCGACGCGCAAGTTAGAGACGTCAAGCATCCAACCACGATTAGGAATCGCTTGATTGACGATATTTGCCGAAAGAGTCATTCGACCGCTATTAGCGCGCAGACCGTCTACTATAAGAGTTCCTTCTCGGTAGACAAATAAACCTTCGACGTCTCGAAATTCAAACGGAAACGCTTCGGGCCGAGCAGACGTTGAACCCGGAATCGGTTTCATTTCGTATTCCAGCGCAAGTTTTTTTGAGTCTGTACGGTATGCAACTCTAATTTGACCGTTTGCTTTTCCATTTAAATTTAACTTTTCGAATTCTTCTCTTTTATCGTATTTGACGAGCGCGGCTAGTAACTCTTCGCCTAATGGAAAGTTTTCTACGCTTGTCGAAAGCTGAAACCGCCAGGCGTCTTTCTCTAAAGGTTCGTTGACAGGCACCGGCAGGGCGGCAAATAAGTCTGCGGGAGCGGGAGAGCCGATATTTAAATTCTCGACGTCGGTGAATTCTGCGCCGTTTTCTGTTCCACTGATACTATACGGCGTGTCATGAACGTCTGGCGTTGAGTTAGCCTGAGTTCTGTTGGAATACTCTCTTGCAATTTCGGCAGTGATTTCATCGATAAGAGTTCCGGTAGCAAGCGATCCCGAGGCAACAAGATTTGCCGCGCCGCTCTTACCCGACAGCTCATGGAAAATCCACGCGCCGTTGCGCATATAGATCGAACCGGCGATTGAGGAAATAGGTAATGGAAAGTGATCATATTGGACAGAACCGTCTCGGACGTCAAAATTTGCTTCTATTCTGAACGGTTTCTTGGGAAATCTTACTGGATCAAAAGTGATACGCAGCCTAGAATCAAAATCACCTAACGGATGGAGCTCAGTTAACTTAGAACGAATCGACGGCGGGAGCGCGGCTATTAGCTTAGAGTCGACGGCCCTGTCATAGGAGACGACGTCGACTTGTCCGCGAGGATTAGTTAGGGCGTTGGTAAAGATTCCGTGGATTGTGAGAGGGGCGGCATTTAGCTCCGAACGCAACAATATTGACAACGATCCATGAGAATCAAGCGTAACTTTTCCGTGAAGTTGAGTCAGGCGGTAGGGAAACGCTTGATAAATAAATTCGACGCTGGTTCCCGCTATTTCAAGTTTAGACGGCGCCCATTCTCCTTGTGTGGCCGCGTTTTTTTCGACGGCTATATCTACGTTTGTATTTGCGGAGAATTGGTAGTTTCGGATGAAATGCAGTATTGCGTCTGCTTGGCGATTTTGAACGGTTCCTTTTTCTTTAGCGTCGGTCAAAAGAGCGGTCAAAAACGCGTCGTCCAGGGGAAAGTTGGAGAAATTTCCCTGGAACCAGGCGTCTTCAGGGGACGTCAGCGGTCCTTGTTGACCGTAGGAGGCAGTAATTGACGTTAGCCCGCAATGCGCCGTGCATTTTTCAATAGACGCATAGTTGTTGGAGAACACATAGAGCGCTTCTATTTCAGAAAGCGGATATTTTAGAATAGGCGTCGTTAAGACGCAGTTTGACGACGTTCCTTCAATTTTGTATTGGAGACTTTGCTTCGTATTGAACAATCCCGATAGTTCAAAATCGAGAGACGTTTTGCCCTGAAGTGTGTTCAAAGCTGGGAAGTCAAAAGCCCCGTAGCCGTTAACTAAATCTAGAAGGGCGCTTAAATCGAGTCTGTTTGCGGCGCCCGACGCCGACCACGACGTTGAATCAACGCTTCCCGATAAGCTTAGTGTTTCTACATACGGATTAGAAACGTTTGCTTCAATTGTCCATGCGGAGGAAAAAGAAGTAGATCCTTGAGGGGGTTCGTCGCTTGGAAAATCGAATTCGTTTTGCTTCTCTTCGTAACTAATTGTACGGGTGCGTACGCGCGAGTCATGTGCAGTGTATTCCGTTGCAGCGCTCGTAGGATCTGCCTGCAGACCACTGGTTGTTGACGCGAGTATGGTTGGCTTATTGCCCGCAGGTTTGGAATCTGGCGCTTGAGGAATTAGTTTGGCGTAGATTCCCGTGATTGTTTTTGATTGCCTTTGGGACGTTCCTGCTATTTCTAATGAAGCGTCGACTACTTCTATTTCGCACGACTGAGTATCAAGCTGCGGCTGAAGCAGACGGAGTTCGTCGAGGAATTGCTGCGGTTCGGCGTTAGCATGGAGCACAGGACGGCGAAGGATGATTTTTTGCGGTTGAAAGTTCCCGTCAATTAACGTTTGTAAATCGATAGAACAAGAGACGTAAACTTCTTCGACTTCAAGCAGGACGGTTGGTTCTGAATCATTTGGAAGTTCCCAGACGACGTCCGTTAGCCGTACGCCGCGAGCTGCGTCGAGCCTAATCGAGTCGAACGAAGTTTGAAGAGAAGGGAATTGGCGTTTTAAAATAGAACTAGCCGCTTCTTGAAGCTGATCTCCCCCGTGCCGGTAGACAATAACGCCTACAACTACCGCTGTAAGAACAAGCAGAAAGAGGACCCAACGCGCCGCGCTCTTAATAGCGTTCAGCGGCGTTTTATTTCTCTTCCTTCTATTCCTCGCCGACCGGCGCTCAGGTGAGTATGGGGACATTCTTTCGCAAGCCTATATGTAAAGCTTTTTGGAGTAATTGTTATATTTGATACTTCGTTGTTTCCCAACTAGAGAGGCTACTATTTTTTACGAGTTTAGTCAATAGTTTTTGCATTCTTTTGAGCATTTCTCTATAATGGAATGGAGTTCGTTTTTACACGCAGAAACTAACGATGCGTATGGCGGTGCAAAAGGCCAATGACGATTACTCAGAATAATCATGGAATTTTTATAAAAATAAAAATAGGAATTGGCGTGTTGTTTGCAAGTAAGGATAATGCAGGGTCTTTTGACGGCTTATAAATGAACAATAGTGTATTGTTTTGAAACATGTAGTTCGTTTTTAGACGTCGGAGCCAAATTTAGGACGCCTCTCTTACGTTGTTCCTCCTTCCGTTCCTGTATAAGGGCGAACGACTCCAAGAAGTTGCGAATTAGAGAGCGGTTTCCTCCCATTTAAAGGCATTCGTTAGCGTGCGGTGCGGTGAGAGAATACGCGAAAAATTATAGACACGCGATTGGAACTAACTAAAAACAGACGCATCCAAAGAACCACAGGAGCGGAAGTGAACGACGAAGAATTGATTGATAAAACGCTAGCTGGCGACGCGTCTGCGTTCGGTATCTTAGCGCAGAAATATCAAGATCGCGTTTACAACTTGACGCTCCCGATCGTTGGAAACGTCGACGATGCAATGGACGTCACGCAGGAGGCTTTCTTGCAAGCGTTGTCGCACCTCAGTAGTTTTCGGCGATCGAGTCGATTTTATACATGGCTCTATCGGATCGCGTACAACTGCGCCGTTGCTTCTTTGCGGCGGCGCAAAAGGACCGTGTCAGTCGATTTTGTAATCGACGAATACGGCGAGATGTTTGAATCAAACGTAGAGGCCCCGGACGCGCGAGCATCTCTGTCAGACGACGCCAAGATATTAAAAGCTGCGCTTGACAAGTTGCCTCTGGAATATCGAACGCCCCTTATCCTTCGCGAAATTGAAGGAGCAAATTACGAGCAGATCGCGGAAACGTTAAATATCCCGGTCGGCACCGTTCGAAGCAGGCTTCACCGCGCTCGCGCCTCGTTGCGCGAAGCATTGGAACGAGCAGGCATTCAGCGATAAAATAAAATCGACGATTACGACGAATGGCGAAAAACGCCGCAAAGAAATTTAAAGCGTCTTAGTTATAAGGCTCTCACGTCGGAGACGTCGAATGGAAAAGAACATTGATTGGGAAGAATTGGTCGACTTGTATGTCGACGGTGAATGTACAAGCGAGGAACGTCTTACCCTCGAGGAACAGGCCGCATACAACAGCGTGATTTGCACCGCGTTAGATTCTGCCTTGAGAATTCGCAAAGGGCTCCAGGAACTGCGCGTTGAAATTCCGAAAGGTTTTGGCAAGCGATTGCAGCAAGCGTTAGCCGACGCTCAGACAACCGGCGCTTCAAGAGCGCCTGAACGTCAAGAACGTTCTCAAAGCGTTCGTCGAGCGTTCCTCAATCCGCGAATAGTCGCTACTGTGGCGGCGTTGGTTGCCGTAGTGTTTGGAACGGTCGCAATCGTTTCGAATCAAAAAGGTTCCAAATCTGACGTCCCGCAGTCAGAACAGATAATTGCCGAAGAAGCGACGGTAAAGATAGGTTTGGAAGCAAATGAATATATTCGGATTCCTTCTTCCATTGGAACGAATCCGGAATCGGTCGCAAAGCGCGATTCGCAAGACGCGTTTTGGATGATCGTCACTGTGAGCGAATCGCGACAATTGAAGAAGCAATCAGGTAGGTTCCAACGTCTTTGTAACAAATTAGACGTTCGGTTTACCAAAAGTGGGAATGACTGCGAATACCTCTTAAAAGAGGCGGGGACGCAGGAGTGGAAGCAGATCGCCGGGGAATTGGCGGCAATGGGCGAAGTTGCCGAATCGGACGCGCTAAGAAGTTGGCGCAGTCAAGAGACCAGCGAGGCGCGTGACGTGCGCGTCGTCTTTAAGACGGCAGCGCCGGACGTGAGCGCGGGAATGGGAGAAACCGTCGAAGAATGAGCGAGCGTAGCGAACGCCGTTGCTCGTTCGTTCTTCGGCGGTGGGGGAACGAGCAACAGCGTTTGACAGCTCTAATGATGCAGTCGTTAAACGCGTTAAATCCGTTAAATCTGGCGGCGCCCATACGTTGAGCGCGACCTTATTTTTCGGTGATTTTTTAAGAAAACTAACAAATTTGATGGGAAAACGCTTGATAAAACTTTCAAGTATGTGTATCCTATTAGATTATAGCGTTGTTTTCCGACTTTGTATGGCGTTGGCGTTTTAGCGTTGCGCTTGAACTTGTCGGCGTTATGGCGGCTAGCTATACTAAGAGATTTATTACTTAAGGGCAAAGGTCATCCGCTACGCGGGAGTCGCTCGCATATGCAGGCGTTGATCGCGTCGCTCTATTCTGTAAAGGAACATAAGACATGAATAAGACGTTCAAAACTGGTTTTACCCTGATTGAACTGTTGGTCGTTATCACTATCATCGGCATGCTCGCCGGGTTGCTTCTCCCCGCCGTCCAAAGCGCGCGTGAAATGGGGCGTCGTACCTCTTGTACGAACAACCAAAAGAACATTGCCCTTGCGTTTGCTGAATTCGAACAGTCTAAGGGAAAATTTCCTCAATTTCGCGTTGAGGGAACGGGACCTCATAACCCTGCTTATGCGTATAACCAAGCGGCTTCGTTAGAGACAGACGGGACGGGGACGACGTTAAAATACTCTGATCGATTCGCGTTGGGTTGGATCCCCCAGATTTTCCCGTATATGGAACAAACCCAACTCTACGACCAAGTTCAGACGAACGGTTATACCGATATGTGCGCTGTCAGAATTGCTTCGTTTCAATGTCCTACTGGCAGCAGCGACGAAGTAAATGCGAATAGTTACATTGGGAACTGCGGCGACGTGGACGGTCTTTTGGGCGGCCTTAATGAATCTAAGGTCGCTTACGGGAAGTCTACGGGTATTTTAACTGACGGTTTTGGCGGTCTCCTTCGTGGCTCTAGTGTTTCGATCGACGACGTCAAAGACGGTACGACCAATACCGTCTTGATTTCCGAAAATCTCCAAGCTGGCGAAATTTGGGCCACGCAGGAGTATCTCGTTGGTTTTTGCTGGGCTTTTCGTGGTTACGCCATGCCGACTACTGCCGCTCCTCCTTATCCTGTTGGAGGCGCTACTGGCAACACGGCTTACAATTACCCGATGAAGCCCAACGCTTGGCGCGACGATCTTGACGCAGCTACTGCGATGACCTTCAACGCCCATAATGAAGCTAATGACGGGATGTACGCTTGGGCTCGCGTGTCTTCTTCGCACCCAGGTCTTGTTGTCGCCGCCATGGTTGACGGCAGCGTTCGTATCATCAGCGACCAAGTTGATCATAAAGTCTTGGCCCGTGCGATGGCAACGAACGATAAAGCCGCTGGCTTCCAGCCGGGAGTGCTCGATATCTCGAAGCTTAATCCGTAATATTGCGTTGATTTCGTAAGACCGGTTCTGTCTGGTTTTTGCCCTTGAAAGCCAAATCGAGGTTTCGTCGAACTTCGGTTTGGCTTTTTGTGTTTCTTACAAAAATAACCCCCGGCGTTTCAGGTAATCGTAAGACGTCGGGGGATAAGAATTGCGATAAGCTAGTGGAGCGGTTCTTTAGCTGCACCAGAACCCGTTTGCTTGGAAGAGCGAATCCACAGTTTCTTCCCAAAGCCCCATGTCTTGCATCCAATCGAGACAGTTGTAGCGATAGCGAAGCTGCTGGGCTAACGCATAACTTTTTTGCAAGCGGGTTCTTTCAATTCCAATTTCTTCCGGCGTTGCCGGCGCTTTTGCCGCTGCTATAAGCTCTTGAATCTCAGCGGCGGGCATAAGCTGCTTAGAAAGGCGCGTTTTCAGCTCGACCCAATTGTTGCGGAAGAGTTTCAAACGACGTTCTAGTTCGTTAGGTTCGACAAACTTTTTAGCGCATTCGCGTTTGACCGTTTCGTAGAGACCAGAATTGCCGAAGTTTTCTTCTAGCTCTTTTTCAATGGTTGCCCAAGACCTAAAATTGTCCGGAATCGCAATAATTGCAGCGTCGAAGGTTGATTCGTTCCAGGTTGACAGGATTCGTTCGTATAAAGCGGAAGTCGCCACTGTCCCGACCCCAACTTTGAATCCGTGCGATGGCGCCTCGCCGTTGAACTTGTGATGCTGATTGTCCCAGAGATGGCTAAATTGATGTTCAGCTCCGGAGGCTGTTCGGGACGTCTTCGCTTTCTGCATTGCCAATCCGCTCATGATTAACCCTTCCATTAAGAAAGTTAATGCCTTGCGATCTCCCGAGGCGACTCCTTCAGGATTCGCAACCCAGTCGCGAAGAGAATCTTGCACGAGCGACCACGCGATTGTGTCAATGGGTTCTGTACCGATAAGGTCGGCGAGGATCCAGTCGGCTCCGGCGGGGATTTTTGCGATGAGGTCGGCGAAGCCAGCGGCGTTCATTTTGATCGGAGCTTTACAGACGACGTCCATATCGATTAGAATGCCCCGTGGAGCGGGACAAGAGAAAGTCTGCTTACATTCGTTATATTCAATCGACGCTCCAAACGAAGCGTATCCATCCATCGAAGCCGCCGTGCCGACGGCTATATAAGAACGACCGACAAGAGACGAAGCGTATTTGCACAGGTCGTTGACCGTGCCAGAACCAACGGCGACGGGAATAGCGTCCGCAACGGCGAGACGCTCCTTGAGAACGTCGACAAAACGCATTTCTGCATGCATATCTGGTTCGTTGTAAACAAACGGTTCGTCAGTTGAGATTCCAGCGGCAGCTAGCTCTTCTAAAACACGCTTTCCAGCAAGCGCGAACGTTGTGACGTCAGCAACGACAATAGCACGTTCATTAGGGAATAAACGCTTAAAAAACACTCCAACTTGTTCAAGCGTTTGTTCGCCGATAACTACCGCTTGCGTGTCGTCGCAATACTGCAGGGCTTTTTCCACGCGCGCGGCCGTTTCTTGATAAAAATCTGAAGCGCTCATCTCTCTGCTTTTCCTTGTTATGGCTTGTGAAATATGGAGGTCGAGTGAAACTAACGAACAAAGAGCCGACGCTTGTCGATCTGGTCAACCGACGAGCCGCGGCTCTAGAAGCAGGTTGGAATTTCCAACGATACGCCATTATAATGTCGTTGAAATTATTGGTGAATTGTCAGCGCCTAACCTTTGCTGGTCTTAGCCATTTTAGTCAATTTTAAAGAGCGAGTTTTCCGGCAATCCTTGTTGCACAGGCGTCTGTTGTATCGATTGTTGAATGTAGGGCGTTGGGATATATTGTTGAACGCCTGGATTGGGGATAGCCGCAACATATGCGGGCGCGTTAGTCGGTTGTGCAGACGCAACGCCAGAAGTTGCAAAAGCAAAGTCTTCTATTTCCAAACTTGGCGGAGCAGCTGGTTCGTTCAAACTCTGTTGCGGCGCGTAAGGGACGACATATCCCGACGGCTCGTTAGAAATAGGCTGACGCTGTGTTTGGTCTTGTGCGATTTGTAAATAGTCTTGTTGAGCATATCCGGACGTCGTTTGTGTTTGCGGAACAAATTGCGGCGCATAGCCAAATTGCTCGACGTTTGGATAACCCTGCGCGGGCATTGGAGCCGTAGCAAGCGCAGCTTGGGATTCTGCAGCTCCAAGGTTGTTTTTTTCATTGGTCGTTGTTGGCGCAAAGCTGCCGACATTTTCAACGACATTTTCTGTCATAGGAATATGTGTGGAATCAAACGCAAAATTTTCACTAACCTTTGGGCCAGTGGAGGGCGCATAGCTTTCAAAGGATTGGGCGACGCCTTCAGTTGTGGGAATGCTGCCCGGCAACGGCGTGTAGGAAAGACTAGAGGCGGAACTGGGAACGTATCCCTGGGCGTAGGCGTTCGAAGAAAGACCAGGCGCTTGTGCGTTTGAGGTCATGTTTTCAGAACCGACCTGCGCAAGCATTGACGTCGAAGGTCCAGCAACATAGCCTTGAACGTTTGCCACAGGTTGCGCCGACGCGCTTCCTACCATAAAAGGCGCTTGGCGTTCGAGCGCCCTGTTCTTGTGAGGGAAGTCCGGGATCTGACGTCCAAGTCTTGCGGCTACTTGGATAGTTTGATTTTCCGCTTGGAAAGCTTTCTCTAATTCACCCTTTGCATAGTACTTATCGGTCAAGAGCGCATGAGCTTTTAGTTCTCCGGCGGTTGCTATTAGGGGTTGTAACGCGTCAGTTCGATTTGTACTTTCAAGTAACGTCAGACCGTAGTAATATTCTGCTTCCGGATAGGTTGGCGTTCGATTTAATAAAGACACAAAGCCCTGATCTGCCCCTTGGTAATCAGCCGCTTCATAACTGGCTTTTGCATATGCGAACAGATAGTCGTCATTTTGAGGCGCATACTGAACCGCTATTTTGAATTCGTCAGCAGCTTTGGAGAAGAACATTTTTTTTCGTTCAATATACCCTAACCGGTAGTGTACATACGCTAACAATTCAGGGGGCGACGCTTGACCTTCCGGAGTCGCTAAATACTTATTGTACAACTGTGCGGAATCATGATAACGCTTTTGGTCAAAATGTGAGTTAGCTTGAAACAGAAGTTTTTGAGGCGGTTCCGGCGTTCGCTGTCCATAACCATATTGCTTCTCCGTTCGTATCGACGTTGAATCGTTACGGCTCTTATTAGACATTGCGGCAGGATCGGGAAGACCCGAGACGTCTTGGCTCAATCCGTCCGGACCTACGTAGTCGGCAGAACCGGAGGATTGAAACGACGAACAACCAATCATAGCGGATGTTCCTGCTATGATTATTGCTAAAAGCGTCGTATGTAAGATGGTTGATTTCATTGGCTCTACTCCCCAATTGGATTTCTTTTTGCAACCACTTCTTTATTACCAAGACGTAGAGACCCCCTCAAAAGGCCTGTCGCCGTGTATTGGTTTTATCGTCTATAAGAGAAGAACTGATTATCAGAAAAAGACGATTTTGTTAAAATTTAACGATTTAGCCGGAATTGACTATAAAAAGAGGCAAATGACAAAGCGTCGCCACACCAAAAAATGCGGCGACGTTTTATGAGAAAACTAATAGGAGAACGTTATTATGCTGGAGTAAAAGCAGGAAAACTCTTGATGTAAACTTCGTGCTGATTAGTTGCGTCTTTTTTTCTTTATATCGCAAAAATCTTTGAATTCAGAAAGGTCTGTTTCCAAATCGTCGAGGTTGAGCTTTTCGTCCTTTGCCTCTTCGAGTCGTTTCTTCTGTGCCTTGAGATTTGGTTTAGGTCCGATAGGCGTCTCGCTAGATTTTTTTGGAGATTTGACAAATTTATCGCCGCAGATAGCGCGTAACTCATCTTCGATTTCTGCGTCAAGCGCGTTGACGTCAAATTTTGAGTCAAGGAGTTCAGGAAGATGTTCTTCCAAATCTTGATCGTCGTCTTCAAAATCAGGGTCGTCGAAGTCGCTAGGATTGAAGGATGCGTATTTTTCTCCCAATTCAGCGCCGAATGGAGCAAGATCGATCACGGCAAGCGGTTCGTATTTTGGACCGTTGCGTCCAAGATCGCTGGAGTAGAGGACTACTGAGTCTACTGGCGAACTTCCAAAAAACAAGTCAGAGCTCTTGTTGAGCATTTCTGTAAGATTGCCAAAGGCGCTTTCGTCATCACGGTCGCGTTGCCGGGTTCGTCCAACCGTCATATGAGGACTGAACTCTCGCCTCTCTCTCGGAAAACCTAAGGGTTCAAGTTCTTCGTCTATTCTTTTGGCGAGTTCTCTGATCTCTTCGACGCCTTCAGTAACGCCAAGCCAGATTGTTCGCGGACTGGTCGAATTGGGAAATGCGCCGATTCCTTCAAGGACAAGGTCGAATTGTTCAATTTTTGCACACGCTTTTTCGATCGCTTTAATCAGCTGATGAAGCTCGGTCGAGGGGATGTTAGAGCCCAGGAATTTCAGCGTAACGTGAAAATTATCATCGTCCACCCATTTAACGTTGGGAAAGCTCGTTTGCATTGGTCGGAGCGCTTTCCGCGCGCCTGTGCGAATTGACGGCGCAATTTCTATTGCGATAAACGCGCGTACTGTCGATTTCATCAAGCGTCTCCTTGTAATTGATGATTATCCTTTTAGAAAGACGTCGTCAAGAACAGAACGTTTCTGACTAATTACTCAATTGAATGTTTTCGCGATGGACGAATTCCTCGTAGAGACAGGAATCTGCTCCTAACGCCTGCTCAAGTTTTTTTGAAGAGCAACCGCAGATGGCGACGCCCTCTTTGTATGAGTAATTGCTGAGTCCTCGTGCGATTTCTCGGTTGTTCTGGTCGACTATCGATACAACGTCCCCTTTTTTGAAGTCGCCGACGCAACGGACAACACCGACCGGCAAAAGGCTTTTGCCTCTCTCCTCGACAGCTTTGGCTGCGCCGTCGTCGACAACTAGGACTCCACTAGGAATTCGAGCAAATCCAAACCATCGTTTTCGTGCAGGAACCTTGCCTCGTGGGAAGAAGAATGTTCCGCAGTTGTCCCCGGCGTATATTTTCGTCAGAATTTGATGGTCGTCCCCATTGGCAATAATCATACTGCCTCCAGAGCTCGTGATTGTCTGCGCCGCTTTTAGCTTACTCGCCATTCCGCCTTTGCTACGGCTTGATTTTTTATCCGACGCCATTTGCATTAGGTCTGGCGACCAACATTCGATTTCGGAAATCAGTTTAGACTCCGGCAGGGAGGGATCGCATGTGAAAAGCCCGTCGACGTCAGTTAGAAGGATGAGAAGCGGGGCAGGGAAAAGATTGGCAACAAGGGACGCTAACCTGTCGTTGTCTCCGAAGGTTAAATTGAGTTCTGCCGAACTTACCGTGTCATTTTCATTGACAATTGGGATTGCGCCATATTGAAGGAGAGAGTAGAACGTGTTGCGTATGTTCAAATACTGCTCGCGCTGAGAAAGGTCGCCAGCAGTTAGGAGAACTTGAGCTGCTAGGACTCCCTTAGCATTGAATTCCTGTTCATAACATTGAATTAACGTCCCCTGACCAATTGCAGCTACTGCCTGCAATTCGGGGTGCAATTTTGGTCTGTCCGTGAGACCGAGCCGCCCCATACCCGCGCCAACTGCGCCGGAACTAACAAGCACAACGTCGACGCCTAGTTTTCGAATTGCATAAATTTCCCCGACTAGGTGGTGAATACGTTCACTATTCAATAGCCCTTCCTTCGTTGTCAACACATTGGTTCCAACTTTGACAACAAGATGTTTTGCCGAACGAATGATTTGATTCCTGTTCATATTTATAACACAGCCGTTAGACGCGGGGTAGTAATGCTAGTCAAGGGACCGTCTATTTTGTCGAAAAAACGCCTTTTTGTCAATATAGCGATTGTTTATTGTTTCATTTATCTTCTACCCGTTGGCTCGGCAAGGCGCCTTTAAGGGTTATCTCAATAAAATCGTGCAAGATTATTGCATTACACAGTCGGGGCTTTTTCCCCAGTTGATTTTTCTTTTGTCGGTCTCTTTTCTATTTGGAAATATTCTGTAGAATAAAAGGGCTGTTTTATGAGAACGACGCATTAGGCTACCGTCGTTGGTTGCTTTATGCAATGTTAGACTAAATGAGATTTGCACTGCATATAACTGTCGAACAGTGTTTGACGTCAGTTTGCAGAGCCAGACACAGAGGATTCGATATGTTAATTTGGCCGGCAATCGATATTCGCGGCGGTCTGTGCGTCCGTTTACGTCAGGGTAATTACGGACGCGAGACCGTATACGGAACTTCACCCACCGCAATGGCGGAACGTTGGCAATCTTTGGGCGCCAAACGTTTACACCTCGTCGACCTTGACGGGGCAAAAGACGGAACGACGGCAAATTTTGACGCTGTGCGCGAAGTCGTTAGGAAAATGGAGCCTCTAGGAGTACAGTGTGAACTCGGCGGCGGCGTCCGTTCGGAAGAAACGATTAAAAGACTCCTTGGTATTGGTTTGACACGTTTAGTCGTTGGAACTCTTGCATTGAAAGATCCTGATTGGTTCGAAGAGATGTGCAGGAAGTTTCCGAACAAGCTTGCTCTCGGCGTCGACGCGCGCGGAGGTATGGTTGCTACAGACGGTTGGCTTGAGGTTAGCGAGACGCCCGCTGTCGATTTGGCTAAGCGTTTTGACGGTCTGCCGGTTGCCGCTTTAATTTATACAGATATTGCGACGGACGGTATGATGCGCGGTCCCAATATTCCCGAAACAGTCGCTATGGCGAAATCGACGTCGATACCAGTTGTCGCTTCGGGCGGCGTTAGTCACATAGACGACGTCAAAAATCTCGCTGAAGCCGGTATTTCGGCTTGTATAATCGGACGCGCGCTTTACGAAGGCACGATTGCTCTACAAGACGCACTGAAGTTTGAGCAGGAGTAAATAAGGTTTAGAAAGCATAGGCTTTTCGCGTTACAGCGTCGAGCAGGTCCGCGGTATATCGAAAGGCGTCGTTAAGGAACAGGTAATGAAGCGTCGTGAAGACTCGGAACGTATCGTAATAACTGGCGTTGGTTTGGCGGCTCCTAACGGAGCGAATTTAGCGGACTACCGTCGCGCGTTACTCACGGGGCAAAGCGGAGTTGTTCCCTATGAAATCCGTTATTTTGGCGAGACTTTTGCAGGCGTTTGCAACTGCGACGTCTTGAAATATCAGAATCGTCGAGAATTACGTCGCGGTACTCGTGCTGGAAGTTTGTCGGTTTATTGCGTTGGCGAGGCTCTTGCTGACTCGGGTATCGACTGGGAAAACGTCCAGAAGGATTCTGTTGGCGTTTACATTGGCGTAACAGAGCATGGAAACGTCGAGACGGAAAACGAAATTTATGAGATCAAACAGTATGACTACGACTGCGCTTATTGGTCTCATCACCATAATCCGCGTACTGTTGCGAACAATCCAGCTGGCGAAGTAACGCTTCGATTCGGCATAACCGGTCCGCATTACTGTTTAGGCGCCGCGTGCGCCGCTGGTAACGCGGGGTTGATTCAAGGCGTTCAACAGCTGCGTCTTGGCGAAGTCGATCTTGCTTTTGCAGGGGGCGTGTCTGAGAGTATCCATACGTTTGGCATCTTTGCTGCCTTTAACGCTCAAAACGCTTTAGCGCGGCATGAAGACGCAACGAAAGCGTCTCGTCCTTTCGATAAAGGACGCAATGGAATTGTCGTTTCAGAAGGAGGGTGTGTCTATACTCTCGAGCGGCTTCCTGACGCAAAGAAGCGCGGCGCGAAAATTTATGGCGAGATTGTCGGATACGGTATGAACAGCGATTCGACGGATTTTGTGCTTCCGAACGCAGAACGCCAAGCGGAGTGCATTCAGAAAGCCCTGCGCAACGCGGAGCTTGCCCCTGACGAAATTGATATTGTCAACACCCATGCGACGGCAACGACCGCGGGCGACATTTTGGAGATCGAGGCGTTGCGCGCGGTTTTTGGCGAATCGAAGAAGACATACGTCAATAATACCAAGAGTTTTATCGGTCATGCGATGGGCGCTGCCGGCGCTCTTGAACTTGCCGGGAACCTTCCTTCTTTTGACGATGGAATCGTTCACCCAACAATCAACGTTGACGAACTCGATCCCGAGTGCGAGATCGATAACCTCGTTTTGAACGAACCGAAGGAAATTGGAAATGTTCGATTCATTCTAAATAATTCCTTTGGAATGGTTGGTATCAACGCCGTTACGGTTATAGCAAAATATGAGGGCGACTAATCTTTTGAGGTAATTCTCCCGTTGGTAGCGAACGTTAATTTTAGGGATTTTATATTTTGAAACACGCGTTTTGTTGCTGAACTATTGAGTTGCTACTTACGAATGGCGCGTGTTATTTGACACTGGACTTTAACAATACTTAAGGCCTCGTTTCTGAGAAGAAACGTCGTCGCAAGGAGTTTTGGAATGACCTCTGCTGAACTCAGAGAAACAATCATTGATATTCTTTCGGAAATTGCCCCTGACGAGGATTATGAAAGCTTGAAGGACGACGTTTCCTTCCGAGATCAACTCGGTATGGATAGTATGGATATGCTTGACGTCGTACTTGGTCTTCGTCGCCGCTATAAGTTGCCGATTCCCGAAGACGATTATCCGAAACTTGATTCGATGAACTCGACCATTGAGTATTTGCTTCCGTTGGTCAACGAAAAGAAAGACTGATTTGCCCTCTAAGTTTTAGCGATTTGATAGGAGTGTTCGTGAACGCGTCACATTATCGTCAATTGCTTTCTCGCGATTTCGTTTTTGGATCGCGCGCTTGGCTGGACCTTACTTGCCGTCCAAGGGACGGCTTTTAACAAACTGCCGCGTTTAAATCGATGCGCGCAGGGCGTAGGTAGGTATGCGCCAACGACTGAAGGATCGGCGCGAAAAAGATACGAAAATGACATTTTCATGAAGAGAAGGTAGATTACGCATGAACGTTACTAATCAAAACGCGGATGATTCCTGCCGTAGGATTGTTATCTTTGACACGACGCTCCGCGATGGCGAACAATCTCCCGGCGCTAGCATGAATCTCCCGGAGAAATTGCAAGTCGCCGAGGCTTTGGTCGAATTGGGCGTCGACGTCATCGAAGCAGGCTTTCCGATCGCTTCCCCCGGCGACTTTGAGTCGGTTCGTGAGATTTCACGAATAGTCAAGGGGGCAAGCGTCTGTGGTTTGGCGCGTTGTGTCAACGCAGATATTGATCGCGCTTGGGAAGCTCTGAAAGAGGCGGAAGATCCCCGAATTCACGTCTTTTTGGCGACGAGCGCCGTCCATCGTGAGTTCAAATTGCGAATGACTCAGGACGAAATTATTGCAAAAGCTGTTGCCGGCGTTCAGCGCGCGAAGGGATATTGTTCGAACGTTGAATTTTCTCCTGAAGACGCCTGTCGTACAGAAATTGACTTTCTTTGCAGAGTTGTCGAAGCGACGATAGACGCCGGCGCTACGACGGTCAATATTCCAGATACTGTTGGGTACACGACTCCCCCGGAGATGGAGGCGCGTATTCGCAGCTTAATTGAGCGCGTTCCCAATATCGATAAGGCGGTTATCAGTATCCACTGTCATAACGACTTGGGTATGGCTGTCGCTAACTCGCTTGCGGCTGTTACCGCTGGCGCTGGTCAGATAGAATGTTCGATCAACGGCTTGGGTGAACGCGCAGGAAACTGTTCGCTTGAAGAAGTTGTGATGGCGATGAGAACTCGTCGCGATTTCCTGAAAGTCGACACTCGAATTGTTTCGCAAAAGTTGGTGGCGACTAGTCGTCTTGTCTCTAAGGTTACTGGCTTGAAAGTTCCTAGAAATAAGGCGATTGTCGGTCAAAACGCTTTTGCGCATGAGTCCGGCGTCCATCAAGACGGCGTCTTGAAGGAGCGTACGACCTATGAAATCATGAGCGCCGAAAGCGTCGGTTTTGCGAAAAATGATCTCGTTTTAGGCAAACACAGCGGTCGGGCAGCTTTGGCTGATCGTATCAAGTCGCTTGGATATGAACTGACGAAAGAGCAGTTAGACGTCGCTTTTGAAGCGTTTAAGAGCCTCGCTGATTTGAAAAAAGAAGTATACGACGCCGATATTATTGAAATTGTCGATCAATCGTCGAATAAACACGCGGCGAGTCGGCCTGCTGATTGGGAATACATCTCCTATAGTTTGACGAGCGGCGTAGACGACGAGCCAGCGGTCAAGATTGTTTTGGCGCATGAAAATGTCGAGAGAATAGTTGAGGCTAAGGGAGGACATGGACCTATTGACGTTATGTTTAAAGCGATTCAACAGGTCGTGAATTTCCCATTGACCTTAAAAGAATTCAAAATCGAAGCAGTTTCAGGCGGCTCAGACGCGCAAGGCAGCGCCACCATCTTTTTGGAAGAACCGAACTCATCGCGAACGTATCGTGGTCGCGGGACGTCTATCGACGTTTTTGAAGCAGCGCTGAAAGCGTTAGTCGAAGCGGTCAATCGCGTACAGAGCGCTCATGCCGACGCTTGAGCGTGATGAAGAAGCGTCGTCAACGCGTCGTTGGACGCGTTGACTGCGTTTTTTACGTTATAATAAACACGATTTTTCCAAAAAGATTTTTTTATTGACTCACGATTCGTTTTTTGCCGATTAGAGAAGAAGCGTTACGCTCATAGCGGACGCTGTTTTGGATTGTGTTAATCGTCGTTCGGGTTGCAAGAGCCCTGCAACACTGCATATTACATTGTAGAATTTGGCGTTGGAGATATTTCCGTGCTTGCTAATCAATCGTCGCAAACCTTTTTTGGTCCGTCCAATTTGGTCGATCTCGTGCGTTATCGCGCAACGATTCAACCTGACGACCTAGCGTTCGTCTATCTAACTGACGGCGTAAGTTCGGAAATAAGTCTTACGTACAGCGAACTAGATCGACGTTGTCGCGCCTTGGCTGCTTGGCTCCAGCGGCACAATATGAGAGGTAAGCGCGCGCTTTTGCTCTACCCGCCGGGGTTAGATTTTATCGTTGCGTTTTACGGCTGTCTCTATGCGGGCGCTACGGCTGTTCCGGTCTATCCGCCGCGTCGCAACCGTTCGATGCTTCGTATTCAGGCAATCGCAGACAACGCCGAGGCAAGCCTGGCGTTGACGACTCAAGACGTGCTTGACAACGTTGCAAAAATCATCGACGACACGCCCAATTTGAAGAAGCTTCCTTGGAAAGCGACTGATAAATTTGCGGATGGAATTGAAAACGATTGGGTTAACCCTCAGATTAATGCCGAGGATTTTGCGTTTTTCCAATACACATCCGGTTCGACAGGAACGCCCAAGGGCGTTATGCTTTCTCACCAAAATATATTGCATAACGCGATGTTGATTGAAACGGGCTTTGAACACACCCGATCAAGCAAAGGCGTTTTCTGGCTTCCGAGCTATCACGATATGGGGCTTATCGGCGGCGTTATTGAACCTGTCTATTGCGGTTGTCCTAACGTGATGATGTCTCCGATGTCGTTCTTGTTGAAGCCCTATCGTTGGCTTGCCGCTATTTCCAAGTACAAGGGCACGACGAGCGGCGGTCCCAACTTTGCGTACGACCTTTGTGTCAAGATGATTAAGCCGGAGTTGGTTGAGACTCTTGATCTGAGTAGCTGGCGCGTGGCTTTTAATGGCGCCGAACCGGTCCAGGCGGAAACCCTCGAAACGTTTGCTCGCAAGTTCGAACCTTGCGGGTTCAGATACGAATCCTTCTATCCTTGTTTCGGTCTTGCGGAAGGCACGCTCATCGTGACGGGCGGTCTTCGTGACGAGGCACCGGTAGTACGTAGTTTCGACCCCGATATGCTGTCTGTTGGGAAAGCCGTCGAGGCGGTTGCTGGGACAGAGCGGTCGCGTTCGCTTGTTTCCAGCGGACGCGCGATTATCGGGCAACGCGTGCTCATCGTCGATCCAGAAACGTGCATCGAGTGCTCTCCTGGTCAGGTTGGCGAAATATGGACAAAGAGCGGAAGCGTCGCACAAGGTTATTGGAAGAACGAGGCTGAAACTGAACGTTGTTTTCACGCACGAATTGCCGATACGGGCGAAGGTCCTTTTTTGCGCACTGGCGACCTTGGCTTTATGCTCGACGGCGAACTGTTTGTGACCGGGCGCATTAAGGACTTGATGATTATTCACGGCGTGAATATTTATCCTCAAGACGTTGAATTGTCGGCTCAGCGCATTTCTCCGTTCTTGCGGCTCAACAACGGCAGCGCGTTTATGGTTGGAGAGTACAAGAATGAACAACTCGTGCTTGTTCAAGAGGTAGAACGACGTTTTAGTCCGGAGGACGCACAACCCGTATTTGAAGCGATTCGCGAGGCAATTGCTTTAGAACACGAAATCCCAATCGACGTTATCGTCTTGATTCGTTCCGGAAGCCTGCCAAAGACGTCGAGCGGAAAGGTTCAGCGTCATGCCTGTCGCGCTAGTTACCTTGAAGGAACTTTGAATGTCGTCGCAAGTTGGTCTCGTGAAGAAGAAACTAAGACGACGACGAATGTTACAAGAGCGCAAGATTTCGGCTCTTTCACGGAAGCGGATAATCCGCGTTATGACGCTGGCGCTCGCGTGAGCGATACGCCACGCAAAGATACCAGCGTTCTTTCTGACGCAGCGACTGCCGCGTGGGAACAGACGAGCGCCGACATGAGCGACGTGCTTGCGCCGACATCGAAAACGGACGCGTCTAAACCGCAAGCTCCGCAAAAGCCGGAAATGTTTTCTCGTTCCCTTTCATACGACGAAACAGTCCGTATTGTTTTGGACGAAGTATATAAGGTTGCCAAGGAACGCGCTCGTAATCTTACGGTTGATTCCGACGTTACCGAACTTGGACTCGACTCTCTTGAGAGAATGGAAATCCTGGCGTCTCTTGAAGATCGTTTTGGCGGACAATTTCCGGAAACGGTTCTACCGACGCTCTTTACCGCTCGAGAAGTCGTCGACGCCGTGCGCAAGCACTTGGGCGGCGGTCGTATGTTCGACGCTCATGAAGAGAAGTCGTACGTAATTGACGAGACATGTTATGATTTCTCGAAATTTCCGGAATACATTGCTATTCACGAAAAGGTGGAGTTGGCTAACCGATTAGGAATGAGCCACTTCTTCGAGCCGCATGAGAATCCTGCTGGCGCGACTATTCGTATCGGCGGTAAGGACTACATCAATTTTTCGACGTACAACTATATTGGAACGTCGGGAGAACCGAGCGTAACCGCCGCCGCACAGGCTGCAGTGGCGCAATATGGCACGACAGCAGGAGCTAGCCGAATTGTTGCGGGCGAAATTCCTCTTCATCGTCAACTTGAAGAAGAGATTTCTGAGTTCCTCGGCACCGAAGACACAATTCTTCTGGTGAGCGGTCACCAAACGAACGAAAGTATCATTGGGCACTTGATGAACGCTGAAGATTTGATTCTTCACGATTCGCTTGCACATAATTCGATCGTCCAAGGTTGTATTCTTTCCGGCGCGCGCCGTCGTCCGTTCCCTCACGGGGATTGGGACGCCGTCGACAAGATTCTTAGCGAACACCGTAGTAAGTATCGTCGCGTGCTAATCGTTATCGAAGGCGTGTACAGCATGGATGGCGATTATCCGAACCTTCCGGAATTCATTAAGGTACG
>JAQVHZ010000047.1 GCA_028695965.1 Thermoguttaceae bacterium | reverse complement strand
ATTAATGGCAGGTTCTACACCCCTAAATAGGCAACGTTAGGGCACATAGCCGACGAGTTCTCCTTTGCTGCGAATTGTAATCACGACAAAGAGGGCTTTCCTGAAAATGAATTCTTTGTCAACTATTTGTGCATTCAATCGCGTTTTTCGTCGTACTGGATTCTACAGAATAAGCGGATATGCGCCGTTACGGTTAGTCTATAATGAACAGCGCCGTTTCTGGACTCGCAAATTCATACTCGAACGTCCGGCAATTCTCGGCGACGCGCTTGCCGGAAAAAGCTTCTGTCACGCTGACCGCTTCGCGCGGCAGGGTTATCTTCTTCACGCCCCCTGTTTTCGTGTGAATCGCGACGAGACGTTCGGTCGCGTAGACCGGGGAATCGTCCTCAACATATTCCGTAACGCCCGAGGCGCGCGCTAACAGGCGCAGCGCGGCGGCGCTGACGTTCGAATGGTCCGCAATAGCCGCCGAACGCCAGACGCCTTCCCCGACGCCAAAGAAGCCGACATGATCGACAAGCTCGAGCGCGTCGGTTCCGTACTCGACGCCGGTAACGTCGCGAACGCGGCTTACGTCGAGGGGCGCGCCGTCGTCGATTCCAGCCGCGCCGACCCAGAGCACGGAACGACCGTCTTTCAGCAGCGTGTCGCGCAAGTAAGCGCGGCGCGATTCAGGCAAGTAGAACGAGCCGGACAGGATCGCCAATTTGACGCGCGAGAGGTCCATTTTCTCAAGGTCGTCGAACGAACAGACGGCAAACGGGGCGCCGATATGGTTGAGCCGGTTCCGGACGGCGTGATAAATCGCGGGCGAACGCGGTTCGCGGTCGTTGACGCGCGCCGCCGATCGAGGATCGACCACAAGGATAATCTCCGCCGCCGACGCGCCCTGTTTGCCGACGTTTTCGTCCCAAACGCGCTTCATGACCGCCAGGTTCTCGTAGGCGTCTTCATAATCGAACATACCGCCCCACATATCGAAGAACCAAATCGACGCGTGGTCGACGAGCGAAAGACAGAGCTCGCGGCGCTGCCCGGCGACGTTTTCGGCGTCGTTTTGCCAAGGGCTGATCGGCGCGATCGCGACAAATTCGTTCAGGCTGTAGTTATAGGTCGTGGTGCGATGGTCGGTCTCGTGCAGGCGGCGCTTGCCGGAAAGGAGAAACGTTTCGTTCGGCGCCATGGAGCCGCTGCCTCCGCCGATCGCGCGTTCGGAGTATGTGCCCGGCGAGATGAAGAAGTCGACGTCGGGAGACGCCGCGACCTTTTCGTACGCCAGATGCCCGCACCCGTTGGCGCGCCAGCCGGTCAATTCGAGGATGTACCCAAAGAAGACGCCGACTTCTTTCGTTCTGTTCGTCTTCTCTTTCACAATCTTTGCGTAGTCGAGGATGCTCGTCGCAATGAGGTCCTGCTCGAATTCGAGCGCCTGCAAAACGCCCTGTTCCTTCTGCGGATCCCGAACGCGGTTCTCAAAGGCGGCGCGGTCGAATTCTTCCAGCCGAGGCCAAGGCAGGTCGGGGCGACCCTGATCTTGCGACCATTTCTTATACGCCGCGTTTTTCGCGCGACTCGTCCGACCGGCGCAGTAGTCCATCCATTCGTCCGTCTGACCGCAGGCGAGAATATAAGCCTTGATGCGCGACCCGTACCGTTCTTCCGTCTGCGCCAAGAAATCGACGAGATACTGCTCCGTCTGGCGGCGCCACGAAGGGCTCGTCAGGCAGTTCGACAAGTCGATGAAGGAATCGAACGAACCGTCCCCGTACATACCGATCATGCGCGCAAGCCAAGTCGGAGAGTTCAGGTCGACCATGCACAGAAATTCCGCTTCCGAATCGAACGCCAGGATCTCGTCGAACTGACGGTAGAGCGAATCCCAGTCGTAAACGTTTGGATAACGCCAATTCGCCGGGTACTTGCCGTACGGTTCCCCAAGCGAATTCGTCGTGTTCGACGGAAAGACGCAGTAGGTATGAACGCCGACTTCGGCGAACCGTTTCATCGTGTCGTGCTCGGGCCAAAAGGATCGATACGCAAAATAGACGTTCGGCTCCGACGCCCATGAAAGACTGGTCAGCGTCAAAAGGACGAGCGTCAAGAGCGCTCGCGGCGTCGTTCGTATTCTCATATTAGTCTCCTCCAAACGTGTCGAAATCGGGCGCGAATGTCGTTGAATTGAATCGTTCGCTAAGACCATTATAGCGGAATCGGCGACAAAAGTCGCTCGTCGGCAAAAAAACGGCGCTCGCGCCCAAAAGCACAAACGCCGCGTTTCAGATTCTAGCTAAGATTTCCTTAGGTTCTCGCCCTTCCAATCAGATCTTCTTATAGACGATCAGGAAGAAGGAACGCGGATTTTCGAGCGTTACGGTAAGATTCGCAAGCTCGGCGCCGTCGACCGTCTTGACCGTTCCGTCGTAATATTCGACTTCATACTTCGCGCTCGGGTCGATCGCGGGCAATTCGAAGGTCTGCGTCGGCTCGTCGTTCTCGGCGCGTCGGAACGCAACGACGAACCCGTCCTTTTCGTCGGGTCGATCGCAGGACCACGCGCACCAGCAGTCGTCGACGGCGCGCGTCTCGTCGGTGAGCTGATAGAAGTCGCCCATGTAGTACGCCTTGAGACGATACGCCCAGCCCATCATTTTCTTATGCCAAGCGGTTTCTTCAGGGGTAAATTCGCGCTTGACGATACCGCCGTCTAAGTCGGTCGGGGTGAAGACTGTGCCGGACGACGCGACGCTCATGAATCCGTAGTCGTCAAAATTCGCAACGCAGTTCGTTTCGCCTCCTTGGAAAGGCAGGTACGGCGTCAGGTTCAGCGTATTGTCTTGACCAAGATTGAAGCACGTGTCGCCGGGCTTCGGGCCGATGTAGTAATCGCTTCGGCAATAAGAATGCGCGCGCTTTACCATCTCAATGTCGATGCGCCGTCCGCCGCTTGCGCAGTTCTCCTGTTCGAGCCCGGGGAATTTCGCGCGCATATCGTCGAGGAATTTGTACAGGCCTTCGACGTGTTTGGCTTCCGCGACGCCAACGCGATCCGGACCTTCGTCGTTTTCAATAGCCGTCCACGCGCCGGTCGGCTCCATATTGAAGTCTTGACGATAGACGTCGATATGATGCTTCTCAATGATCCCGTAAATCGTCTCTTGCATATAGGCGAGCGACTCCGGATTGCCGTAATAGCACATACCGTACTGTTTATTGAACGGCTCTTGTTGCGCCAGGGGCGTTTCCCCGTGAATCCGTTCCGGTTCGAACCAGAGCAAGAACCGCTTGCCGGCGTCGTGGACCGCGTTCGCGATCGGGAGCAGGTCGCCAGTCGGATGCGTCGTTGTGTTCACGATCCATTGACCGACATAACGCCACCAGAGCGGACCGCAGTTCGAATACGGTTCCGCTTCATGCGGCTCGCCGTACCAGCCGGCGTCGACCCAGAAGACGTCAAACGGAATATCGTTTTTCAAGCCGTAATTCAAGACGTCGATCATCATCTGCGGCGTCTTGTTGCCGCCGCCTGCGGTTATCGCGACGATCGGTTCGCAAATCGAGCCGTCCGCCTTACGGGGCGTGTTGAAGTCGCGCATATAGCGGTGAACGACCGTCTTGAATTCTCGGCGCGTCATGTCGGTCCGTTCGAAGAACAAGATCGACGGCTGCAGCAGGGATTCGCCCGGCAGGAGCTTGAAATTCGTACGCGCCATCCCCAGCTCGACGGTTAGTTTCCCGTCGGCGTTTTTGAACCCGGCGCGCCAGTTGCCGGTCCAGCCGATCGCAAAGAACCAGCCGTTGCGGGCGTCGACGTTCGCTTCGACGTAGGGGCACAGCTCGCTCGACGAACGACCCGAGCGAATCTCGAGGACCTTTTCTTCGCCGGCGTTAACGACGAATTCGACAGGCTCAAAATCTTGCGGTTTGCATTCGGACCCCAAGAGCGTGTTCAGCGTTACGCTCGAGTCCGCGCTCGGGAGCGAAAATTCCGACGCAAAGACGCGAAGATTCGAAACAACGTCCGTCTCTTCGGTCGTCGAAAGATTCTTCACGCGTGAAGTCATCCGATACGCGGGGTAGCCCGGCTCTTTTTTCAAATTGACGCAGACGGCGAGTTTCCCGTCGGGCGTTACGAAGCTCCAGTCGGTCGTTCCGTCGGCGTTAGCCGTCGACGCCGCTTGCAGAGCGACCGTCTCTCCGCCATATTGAAGCGAGATCGTCGGCTGGAAACCGAACGATTCCGACGCAAGCGCCGTCAACGCGAGGAGCGCCGCGGCAAATATTGCAAGTCGTTTCATTAAATGAACCTTTCTATTCTGTTCTGAAATGTTCGTTAAAAAAACAAAATCTCTCCAGAAAAGATAACGTGTCGAACGCCCTTTGTCAACAAAATTCTTGTTTTTACACGCGATAAAAGTTCCAACGACAAATTTGACGTACTCAACCCCGTTTAGCGGCGCCATTCGCAAGAAACGAACAAGAAAAAAGGAATTTTTCGACCGGACAGCGTCAAAAAGAGTAGACGAAAGACATTAAAAAGAGTAGAATAGAATGGGGAACTTATCCGACGCAAGAGTCGCGCAGCGCCATGGGAAGCAAAATGGGAACTATTGGAACAGCAAAAGCGTCGAAAAGAATGATAATAGCGACGTTTCCGCAACGCCAACGCGCGAGGCGAAGTTGGAAACGTCTTCATCCCGAAAGGCCATAAGCCGATCGGATACAGGAGCCTTGTGCGATGAACAACAGCCTGGATTTTCGCCGGAGAAACGCCCATCGAGCGCGCAAACTCGGCTACACCCTACTTGAAATCATGACCTCCGTTACCTTAGCGCTCATGCTGATGTATTCGGTCGCGAGGATCTACAGCCGCGTCGGAGGAGAAATGAACGAGACGATGAGCACGATGGGAATGACCAACGCGCTCAGAAACGCAAAAGACCGGCTCGTCGAAGATCTCAACGGGCTCACTGTATCTCCTGAACCGCCAAGCAATTCGCGGTTGAACGAAGGCTACCTGTGCTATATCGAAGGCATGGGCGGTCCGTTCAACAGAATCGCCGCCAATGGCGGCAAACCCTTCTCGACGTCGGCCATTGCGCTCGATTCAGAACGTTTCGACGCATACAACAACGCTGATTTCAATTCCGACAACACGGTCGGCGACCTCGACGACATTATCTCTTTCACCTCAAAAGCGCCCGCCGGTCAGCCTTTCCGCGGTCGGTACGTGAAGCCGGTCTACGACGCAGCAGGTAATCTCGTCGACGGAGAAGTCGCCGTCTTCGAATCCCAATATGCGGAAATTGTGTGGTTCGTGCGAGGCACGACGCTCTATCGCCGCGTCTTGCCGATTATGTCGGACCACGAGCTTCAAGCGAGTTTCGCCGCGCTCCAAATGGCCGCGGCTGGAACCGACGCCACTCTTGGAGGCGTGGCCTATGAAAACGTCAGGAAAGGGTTTGGGTTCTACTACCTCTACGACGTTTCCGTTCATATGGGCGAAAACGGCTATCTCGTGGCCAATTCGCTCGGCGACTTGTCCAATCGCAAGAATCGGTACTTCTACTGGAACTCGTGCGGAACTCACGCGCATCCGGACAACGCGGCGGTTACCATCAACCCTTTAGAAATACATGGTTCCCAAGCGGCTTGGTATTGGCTCCGCATGGCGACGCTGCAAGAGAGCGCCGCGCCGAACTTCAGAGCAGGCGCGCCCTTCGGGGAACACTCGAAAGCGAGAGACCCGCTACTCCTTCCCCCAGGAAGTCTTTATGAAACCGCCGCGCGTCAACTCTACGGCGATCCCGCACAATTCTCTATCGCAGATCGCGTTGTTGATTTCTGGGAGGGCTCTGGACAGGAGTTGACCTTTATTAACAATGCCGGTTCTTCCCCGCTGACCGGCGGATCATACCCGGCCGCTACGTTGCCGATCCTCAACCAACCGTTCATAGACTACTGGAACTCTCCAAACGTCTGGGACGAAGACAACGACGAGACGGGTGACTTGGGCAACACCACAAAAGACTTGAAGAGCAACGCAAACAGCGAGAAAATCTTTACCCAAGACGTCATCTTGACGAACGTCCTCAGCTTCAACGTCAAAGTATGGGACAAAAACTGCAACGCTTACGTCGACCTCGGCGCTTGTGACAATCAATATGACGCTGACGGCAATTTCGTCATGCATAACGACCCCAACGATTTCCGGTCCTACGGACGCTACGGCGACAGACCTTACACCATACCTTATAGTCCCACGGAACAACTCTATGATCTAGACCATATTTTTCCGTGGTTGCCGTGCGTCTACGACACTTGGTCAGAGCAGTACCAACGCGACCTATGCTTATGCAAAGAATTAGGCAACCATCTTAACTTGTATCTCAATCCAACTACTCCCGTTCCTCTTTCCACCGGAACGGTCAGCGATATCCCTGCGGAAGGCAAGATCGCCTCGTCGCAGCTCAAAGACTATCCGCCGCCGTACGATCAACGCGCCGATAGTATCCAGATCGAGATGCGCGTCTTCGATCCCAGGAGCAAGCGTATTCGCAACGCAACCTTTAACGTCGACCTGTCGAGCAAATAGACTCGGCAGTTAGCAGGATAATGAGAAACGCCGGAGATCGTTCCTACGGTCTCCGGCGTTTTTTTGGTCGTTTGGGAAAGCGCCCGGTCTCTGTAATCGCCGCGGCGTCGGACGAGCGCCTAAAAAAGCCGAGCGTCGACTTGCGGGTTCGACGCTCGGCTCCTAGGGGTTCGCCAGCGGCGCGGTCGGGTCATTTCACCTCGGGAAAGAGCTCTTCGAGCAGTTCTTCCAAGCGTTCGCCGCGCGCTTCGGTATCGATCACTTTGCCGTCTTTACCGACAAGAACCATTGTCGGAATCGAGTCGACGCCATAATAATCGCTCACGCTCTTATAGACAGGCTCGCCTTTGTCGTTCTTCTTCTCAACGGACTTTATTTCCGACGCGGTCTTCCACGGGAGTTTCTCTTCCTTTTCGAACTCTTCGAGCGCTTCCAGATCTTCGTCGACACTATAGCTAATGACGTCGAATCCGGCGTCGTGATACTTCTCGTAGAGCTTTCTGACGTTCGGAATCTCCGCCAGGCACGGACCGCACCAAGTCGCCCAGAAGTCGATCAAAACGACCTTGCCGCGATACTCTTCCCACTTGATTTCCGTACCGTCCAGGAAGAGCCCTTCGACCAGCATCTCGTTGCCGACCAGGTTGTTGAACCGCTCTTTGCCCGCGTAGACTTTAGCAAGCTGTTTCCGCATCGGGTCGTCAGATTTTGCGAACAACTCGGCAATCTGCTTGAACGCAGCGGCGCCAAGTTCCTCGTCGTAAACTCCAATCATCTCCGCCAACTCTTGCGATTCGGAGGCAATGGCGTCGATCTTCATCGCTTTTTCGACAAGTCCGTCGGCCGCCGCTTTCAGCGCCGCCGCGTCGCCCGCCTCGCCCGCCTTCGTAATTTTGACGTTCAGAACGACCACTTCAAGCATACCGACGCGTCTTTCATCCGGCTCGACCTTCGCTTTTTCTGCGTTCAGGAGCGCGAACAATTCCTCGTTTTTGCCTTCCCGCACAAGAACGATAACGTATAACTGCCAATAGTAATTGCGTTCTGATTCGTCGACTTCGTCAGACGTTCCAAGATTCTTAAAGATGACCAAATAAGCTCCCGGAATAACCTCGTTGAGCTTTTCAATTTCCTCCTCCGTCGGCTTAACTCCGTTCATCATGGCGCCGATCTCTTGCAGACGTTCCTGATAGAACGCGGCGTCTTTGCCGTCGGGAACGTCAAACAGGGAGAAGTCGAGCGTCGCGCCGGACTCGGCGACGCCTACTTGGTCGTCCTCTGCAGCGGCGAGCGCCGGAACAATGGTTCCACAGGCGCAAAGCGCGAGCGCCAGCGCGGCGGCGCCGAAAATTTTCTTCGTAAAGTTCATGAAATGCCTTTCTTAAACAATAGGCGGCAAGTGTAATTAGGGGGCGTCTGAACAAACCAGACGCCCCCTATTGGTTATCCTTCTTTATTATACCACAAACGCCAGAAAAACAACAAGACCGTTATTTCCGTTATTGCTTGTTTTTCTCATTTTCCTCGCGCGCGAGCCACAGACTCTCGTTTAAAGCGCCAAACGCCTTGCTGAGGCGCTCCTCGGTTATCCAAGCGTCCTCCGACGTCGTTGCCATCGACTTCATGATTGAACGCGCTTGCTCAAGCTCTTCTCTTCTCTTCTCGTAGAATTCGACGCTTTCATTCTTGGGCACGTCTAGAATCCGTTCCAGTTCCGCTTGCGTTTCTTTGGGAAATTCTTTTGCAAGCCACTCTCGAAAGCTTTCTCCAGCGGTCATGCTCGTCTTGACAAGTTTGCCGTCTTTACCAATAAAGAACAAATTCATACGCGGAACCAGCCCGTAATATATTTCAATGTCAAGATAGTCCTCATTCTCCGCTTGGCGGCTCAATTCTTGCGAGACGGTCTTCCACGGCATACTAACTTTCTTTTCAAATTCCGCCCACGTTTCTTGGTCGCGCGCCGTGTACCCGACGACCTCAAATCCAGACTGACGGTAGAGACGATAAGCTTCCAGAACCCTTCCCAGCTCTTGCTCCGCAAACGACTCTGCCGGAACAGCCGGGATATACACGATTAAAACAGGTTTGCCGCGATAATCGTCCCACGACAATTCACTGCCGTCAGTACAAACGCCTTCAAGCTTGAACTCTTTGTTGAGGCCTTTCAACAAACGTTTTTTGCCAAAATCGTGTCCGACCGTCCTAAGCCTATCGTTCTCCGATTCTAAACATCTTTTGATAAAATGAGTTTCCGCCGCGTCGGCAAGTTCGGCTCCGTCCAAGAGCCAGAGCTTCCCAATCAATAGATAGAAGCTGAAGTCCAATCTGCGATCCTCATTATCGATGAAATCGTCGACAGCCGCGTCGATATGTGCCTCCAAGCCCGCGACGTCCTTCGCTCGAAGCAGTCTCGATAATTTTGCAAGTTCCAAGTATTCGCGCAAAGCGTGCGCTTTGTCTTGGTCCGGCCCCTCTTTATCGAGCTCGGCGTCAAGCTCGTCCTCGACAAACTCAACGTTGCCGAGATACGCCTGACCAAGAGCATAGAGGAGCTCGGATTCCGGCGATTCATGGCGATTAAAGTCCGGCGCCAGCGCCTTATACGCGTCGCAGCGCAAGCGCATCGCGGCGCATTTATAATCAAGGTCAAAAGTAGGCAGATTGTTTTTATTCGCATAAGCCGTATACTCGCGAACAGCCGCTAACGCGTTAATCAGATACTCGTCGTAAAACGCCGCGTCCTTACCTTCCGGGACGTCCAATATCGAATAATCGAATTGCCGCAGTTGTTCCTCCGGTTCGGCTCCAAAGGACGTCGGCGAACAGGCGCACAAAGTCGTCGCGCAAATCACGGCAATAAAAAGGGTTCGGTTCATCGCTCTCTCCTCTCGTCAGTTTCTGCGCGCGCCAGATTCGCGCAAAAACGCAAGTCCGGCGCTCGGCAAGGGGCGCGTCGACAAGCCTTCGCGTCAACGCACGTGTGGAAACAGACCTTGGAGCAACGTCTCCAAACGCTGTCCTTTCGCGTTAGCGTCGAGGACGTTGCCGTCTTGGTCGACTAGGATTAATGTCGGTATGCCGCTGATGGCGTAATAGCGCAGCAGGTCGACAAACGGCTTGGGCGAATCGTTCGACAATTTCTGCGAGACGGTCTTCCAGGGCAGACGCTGCGTTCGCTCGAAATTCTTGAGCGCGTTCACGTCCGAATCGCAGCTGTAGCCGACGACCTCAAATCCGGCGTC
This sequence comes from Thermoguttaceae bacterium, assembly GCA_028695965.1. Taxonomy (GTDB): domain Bacteria; phylum Planctomycetota; class Planctomycetia; order Pirellulales; family Thermoguttaceae; genus RUG369. The sequence goes on along the minus strand of JAQVHZ010000047.1, from coordinate 15,020 downwards.
GTGATACTTGTCGTACATCGCTTTCACATTTGGAATTTCCGCGCGGCACGGTCCGCACCAGGTCGCCCAGAAGTCGATCAAGACGACCTTGCCGCGATAGGAATTCCAGTCGATCTCCGCGCCGTTCGTCATCACGCCCTCAAAGCGCATCTCGCTGCCGACAAGATTGGCGTACCGTTCTTTCGCACCGGTTGACACGACGTAAGTCTGCAGCGACTCGACCCCGCTCCCGAGGAACTTTTCCAGGCGTTTCTGCTCGGCAAGTTCCGCCATCGACGGCGCGTTCTCTTTAATCAGCCTGACGGCGTGATCGACGTGCTGAACGTTAATCGTCGACGGCTTCGCAACGGCTTGGTCGACGAGTTGGTCGACGAGTCTGCGAATAGCGACGTCGTCTCGTTTCCGCGCGGCCCTGATGATCGTGGCGCCGGTGAGCGAGAACTGCGCGATCGAGAGCCGGCGCGCGTCGGGCGCGGGCTTAGCTTTCTCGATCTCGAGAAGCGTCTGTAATTCGTCGACCAAGCCGTTGTTCTGCAGATTGGCGCAAAACGCCGAGAGTTCCTCGTACGTTCCCGAGGCGCGGTACCCGGAAAGCGCCAGAATCTCTACGTTAATCGCGCTGAGAGCGGCGGCAAACTTCTTATCGAGCTCCTCATATTCGGCGCGCGACGCCGTCGCGCCGGCAATTTTGCGGCGTTCCTCTTGAATTGCGGCGCGGCGCTGTTGATAAAATGCAAGATCCTTCCCTGCGGGCGCGTTCAGTAGCGCCTCGTTAAAACTTCCCGTCCCTGCGGCGTTGACGTTGGCAGTTGCGCTAAAATCGAGCGCGTTCAAGAAAAGAACCGCAATAAGAACTGCCAGCGCGTACTTTAATCTAGTCTCCATAAAAATCCTTTTCTCCAAAAGGACCGCGTAATGCGGCTAGGGTCATTCGACGTCGGGAAATTGTTCGAACAAATACTCCTCTACCTGCGAATTTGTTACTTTCGTTCCGACAACTTTGCCGTCTTTGTCTATCAAGACGGCGATCGGGAGGGTCTGGAATCCATAGAACGCCGTGAGATCGACGTACTCTTTGTCTTCCGCGTTGCGGGACAAGAGCCGCGATACCGTCGTCCAGGGATAGGGATAACGCCGATCAAACATTTCAACGGCTTTGGGATCGTCGTCGGCGCAATATCCTACGATCTCAAATCCGGCGCTGTGATAAGCGCTGAAAAGGGAGAGCGGCTTCTGAAAAAACTCGGCCGCTTTTCGATTCGTCGTGTCAAAGAAGAGGACAAGGACGACTTTGCCGCGATACGCGCTCCAGTCGAATTCTTTGCCCAAGACGGTCAGCCCTTCGATCTGCATTTCGGAGCCGACCAATTCGGCATAGCGCTCTTTTCCGCGCAGCGACAGGGCGATCCGGCGCAATACGCGGTCTCCGCTCGCGTTGAAGCGCTCCTCGGCGGAGCGGACAAATCGCTCGGCGGCGTCGGGGCCGTATACGGCGAACTTTGAGACGTAATTCGCATAATGTTCGCCCTGACTCGGCTCGGCAAGCGCGCGCTCGATCATCTCATCGGCGACGTCGGCGAGCGCGTTTGGGTCTTCGGAGCGTCCGGCGGCGGTTATTTCCGTGAGGATCGTCATCTCTTCGAGTCGGGCAATGCGGTCGAGATTCGGCTTGGCGTTCGCTTTCTCCCGCTCGAGGATCGACTTCATTTCTGTAATATTCAAATCAGTCGAAAGAGCTCGGCAATAGGCGATAAAAGCCGCGTCGGCGACTCTGTCGCTCGCGTTGGCGCAGTTGAACGCAAGGTTGCGGTTGACGTCCCGAAACGCTTGATTAATTTTGCCGCGCAGTTCCTTCGCCGCCTCTTCGTCTTGCGGCAAATTCATGAAGGCCCGCTGCAATTCGCGTTCCAAGCTCTGATAGAAAACGACGTTGCTTCCTTCCGGAACGTCAAAGATCGACTCGTCGAGCATATAAGGCTCGGGCGCCTGCCCATCCTGCGCCAAAGTCGGAAGCAGGAGCGCAAACGCAAAAAGGACGCCAAAGGAAAAACGTATCGCTTGCATTGGACCTAAAACGGGACAACATCCCCTAAAACGCGCGCTATTCTATCAGACGGAAACGCTCGCTCTCGCCGATTCCAACGTCGCGCGCGCAAGAATCAGCGGCGTTCCAATAAAACATAGACAAAGACTTCGCTAGAAAACGCTCCCTGGGGGGCGGGCGTCCTAGGCGCCTCTTGTCAACTCGTTTGCTTCTGGAGAAAACTCTCGCAAAAGCCAATACAAATTCGTCGCCGAACGCCTCTGCAAGTAAGCGCCGGGGCTGTCGGCTCTAAAAAATCGATTCCGACAAGGAGACGCTCGCAGCGTCTCCTTGTCGTCTTGACAGGGCGGCGCCTGCCAAATCGATTATCGGTCAGTTGACGCTCGGGAAGAGCTTCTCGAGGTTTTGCTTCAACCGCGCGCCGCGAGCGTCTGTATCGATCACTTTGCCGTCTCTGCCGACGAGGATCATCGTCGGGATCGAGGTAATATCGTAGTACTCGGTTACGTTGATATACTGTTTGCCTTTCGCTTCCGTCGACATTTTGCGAGAGGCGGTCTTCCAAGGAAGGTTCTTTTCTTTTTCGAATTCCTTGAGCGCTTCAAGATTGTCGTCCAAGCTGTATCCAAGGACTTCAAAACCAGCGGCGCGATACTTTGAGTACAGTTTCAAGACGTTCGGGATCTCCGAGACGCAAGGCCCGCACCACGTCGCCCAGAAATCGATCAAGACGACCTTGCCGCGGTAGTCCTCCCAATTTATTTCGGAGCCGTCAAGATAGAGCCCTTCAACGACCATTTCGTTCCCGACAAGTTCCGCAAAGCGTTTTTGACCGGCAAACGTCGCCGCCATTTTCTTCAAAGCGGCGCTGTCGGACGCGCCAAATTGTTTGATCGCCTTGGCGTAGATTACGGTCCCCGCTTCACGATTCACGCTCGCGATCCGCTCGATCATCTGACGGCACATACCCGCTTTGCTCGGATCGGCAAGAGTCGCGCCAATAATTTCATCTCCGAGCGCCACGAGCGCTTTGGGGTTCTTTTCAGCGACCGCTTGATTGACTCGCTCCGTCGCGAAGCTCGTTTCAACGATCTTGAGGCGTTCGGCGTCCGGTTTTTCTCTGCTGTTTTCGGAAGCGCGTATTTTAATCAAGGCGTCGACGTCGCCGAGAGCGGCGAGCCTGCTGACGTAGTACCCCAGCGCCCGATTGCGCTCGACGCGCTCGGCGTCGGCGCAGAACGCAAGATTGCGAAAGATCGTGGTCAGCGATTCGTTGGCTCTGATAAGGACCCGCGCGTGCGCTTGAACGTCGTCGACGGCGCTGGTAAATCGCGATATTTCTCTGCGAAGTTTCAACTCCGCCTCTTTATAGTATTGTGCGTTTCGACCTTCTTCAATGTTAAAAATCGATTCGTCCAAAACAAACGCTTGCATAGCGGAATCGTCGGCAAAAAGAGCGGATTGTCCAAGATTCAAATTCGCCGAACCAAAAGAAACAACGAGACCGAGTAAGCAAGCGCCAAGAGCAATGGGCGTGAAACGCATAGTAAATTCTCCTTGTGTCGTCTTGAGAATTGGAGAGTTGAGAAAAAGACCCGGCTTAAAATTCAAAGTTAAAATTCAAAGCGCGGTTCATTTTTCCCAAAGTTGCCGCCCATTATATCAACTTGCAAAAGCAAAACAAGAGTTAGAAATGCCAAATTGAAAAATGAAGAATCGGTCGTTCCGCTCAATATCGAAACGTTCGATTAGAGACGCCTGGGCGTCAATGTCGCCGGAACCGCAACAACGCAGAATTGTGTCAATAAAGACAAAGTTTGCCTCATTTGCTCCCCTGACGGGCTCGCCAAAGAGACGAGCGCGGCGTCTCCTTGATCTTTCGCCGCCAAATCGATTAAGCGATCGTTCGACGACCGGGAACAGCCCCTCGAGGAGTTCCTTCAAACGAGCGCCGCGGGCGTCGGGAAAGAGAACCCGTTGGAAAGTCAACGCGTTCTTCCCTGCGCTGGCTCTTACTATATCAAACTTACAGAGGTAAAACGAGAATTTTAAACGTCTAAAAACAGAAAGAAAATCGGACGTTCTGCTCAACAACAAAACGTCCGATGATAAGCGGTTAGACGTCGGAGCGCCAGAACAGGCGCCGACAGATGCAAATTGACTCGCTCACTCTTCGCCCGATTCGTTGGCGTCGGCAGGTTCCGCAGCTTCCTCGCCCAAAAGTTCGACGCCCAGAAACGCCAGACCTCCCAAAAGCGTAACGCGCTCTTGGGCGACGCTCGGAAGAAGCTCGAAATTAGGGGCCGTCGATTCGTCAAGCGAGCTGCCAAGCTCGGCGAGAAGCGCCGTCAACTTGATCTTCTTGAGCAGGACTTCGTCAAGCGGCTCGCCCGACTTCAGCGCCTGCGACGCCGCAAGGTAATCGGCCGTCTCGATCGATTCGACCGCGCGAAGGACCGACTGATCGCCAATCAATCGCTGACCTTCCAGAACCTGCAGTCCAAGGAGCGTAACTCTCTGTTTCAACTCGTCTTCCGGCGAGGCGGGGTCCTGCGCGGGCGTCGGCGGCTCCTGAACGGCGACGCTTTCCGGCTCTTCAACCTGCGGCGCGGGGACGACCGGCTGCGCAGGAGCGACCGGCTGAGCAGGAGCGCTCGGCGGATGGACTAGCGTCGGAGCAATAAACGGCTCCGGCGGAATGATCGCGACGCGGAACCCGTAATTAGCGTTGCACGCTTCCGGAAGATTGGCGCCGCGATAGGCGCATCGCGCCAGCGCGGGGGCGGCGTCCCACCCTCCTCCTCTCAACACGCGATACTCGCCGAGCAGCGCGCCTTGAGGGTCGACGACCGGGTCGGGCGCATACGCGCCAAAACGGTCGGAACACCATTCCCAGACGTTGCCGAGCATATCGTAAAGCCCCCACGCGTTAGGCTCGAAGGATCCGACGGGGGACGTCGCGAAATATCCGTCGTTGAAGGGAAACGCAGAGGACCATTTCCAGCCGGTCGCGCCGCCGGATTCGTCCGCGGCGTTCAGGCGCTTCACGCCGTCGGCCGCGTCGTCGCCCCAGAAAAATTCGGTCGTCGTACCGGCGCGGCACGCGTATTCCCACTGCGCTTCAGTAGGGAGTATATAGCGCGGAACGCCGCCAAGCGCAACTTCGTGAGCCGCCGTCGCATTGAGCCAATTGACGTACGCGACCGCGTCGTAATAACTCACGCAGACGACCGGGCTCTTGCTCGTCTGCGCGAACCCGGGCTCCTGCCAATTCAGGCCCGGCATATCGACCCACGCGCCTTTGGCGTCCATTCCGCGGCCGGAGTTCTTTTGTTCCGCCGTCGTCTTGTAGCCCGTCGCCGCAACAAAGCGGCCGAAATCGCCGACCGTAACGGGCCGCGCGCCCATATAGAACCACTGCGTGAGCGTAACGCGTCGGCGGACCGACAACGCCAAGGACCTCGGCTGACCGCCGGGGTATTTTGCGATAAGTTCTTCGACCGTAGCGTCGTTGCCCATCATGAAGACGCCCGGCTCAATTAAGCGAAATTCTAAGCCGGACGCGGCGAGAAAATTGGTCGGCGCTTCTGCGGCTGCGTCTTGCGCCAGGCATACGCTCGCCGCACAAAACGCCAACGCGGCCGTTACGAGCAAAAAAACGCCTTGTTTCATCGCTATCCTCAGTTATTCATTTGGAGCCGCCAAACGACGCGCCCTTCTCAACGACGACGGTTCAGAGGGAAACGAACGGAATCACCAGCCCAGGAACTCATAGATTTCACGGATCTGCTGGTCGGCAGGGAAAAGCGACTGCGTGTTGTGAACGCCGCCGTCCGAGACCATAAGCTGCGCGCGGACCCCGGCGAGGCGCAGCATCTCGTACATCATCGAACTTTGCGTCAGCGGAACGAGCGGGTCGTGCGTGCCTTGCAAAATGAGGGTCGGCGCGTAATTAGCGTCGATGTAAAAGATGGGCGAAAACCTCTTCGCGCGCGCTTGAAGTTCCGCATATTGTTCGGCGTTCTCCTTGTTCGCCGCTTCGCGCGTAACGCCGACCGCTTGGTAGATGCAGTCGATCAAATGTTCCGCATAGCGATCAAACGCAATGGTGAAGTCGGTCGGACCGTAGAAGTCGATAACGCGCTGAACTTGGCCCGAGACGTCGAGATTGTCGCCGACGTTAAAAGGAGATTTTTCGTCGGAAATGCCGAGAGTCAGCGACAGATGGCCGCCGCTCGACGCGCCCGAGACCGCAATGCGGTCCGGATCGTAACCGTATTCGTCGGCGTGTTTGCGCAAGTAGCGGACGGCCGCGCGCACGTCTTCGATCGCAGCGGGAAACGGCTCTTCGTTGATCGGACGGTGCGACACGCTCGCGACCGCAAAGCCGCGGTCCAACGCGCCATACGCTTTCCAGAGCCCGCCGTCGCCCGGGTCCCCGGAGTACCAGCAGCCGCTGTCGAGCCAGATGAGAAGGGGCTCGCCCTTTACCGTTTCCCCGTCTTTGAGAGGAAGGAACAAGTTCAACTTGATCTCGCGATCTCCTACTTGCTTATAGACAATGTTGGAAATCTGTTGGAACTTAGGCGGCTCCTGAGCCTGGATCGCGCTCGACGCGAACAGAAAAGAAACGGCGGCTGCGACAAGCAGGAACGCGCGGTTAAGCGTGAAATTTCGTTGCATTATGACAAACCTTTACGAATAACGTGGAAAATAAAACGTCCAAGCCGCTTAGAAACGAGCGGCTTGGGGCTGGATGGCGCTCAGGCGTCCGCCGGTTGATTCTCTTCTTCGGCGGGTTGAGCTTCGGCAGGTTGAGACTCTGCAGGCTGCGCCTCGGCAGGTTGAGCTTCTGCGGGCTGCGGCGCGGACTCGTCTTCGACTTCTTTCAGAATCTCCGCCGTTTCGCGCCAGGGCTTATCTTGCTGATACGACTCCAATTCTTTCTTCAAGGAGTCGAGACTTTCGTGATTTTCCTGTTCGCCGAGCTCGACCGCTTTTTGCGCCCATGCGCGCGCGCTCTCGAAATCGCCGTTTTCCGCATAAGCGGCGGCGAGCGTGCTCAAAATATGGGGCACGACATACATCGTTCCTTCAGCCGCAAGTTTGCCGTATTCGAGCGATTTGGCGGCGTTGCGGTACTGGTCGTCGGGACAGGTTCCGAGCAGCCAGGAATAGTTGTTCAAGACGCCCGTGTCCTTCGGATTGATTTCGAGCAATTTCTCGTAGAGTCGGGTCGCTTCGGCCCAGTGTCCGAAGAGCAGCTCCATATCGGCGAGCGAGCGGAGCAAGTCGGTATTGTCCGGGCTCTTTTCGAGCTCCGCTTTCAGAATCGCAGACGCGCGCTTGTATTTGCCTTGTTTCGAAATGGCGTACGCGATTTGCGTCGTCGCTTCCAATTTGCCTTGGTCGTCTTTGGCCTTGGCCTTGAGCTGTTCGAAGGTGCGAATGGCGTCTTCGTATCTCTCTTGCTGCATGAAGACGATTCCCTTCAGACGAATCGCGGGCAAGAGGTTCCCGTCGCGACGAAGCGCCTGGTTGGCGTCGTCGAGCGCCTTTTCGTAATCGCGCGTTTGAGCGTAGAGGGCTCCGCGCAGGAAATAGAGACCGGGACCGTCGAATTTCTCAATGAGGCCCGTGTAGACTGCGATAGCGCCGTCGAAATCGTTGATCGACGCGAGGAACTGGCCTTTTTCCACTTGGAGGGTCAGATTGTCCTGGGCGCCTGCGATCGCTTCGTCAAAGAGGGCGCGCGCTTCGTCGAAACGCTTAATCGCCGCCAAGAGGAGCGCTTTTTCCTTTTTGTACTCGGGCGTCTCCGGATCGAGTTCGATCGCGCGATCGATCTGCTTGAGCGCTTCGTCGGTTCGACCGACTGCTTGCAGATACGCGGAATATTGCGAATAGAGCCGAGGCTGCGCTTCCGGTTCGAGCGTGATCGCCTGTTCGACAAATGGAATCGCGGCGTTCGCGTCCGACTCGAGAACAGCGCGGAAGACCAACGCGAGCGTCTTCACTTCTTTTTCGGCGTCTTCGCTGTTGATCGCCAACTCGAGCGTCTTTTTCGCGTCTTCCGGACGTTCTGCGAGCATATAGAGACGTCCAAGCGCAAGGTTGGCGATCGGCATATCGGGATTCTCTGCAAGCGCGGCGGTCAAGTCGCCGATGACGCTGTTGCGCAGGTGACGCCAGTCGTCCGGGAGCTGATCGACGTTTAGGTCCGGGTTCATGAAGAGCTGCGCGATCGCAAGCCCGCGGTCGAGACGCGCGGAAAGGCGAAGTTGTTTTGCATATTCGAGGTTGTCCTCGTCAAGACCGAGTTTCTCCGCCTTATTGCACAACGAGACGACTTTCGTCAAGTCGACAAGGTTCTGCGCCGACAGTTTGAGATCGGTCGCTAAATTGAGCAGTTCTTCGGCGCTGTTTTCCTTAATAGCGTCGCCAAGTTCCGCTTCGACAGCCTTTTCGAGCGCCGAATTGAGGTCGACGCCCTCGTCGATCTCAAGTTCCGGCTCGTCGATCTCAAGCTGAGGCTCGTCCGGTTCTTCCGCAGGCTGTTCCTGCGCGCCCGTCGTCGGAGGCTCCGGCAACGGCTCCGGCTCGTCGGCAAACGACGGCGACAATGCAATAGCAAACGCCAAACTTGCCGTCGTCACGAGAGAAAAAATCTTAAAACGTCTAGTCATTATCTACATCCTTATATGTCGTACTCGTCCTAAAAAGGAGTTCGTTTTACTCTATAGAGACAATGCGATTAAGTTCGCAAAGCATAGGCTCCCTATATTGTACAAAATTATCAGATTAAACACAAGTTCAGATGAAAAACGTAAAGTTTCTAAAAATCATCTGGGAAAAACAAAGACGCTACGGATATTTTAAAATCAACTGTTCAGGACGCTAGATAATATTATAGCGGCTGAAATACTCGTGTAAACAAGCAATTCTAGAAAATTAGGCAACACTACAAAGAATCTTCTTTGTATAACTTTACACACTATATAGCAAACTCTTGCCTGCAGCAATCTCCGTTAGAAATTCGGTCAAACGACTTGACGTTTCTTCGCCGCCGCAAGAGGAGACTAGAAAGCGCAGAAAGGCGCGGAGGGAAGTTATGCGGAAAGAGCTGGAAAAAAAGCGCCTTAGAATCGCTGTTTCTTGAGTTTTTTAATTTACAACACCGTTCAAAAATGGTATCATACACGGGCAAACAGACGAGCGAAGCGCGCGCTTCGCGCAGACAGAAAGAAGGCGAACGTAATGGACGTCGAAAGACTGAACTCATTTGAAATACTTGACGAAGCTCCCCTCACCCACAGCCAGACGGGAGTCTACTTGGAGAGTATAAAAGACGCGGAGAACACCGCGTATAACTCTCCGTTCGAATACGTCTTTCCCGCCGACCAGCTCGACGCGCGCCAACTTGCGCAGGCGCTCGACGCGGTCTTTGCACGCTACGCGTCTTTTTCCACGCGTCTGCGGATCCGCAACGACGTTCCGACCATGGTTCTGCTCGCTAACGGGGCCCCCAAAACCGACTATTTCGAACTGACCGAAGAGGAGTACGCCGAGAAAAAGGCGTCGTTCATTCGCCCCTTCAAGCTCAATATGGGCGCGTTGGCGCGCGCGGAACTCGTCAAGACCGAACGAAACGTCTATCTTCTTTTCGACGCGCACCGCCTCGTCTTTGACGGCGGAACCCTCATGCTTGTCAACAAAGCGCTCGATCAGGCGTATCGAGGCGAAGAGCTCACGCCCGAAGAGAAGACGATCTTCGACTATTCGCGTCTGGAGCGCGAGCACGAACAGAGCAAGGAGCTCCAAGAATCGTACGACTTTTTCGACAAGCTGCTGAGCGGCGTCGAAGGCGCGACGAACCTCATGCCCGACCTGCATTCTCAGCGTCCCGGCAAGAAACGCCGGTTCCAAATCCGGCTCGACGTCGACGACGACGCCCTCGAGAGGATCGTCTCCGCCAACGAGACGACCGAGAACGTCGTCTTTCTCGCGGCGTTCGCCTACGCGCTCGCCAAATTCACCTACCAGAGCGACGCGCTCTTTACCAGCGTGAGCAGCGGCCGACGCGGCAAGCGGCTCGACAACGCGTCCGGTATGTTCGTCCGAACTTTCCCGCTCTATTTCCAAATTGACGACGCCCTGACTGTCGCCGATTACGTCAAGTACGTCAAGACGCGATACCTGGAAACGATGAGCCACGACGACGCCTCGTTCGTCGAACTTGCCGAACGGCGCTCGATTTCGTCCGACGTCAAATTCGTCTGCCAAGGCGCCCTGCTCGACCCGCCGGTCGTCAATTCCGTCGAAGGAACGATCGCCGAACTCCATTCGCTCGACCCGATCGCCAAGCTGGATTTCCAAATCTTCAAGACTCAATCTGAGCGAACGCTCTGCGTCAGTTACCGAGACGACCTCTATTCGGAAGAATACGTTCGTCAATTCGCGTCGGCATATATGCAGATTGTCAGAGGCATACTGTCTGCCGAGACGCTCGAGGAAATCGACTTGACGACCGAGGACGACCGCGCCTTTATCGACCAATTCAACGCGACGGAAAGAGAATACGACCGTTCGAGGACGGTCGTCGGGCTGTTCAAAGACGCTGTCGCGCGCGATCCAAACGCCGTCGCCGTCGTCTATGGCGACAGGACCCATACGTACGGCGAACTCGACGCGCTCACGAAAAAAATCGCCGTGTTTATCGCAAGAAAGGGTATCGGAAGGGACCGATTCGTCGCAGTTCTCGTGCCACGCGACGACTCGATGGCCGTTTGCGCGTGGGGCGTCGTGCGATCGGGCGCCGCGTACCTGCCCCTCGACCCGACCTACCCAAAAGAACAGCTGAACTATATGGTCAAAGACAGCGGCGCCAAGCTGCTCGTCTGCGATCGGTCGCTCCGCAATTTGCTCGACGAATATGACGGACCCGTCCTCTATACCGACGAAATTGACGACCTGCCGGCAGACCCTAACTTCCATTCGTACGCCAAGCCGGACTTCTTCCTCGTCTTGATCTACACCTCCGGCACGACCGGCAAGCCGAAAGGCTGCGTCTTGCTCAACAGGAACATCGTCGGGTTCTACCACAACCATCGCGCCATTATGGGCTTCGACGAGAACTCCAGGATAGCGATGCATACTGGGTTTGGATTCGACGCCGGAGTTATGGACGTCTTCACGACCCTAATGGCGGGCGCCGCGCTCTACGTCATACCGGACGAAATCAGGCACGATCTCGAAAAAGTCGACGAATTCTACTGCGCCAACGAGATAACGCACGGGTTCATGACGACCCAAGTCGGCAGACTCTTCGTCCAGAAGACCCAGTCGACGACCCTGCAGAGCTTCCTTGTCGGCGGCGAAAAGCTCGTGCCGCTCGCGGTTCCTAAGGGATTCCGGTTCATCAACGGGTACGGACCGAGCGAAACGATCGGGTACGTGTGCAGCCGTCTTGTTACCGACGATTCGCCGACGCAGCCGATCGGCAAGCCGAGCGGGAATACGAAACTATACGTCGTCGACAAGTCCGGCCGACTCCTTCCGCCAGGCGCGTGCGGCGAGCTGTGCGTCGCGGGCTGTCAAGTCGGAGCGGGATATTGGCGCCACCCGATAAAGACAATGGAATCGTTTGTTACGAACCCGTTTCTAGACGACCCGCATTACGAAAGTATGTACAAGACGGGGGACGTCGTTCGGCTCCAACTGAACGGCGAAATCGACTTCATCGGGCGCCGTGACAGCCAGGTCAAAGTCCGAGGGTTCCGCGTCGAACTCGCCGAAATCGAACAGGCAATTCGTAAGTTCCCCGGCGTGGACGACGTTACGGTTCAAGCGTTTGACGACGACCATGGCAGTCAATTCATCGCCGCGTACGTCGTCGGCGCCGCAACGCTCGACTTCAACGAACTCGACGCGTTTATCGCCGACGAGAAACCCGAGCATATGATCCCTGCCGTAACAATGCGCGTCGACGAGATCCCGCTCAACGTCAACGGAAAAGTCGACAAGCGCAAGCTCCCCAAACCGGAGCAAAAGGTCGAACACGCCGCCAAGCCGCAAACGGAAACGCAGCAGAAGATCTTCAACAAAGTCGCCAAGGTCGTCGGAACCGAAGAATTCGGCGTCCACACGTCCCTCTACGCCGCAGGGCTCAGCTCGCGCAAAATCCTCGAGCTTAACGCGCTCCTCGCCGATGAATTCGGAATCGCGATCCAAATCAAGGATATTCAAGAACACGATACGGTCGTAAAGCTCGAACGTTTTATCCTCGCAAATGCCGGAACAAAAGAAACGTTCGACGTCCTCGACGATTATCCGCTCACGAAGACGCAAGAGGGCGTCTACATCGAAAGCCAGAAGAATCCCAAGAGCGACGCCTATAACATACCGCTCGTCCTCAGATTAGACCCGACCCTAAACGACGCGAAGCTGAAAGAGGCGATCGTGAAGACGATCAACGCGCGCCAGTACCTGATGACCGTCTTCTTCACGAACGAGGACGGAAATATTCGGCAAAAGAGGGACGATTCGCGCGTCTTCGACCCTTCAGAAGTCGAACTGCTCGAAGTCGACTCGTTCGACGCGATCCAAGACGAGCTCGTTCAGCCGTTTGACCTCCAGAACGGACGGCTCTTCCGCGCTAAACTGATTCGGGCGAACAAGGGTTCCGAGTTCTACTTGTTCTTCGACGTCCATCATATGATCGCCGACAAGGCGAGCGTCGCCATTCTTGTCAACGATTTCCAAAAAGCGTACGCCGGAGAAACGATCGAACAGGAACGCTTCTCCGGATATGAAGTCGCGGCGCTCGAGCAGAACAAGCGTCAGCGCGAAACGTACGCCAACGCGATCGCGTTCTACGACGCCCTGTTCGAAAATGTCGAAACCGACTGCCTGCCTATACCGGACGTCCATCCGGATCGCGCGATCAAAGGGACCAAGCGGCTCGTGATCGGCCAAAGCGAAGCGCTTGCCGAGAAAACGCTCGATTTCTGCAAGAAGAACAACTTGAACGTCAACGGCTTGCTCTGTTCCGTCTTCGGATTCACGCTCGCGAAATACAACGCAAGCGACAGCGCCGTCTTCAATACGATCTATGACGGTCGCACCGACTCGCGAACGCTCAATACCGTCGCGCTGCTCGTCAAGACCCTGCCGTTGGTCGTCGACATTGAGAAAAAGACGCCCGTCAGCTTAACGCGCGAGATCTCCAAGCAGCTGGCCGACAGCAAGGCTAACGACGTCTATTCGTTTGCGGAACTGACGCGCAATTATGAAGTTAAGAACGACGTCGTCTTCATTTACCGAGGGGACGATTTCAACTTCAACGAGTTCTGCGAAAGCCCTTGCGAATATATCGTTCCGCCCCTTTCCGACAAAAAAGCGCCGATTGCGTTCCAGGTCCAGCTCGAATGGGGCAAATTTGTCTACAAGCTCGAATACGACGGGGCGCTCTTTACGGAAAAATTCATCGAGACCTTTGCGCGCTCGTTCGATAAAGCGCTCTCGGAATTCCTGCGCTGTTCGAAACTGTCGAACGTCTCTCTCCTTACGTCCGAAACAGAAGCGGAAATGGACGCGTTCAACCAGACGGAAAACGAGTACGACGATTCGAAAAACGTCGTCGAGCTCTTCCGAGAACAGGTCGAGAAATTCCCCGACGAACTCGCCGTCTCCTTCAAAAGCGCCGCTTTTACCTATAAAGAACTTGACGCCATCACCGACAAACTCGCCGCCTATATCGTCGACAAGGGCGTCGGACGCGACGAATTCGTCTCGATACTCGTGCCGCGAAACGAGTTTATGCCGATCGGCGCGATGGGCGTCCTGAAATCCGGCGCCGCGTATCAGCCGCTCGATCCGTCCTATCCGAGGGAACGGCTCGCCTTGATGATCAAGGATATCGGCTCGAAACTTCTTATCGTCGACCGCGAGCTGTTCCGTCTTGTCGGCGATTACCGCGGACACGTCCTCTATACCGACGAGATCGCCGCGCTGCCCGACGCTAAGCCGACCGGCGTTGAGATAACGCCGGAAAACGCGCTCGTCGTTACGTATACGTCCGGCACGACAGGAACGCCCAAAGGGAGCGTGCATGAGCACCGCAACGTCGTCTGTTTCGAACATTACCACACGCGCGCCTCCGAAATTGTGCAAGGGTCGCGCATTGCGGCGAGCGCTAGTTTCGGATTCGACGCGAGCATTATGGATATTTTCGCGGCGCTGACGACCGGAGCCGCGCTCTTCATCGTGCCCGACGACGCGAGGCTCGACGTCGACCGACTCGAAGAGTTCTACTGCGCGAACAAGATAACGAACGGGTTCCTGACGACGCAGCTTGCGCGGTCCTTCTGTTCAGCGACAAAATGCCCGACCTTGAAGAATATGATCATTGGCGGCGAAAAGCTCATCCCGTTCGAACCGCCGAAAAACGTCGCGTGCTATAACGGCTACGGACCAAGCGAAACGCTCGCTTACGTTACCCTCTATCGCATTCAGGACGAGAGCGCGTATCAGCCGATCGGCTTGCCGAACTGGAACACCAAGTTGTACGTCGTCGACAAATTCGGGAACAGGCTGCCGTTTGGCGCGTGCGGCGAGCTGTGCGTCTCCGGCGGCCAGCTGGCGCGGGGATACTTCCAACGACCCGAAAGGCCGGCAAAAGTTTTTGTCAGCAATCCGTTCAGCGACAAGCCCGGCTACGAGCGTATGTACCGCACCGGCGACGTCGCGCGCCAACTGACCGACGGCAACTTCGACTTCGTCGGGCGACGCGACAGCCAAGTGAAGATTCGAGGAAATCGCGTCGAACTGACCGAAATCGAGCAGATCGTCCGAGATTTCCCGGGCGTCAGGAACGCGACGGTTCAAGCGTTCGACAACCCCTCGGGCGGCAAGTATATAGCGGCGTTCGTCGTGGGCGATTCTCCGATCGACGCCGACGCGCTGAACGCGTACGTCA
>JAQVHZ010000138.1 GCA_028695965.1 Thermoguttaceae bacterium | reverse complement strand
AAACCGGTTGTACTGGGGGCTTGTTCAGCAAAAATCTCACTGATTCGTTAATTTTTACATTTTTTCTTCAAAAATTTCCTCCCGAAAATCGAAGGGGGAGCAGAATGGGGTTTTTAGAACCTCCCATTACTAAAACGTTACTGAATACAGGCTCTTAGACGCCGGATTCAAAAGTATGTGGCTCGAACTCAAGATCGACACGACCGACTTGTTCACCTACAGCGCGGTCGACCCGAAAGACGTCTTGGGCGTTATCGACCATCTTGTCTTTAAAGGGGACGCCGAAGCGACTGACGGCGGGATCGTCGAATTCGACAAGCCGCTCGCCGACCATAAGCCGGTTTGGCTCGAGATTAAGTTCTAGAACAGCGCCGCGCGCTCGCGAAGGGCGGACGATGAGACGATCCTCTTAACAAAGTCTAAAGAGACCTAAAAAGAAAAAACGCCGACTTTCCCAAAGAGAGTCGGCGTTTCTTATTACTGCGTCAGCGCGTTTGCCGCGCTGCCGTTAGATCAATTTGACCATCTTTGCGAGCGTTTCAAGGATCGGACCGCCGAAGTCAAAGACGCCTTCTTGGTAGCTCCAAATGGTGCGGCAGAGTTCCCACGCGCTGATGGAGGCTAAGACGAGCAGGAGCAGACACGGGACCAAGATAATCATATCTTTGCCGGTGAAGTTAGTCGAGGCGGGCGCCGGAGCAGACCCAAAATCATGCATAGACTCGGGAAGATCGATTTCAGCCGACGTCGAAGACGAAGAACTGCCGAATTCGATAGCTCCGATCGGCGCGGCGCCAAAACCGCCGCCAAAACCGCCTGCGGCGCCTGTTGCGGCTGCCCCGAAACCGGCGGGCGCGGCGTCAAGCGGCGAGGAATCGACGAGCCCGAAGGGATCGCTCGGCGCGGCAGGTTCGTCGGCCATAGCAAAGACGTCGTCGCCAGTGGAACTGGAGCCTTGTAGCTCGAACGGGCCGTCGTCCTGCAGCTGCGAGGAGTCGACGTCGGTCAGGAACGGATTCGCCTCGGTCGCAATGAGCTGAGACGCGCTTTCGGAATCGGAGTCATCGGACGTCTTTTCGAGCGCGGCGCCTGTTCCGTCGGCCAGGTCGAAGATGCTGTCTTCAATATCGACGAGCTCGGTCGGCGCGTCCGCCTCGGCGCTCTTGGCAAGGCTGAGGATGTTGTCTTTTGGAGCGTCGTCTTCTGCCAATTCGAAAATATCCGGTTCGTCTTCGAGCGCTTCGGACGCCGCTTTGATTTCGTCGGAAACTTTGTCGTCCAGCTGGAAATCGCCGTCCGATTCGCCGAGAAGAGCAAGGCCGCCTTCGCCAGAAAGGCTCAAGCCGGAACCGGACGAGCCCGCGCCGCCCCCAAGCACCACGTCGTTCTCCAGAGAAACCTCCGCGCCGGCGACGTCAGGCTCGTCGAGCAGGGCAAGACCGCTGCCGCTGCCGAGATGGAGCAGGTCGTCGTCGGAGCCCATGGGGTCGCCCGCAAGGTCGACGGAGGAAGGAGTTACGCGCGGGTCCGGCTCGTCGTCAACGAGCGCCGAATGTTCGTCGGTGAGGGAGCTCGATTCGTCGGTCAGTTCGAAATCGTCGTCGTCGGCGGCGAGCTTGAAATCGTCGTCCTCGTCGACAATGTTGAGACCGGCGTCGGCGACTTTGAGATCGTCGTCGGCAATGGCTGCGTCAGCGGCTTCGTCGGGAATTTTGATACCGACTTCGTCGGCGCCGCCGTCTGCGACAATCTTGAAATTTTCGTCGTCGTCGGCAGTCGGCGCGGAGCTCGTTTGCGAGACAAAGACGTTTTTGCCGTCCTCTTTCAGCATCGAATCGAACGCGGCGGAGTCGGCCAACATCGTCGGGCCTTCTTCGTCGTTTTCGTTGCTGAGAAGATCGTAGTCAGAGGACGCGCTTGCCGAACGCGCCCGAATCATATCGGTTAGGAATTTTTCGACGTCTTCCTTGCGGAATTTCCAAGCGGCCCCGTCCCGGAACGCTCGTAGTTTGCCTTGTTCGCGAAGCCTGTTGACGTCGCCAGGATTCATCTCTAATATTTCAGCGGTCTTTTCAAGGGTATAATACATACGAACATTCCTACGTAAGGCGTTTGTCAAAAAAGTTCGGCGTCAGCGCGCAGAGAGCGCATAAGCCTCCTAGCGTCTCTTGCGTTTCATCTGTTCGGCGCGTTGCCGACGCCGACGCGAACTGTCTGCAATCCAATACGACAAGGCGCTTCTGATATTGTCGTCAGTTTGCGCGACAATATTGACTGCGCCCGGATATTGGGGGATTATATAAGTTATAACGCTTTAGCCAACGCGCTCGAAATCTCGAACGCGCTTACTGTTGCGCTGAATTAATCTGCTCGCGGATCTGCCCGGGCGACAAGCCCTCGCAGTTGAAGTCGTCGAGCTTGAGATCCAGCTCAAAATTCCGCGTTGCGACTAATTCGATCGTGCTATTGACCCCGCGCTGGCGGATCCAATAGACGCAAATACGCTTCGTTTCTGAGTCGACCAGAATAATCTGGCGGCTCGTCTCGTCCAAGGGGGAGTCGAACGCGTACAACGGGGGAACTTCCAGCGGCCGCGAAAAGGTCGCTTGACCGGTCGGGCCCAACGTTACGCTCGGCGCGGCGCTCGCGTTCATGGAATCGTTGAACGTCTGTTCAAAAGGAGCTTGCGCGTCGACGCTCTCAATAAGGGCGCGCGACGCCAAGCCTATCGTCAATCCGACGAGCGCTGCGGCGATTATTCTAACATAAGGCGCGCGCAGGCGTTTTCTTCCATCTATCTCGGCGCTCAACTTTCGATCCTTCGTAATTTTATCAGTCTTGGCTTGCGGTAACAACAAGTCAAGCAGGTTTGTTGCCATTTTTTGGGGCGCTTGTCGCGCTAATAGCCGGTTTCGCTGTTTCTTTCGTTCTGGTTTGCCTAGGCTACCCACTTATTGTAACCTGGTCTTGCAGAAAAATCAACAAATTTTATTTTCTTTTAGGAAAAAAACGATTTTTTGTGAAGAATATAACGATTGTCCCAGATTTATACGCGCCGTCGACCAAATGCAACGCGCCGTCGGAAACTATTTTGCTTCCGACGGCGCGAGAAATTAGCCGCAAACTATGCCCGATCGATTACGGCAGCTTGGCGGTAACGCCGATCGCGGCGGGCAGGTACGTGTGCTTGACGTAGTCGGCGACCATGCGGTGCGCGCTGAACCGCCACGCGTTCGTCGCGAACGAATTCTTCATGTACTCGATCCACCTTGCCGGGAGACCGTCTTCGTTGCGTTCGTAGAACATGGGCACAATGACGTTTTCGAGGACGTTGAGGAGCGATTCGTTGTCGCGTTCGTTAGCAATTGCCGGGCTGATATGCGAGACGCCCTCGCTGATCGCGAACCCGTTGCTTCCGTCGTACGCTTCGCTCCACCAACCGTCGAGGACCGAGAAGTTCAACGCGCCGTTCAGGACCGCTTTTTGACCCGACGTGCCGGACGCTTCGAGCGGACGCTGCGGGTTGTTGAGCCAGACGTCGACGCCTTGAACGAGGTGACGCGCGACGTTCATGTCGTAGTCTTCGAGGAAGACGACGCGATTGGCGAATCTCGGATCCTTTTGAAGCGCGGTGATGCGCTTGATGAACTCCTTGCCGGGCTCGTCCTTCGGATGCGCCTTGCCCGCGAAGATGAACTGGACCGGTCGCTCGGGGTTGTTCACGATTTCGTCGAAGCGCTCTTCGTCTTCAACGACGAGGCACGCGCGTTTGTAAGTGGCAAAACGGCGCGCGAATCCGATCGTCAGCGCGTTCGGGTCGAGAACGTGCTTGGCGTGTTCGATGGCTTCGGGACTGCCGTTCAGGCGCTGAAGCCGGCTGACCAGGCGTTTGCGCGCGAAATCGACGAGGTGCATCTTGAGCTCGGCGTGCGTCTCCCAGAGCTCGCCGGAGTCGAGATCGTAGACTTCGCCCCAAATGCTCGGATCGATCGATTCTTCTTTCCAGTCGGGAAGAGAACGTTCGAACAAGACCTTCATTTCCCACGCCATCCAGGTCGGGATGTGGACGCCGTTCGTAATGTGCCCGATCGGGGTCTCTTCTTCGGTCTTGTTTGGCCAGAGCGGTTTCCACATGCGGCGCGAAACGACCCCATGGAGCGCGGAAACGCCGTTGGCGTAGCGAGAAAGTTTCAAGCCGAGGACCGTCATGCAGAACTTGTCGCTCGCAAAGCTGGGGTTGCGCCCGTATTCCATGAATTGGTCGAGCGTCATGCCGAGCGCTTCGTAGAGCGGCTTCACGTGTTGTTCGACGAGCTCGCGCGAGAAGTAGTCGTGGCCCGCTTCGACCGGCGTGTGGGTCGTGAAGACGGTCTTTTGCGCGACGTTTTGCGCGGCGGTTCCAAAGGAGACGCCGGTGTATTCCATCTCTTCGCGGATCGCTTCGAGCGTAACAAACGAATTGTGCCCTTCGTTCAGGTGGAAGACGCCGGGCCGGATACCCAGCGCATGGAGCGCGCGCAGGCCGCCGACGCCGCAGACGAGCTCTTGGCGAATGCGTTTGCGATTGTCGCCGCCGTAGAGCCTGTCGGTAAGAGCGCGGTCTTCTTCGGAGTTTTGCTCGAGGTCGGTGTTCAGAAGATAAAGATTGACGCGTCCGACTCTGACGAGCCCGACCTTGGCGTAAATCGTCTCGGTCGCCGTTTGAACGCTGACGATAAGAAGGTTGCCGTCTTTATCGAGGCAGTCTTCATAGGGAAGATTGGCGAGGTCCGTCTTTTGATAGATCTCCGTTTGAGCGCCTTCAGCGTTGATCTCTTGCTTGAAGTAGCCCGTCTGGTAGAAGAGCCCGACGGCGACGAGGGGAACGCCCAAGCCGCTTGCGCTCTTCACGTGGTCGCCCGCAAGGACGCCCAGGCCGCCCGAGTAGATCGGAAGCGATTCGTGGAGCCCGAATTCGAGCGAGAAGTAGGCGACGGGACGCGAGCCGAGAACGCCCGCGTTCTTGCGCGCCCAGTCGGTGCGCTCGAAAGCGTACTTCTTGTAGCGGCGATACGCGACGTCGATGCTCGCTTTCAGCGCGAGCTCCTTGACGCGAACTTCAAACTCGTCCGGAGTATATTCGCGAAGCAGCGCGATCGGGTTGTAATTGAGTTGACGAAAGCGTTCCGGGGAAATCGACTGGAAGATATATTTGATTTCCGGGTGCCAGCTCCACCAGAGGTTGTGTGTGAATTCGACACACTTCTCATAAGACGTTATATTGTTGCGAACAATAGTATTGTTGCGGTTATTGCCTCCTGACATGCGTATTGTTTCTCCAAAATGTGATAAGTAGACGCTCGCGTTATACGCGGATTTAACTATCGGTCTTCGTTTAGCGCGCTCTTCATTTTGTGCAGCCGCGCCTTACGAGTTTCCGTTATCGACAATTTCAGCTTATTCTGACAGTAATTTCGTATTTTGTAAAGGGATGTTATTACATTTTTTTACAAAGTGTCAGTTTAAAGCGCCGTATGCAAGAGGGGACAAGAAGGACGCCGCTCCGTTTTTTTAAAAATTTTATACAGGGAAGTTCTCAAAACTTCCAGCATTTTTCCCAAAATTGGTCGCCAAAGTCTATACCAATATCATTTTTATGATATAACATATTGAAATAATTTAAGTTACCAACAATAGAGGTTCAAAAATGCA
>JAQVHZ010000137.1 GCA_028695965.1 Thermoguttaceae bacterium | reverse complement strand
GCCAAACGCAAGCTGCGCCAAAATGCACAGCTTTTGCGTGGAGACGGACCCGTCGACGTCGAGCGTCGGATCCGCTTCGGCAAACCCGAGCCGCTGCGCTTCTTTTAAGACGTCGTCATAAGCCGCGCCTTTCGATTCCATTTCTGACAAAATGAAGTTGCACGTGCCGTTCACAATCGCTTGAATCGACTTGATCGTGTTCGCCTGCAGCGACGTTTGAATCGAGGACAGGACTGGAATACCGCCGCATACGGACGCTTCAAATCCAATGGCGCGTCCTAATTCGCGCGCTTTTGCGAAAAGTTCGGGGCCGCAGTTGGCGATCAGCGCCTTGTTTGCGGTAACGACGTCTTTGCCAGATTCGAGCGCTTGAAGAACAAAGGTTCGCGCCGGTTCAATTCCTCCAATGAGTTCGACGACAATTGAAATTTCAGGGTCGTCGATAATATCGGCGAGATTGTCTGTCAGTATGCCGTCGGGAACGGCGACGCCTCGGTCGGACGTCAGGTCCTTATCGCAGATCTTCACCAATTCGATCTTTTTTCCCGTCGCGCGCGCAATCTGTTCCGACTTGCCAAGCAAAATTTCAGCAACGCCGCCGCCAATCGTACCAAAACCTATCAAACCAACCTTAACCGAATCCATCTGGTATCCTTTTGCAAGAGACGCGCGCTTCGTAAAAAACGACGTCTGCATTGAAAATTAGTGAGAAGCCGAATCGTCGACTTCTTGACCCTGTTTGTTTCTAATGTATCATCATAAGGAGCCGACCGCGTTTGCAATCGACGAAAAGTCAAGCGCTCTCATTCTAACGCTGTTCGATATTATACATTAAAAAACACGGTTCGACGATACGGCTGCCGCTAAAAATTGCGGTTATCCGTAAAAAATGTCAAAATTCACGCTCGCTCGCCGCAAGAGGTTTTTTCGTGCAGACGCCTTTCTCAAATTCTGCTGACGCAAACGCTCAGTTTATTTACCTAACTTGCCAGCGAGGCGCGGAACCGGCGCTCAAAAAGGAGATGGCGAAGCGTCGTCCCGATTTCCGATTCTCCTTTTCGCGGCCCGGCTTCTTAACATTTAAGCTCCCCGAGCCGGAATCGCTCGAAAAGAGGCTCGCTCTCGACGCGGCGGCTCTGCGAACAATCTTTGCGCGTTCCTGCGTTCATTCCCTTGGTCGGGTCGCTGGCAAAGACGCCGTCGACGAAGCTGGAAATTTTGACCTGAATCGAGCGGTCCGGCGCGTGTGGGAACTGGTAGCGCTGGAATTCGAACCCGACAAATCGCCGAAACTCGCGCGCATCCACGTCTATGGACGCGACCGGTTCCCCGCCAGCGCAAAAGGATTCGAGCCCGGCTTGACCAATTACGCCTATGACGTGCATCGAGCGCTCTGCGAAGCCGCGCCAGAGAACGTCAAAGCGTCGTTCGGTCCAAACGCCGATCGGCTCGACGCGCCAGGACGCCCCGGCGAAATATGCCTTGACGTCGTCGCCGTCGAAGACGACGAATTCTATCTTGGGTTCCACCGCGTCTCCGACGCGCATTCGCGTTATCCCGGCGGTCTCTTTCCGCTCGAGCTTCCGACCGACGCGGCCTCGCGCGCCTTTCTCAAATTTGAAGAGGGCTTGCGTTGGGCGGACTTCCCGATAGGAATCGGCGCGCGCTGCGTCGATATTGGCGCGGCGCCCGGCGGCGGCTCGCAGGCGCTCCTCGCGCGAGGCGCCGAAGTGTTGGGCGTCGACCCCGCCGAAATCGATCCGAGAGTGCTTGCTAATCCGAATTTCACGCATCTTCAGGGAAAAATCAGTCAGTTCAAAAGAAAGCTCTTTCGGAAATCGCGCTGGTTCCTCGCCGATATGAACGTCGCGCCAAAATACACGCTCGACGTGCTCGAGGAACTTGTCGCCAGAGAGGATATCGCCGCAAGGGGGCTGCTCTTCACCCTAAAAATATTAGACTGGAAACTCGCCGACAGCGTTCCCGAGTATCTCAGCAGGGTCAAAAGCTGGGGGTTCAATCATGTCAAAGCGCGGCAACTGCAATTTAACAAACAAGAAATCATGGTCGCGGCGTTAAAAAAGCCGTTTTACCGATAGTTCGAATCGTACAAAAATTAAAAGCGCAAGTTTCAAAAGAGACTTGCGCTTGTTTGTTTTCGACAAGAATCGGATTCGCGCCGACTTTTGTCGAAGAGCCTATACGTCGTTAAGAACCTGCACGGTTCCTCCACGTAACGCCAAACTCATTTTAAGACCAGACGCGGCTCACGGAGACTGGACCGTTTCACCGCCGTTGCGCGTGCCTAAGGCGCCCCAGACGCCAAAGTAGGACCTGCCGCTGTTGCCAACGGTGAGCGTCGAACCGCCAAGACTCGCATAATCGCTGCGCATACAGTCGACCGTATCGGAAATAAACCGCACCGAGCCGTCGCACATCGCCACATTAACGCCGCTGCTATGGTAGCTGGAGGCGGCGTTAAAGGTGTACTCAAAGTGATTGTACGAACAGGTTGGCGAATTCGGCGGGAGAACCATATGAACTCCGGTAAAGACCGTGCCGTAAGCGTCGCCAAGCCGCACGCCGCGGCGAGAGTTCGGGAAAGTCGAATTGAGTTCCATACCGTTGCGGTTGGAACGACATTCTTCAACGAGAGAAATCGGCATTCGATACACGTCGGCAGACGTTTGGGCGACGCCTGCCTTGAGCGATTTCAAGTTTCCGTCCTTTTGAGTGGCGATGGTCGACTCTGCGAAGACGACCGTGTTGCTCGTGCCGTCTTGGATCGAAGCCATCGTGCATTTAACTGGTCCCCGCGCCCAGCAACGCCGCGGCACAGGGAATCCCTGCCAATACTAACCGGGTTATTGTAAGTTTCGTCGCCAATGTTGATTCGATAGCTCGTCGGAGCCAACGCCTGGTCGACCGGGGTGTTGACAACCTCCGACGGACAAATGAACGCTGTGAGGAACCCGGCGTAGGGATTGTCGATCGTAGCGCCGTTGTGGGTGATGGTCGCCGTCTTCGTGTATGGAGCAAGAGGAATACCTTGTGCCGGAATATTAATGACCAACTCGTAACGTTGCATTTGCTCGACATACGCAAAGAGCATCGGCGGCCAACTAACGCGCCAGTGAAAACTGTCGGTCGGATAGTCCGTCTGCCAAGCCAACGCAGGGAAGAACCCTTTGACGTCATGCATATTATGACACGCCAAAGCAAGTTGTTTCAAGTTGTTCGTGCATTGCATACGCCGCGCCGCTTCACGAGCCGCTTGAACGGCGGGAAGCAAGAGCCCAATCAAGATACCGATGATCGCAATAACGACCAAGAGTTCAACGAGGGTAAACCCCTCCTTTTTAACCTGTTTCTTCTTCATAACTATTCCCCTGTTGCTATAACAATGTGAAATATAAACAAACGTTGTTGTCGGTCAAAGCGACCGAACTCGTCGGTACAAATCTCGGGACGTTAAGAAAAGGAAGCGGAAGCTTTTAAAAATCTATTTGCTGTCTATCGCTAGAAGGGAAGCCTCCAGGGTCAAGTATAGCAAAAATGGGCGTCGAAACAAGCGCACAGTTATCCTTTTTTGAAAAAATTGTGGAAAATAAAACGCTCGGTTTACTATGCAATTCTTTGCGGGGAAGTCGAGGTTATTGAGCAGACTAAAAACATCGCTAATAATCCGCATCGATTTGAACTAAGCCTTTCTGTATGCTTAAGCGCCGTCTCAACTCATATGTTTCTGCCTTGTTTACAAGAATTAAATAATTAATGCGTTGACCAATTCGCAAAATAAGTCAAAATTCACAAAACCGACGTCATATAATCGTCATGCTCAGTCTTCAATCAAATACGCGCCATAGCGCCAAAAGTCTTCTTAAATGCTCTGCAACGTCGTCATATTCGATTCTTTTTTAGCGGCGGCGCTAATGAAAAAGAGCCTTTGCAAGCCGTCCCCCTGTCAGTAATTCAAAAAGGGCATATAATACCGGAATTGACTCTCTCTGGTTTCGTGCCGTAGAGGGTTGTTCGTTTGGCGGCGCCGGATTGACCGTCAGACCAGATTGACGAACCACGTAGAAATATTGGGAACGTACTGATGAGTTCAGGTGAGTTGAAGATTTTTTCCGGAACGGCTAACTTTCCTTTGTTTGAAAAGATTTGCAACTATCTCGGTCATCCGCAGGGGCAAATGACCGTCGAGAAATTTCCGGACGGCGAAACGTTCTGCCGTATCGAAGAAGACGTCCGCGGAAAAGACGTCTTTATCATTCAACCGACGTGCCGTCCCGTCAACGACACGATGATGGAACTGCTCATCATGATCGACGCCGTCCGCCGCGCAAGCGCCGCGCACATCACCGCCGTCGTTCCTTATTTTGGCTACGCGCGTCAGGACCGCAAAGACGAAGGCCGTGTTCCGATCACTGCTAAACTTGCCGCTAACCTTCTCGAAAGCGCCGGCGCTACCCGCGTTATGGCGCTCGACCTGCACTCGGCTCAAATTCAAGGGTTCTTCGACGTCCCGTTCGACCATCTTTCCGCGTCCCCCGTCATCGACGATTACATCAATTCCCTCGGCTACGACCCCGAGGAAGTGGTCGTCGTCAGCCCTGACGCCGGAAGCATCAAGCGCGCCACCAAACACGTCGCCGCATTGGGCGGCACGTTGGCGATCATCGACAAGCGCCGTAAGAGCGGGTCAGAAGTCGAACAAGCGCACCTCATCGGCGATCGAATTGAAGGGCGCATCGCTCTTATTTTCGACGATATGATCAGTACCGGCGGCTCTATCACCGGCGCGGCGCACGTCGTGAAAGAAATGGGCGCTAAGAAAGTTTACGTCGCCGCAACGCACGGCATTCTTTGCGGACCCGCGATCGAGCGGCTCCAAAACGCCCCGATTGAAGAAGTTGTCTTGTCCGACACAATTCCGCTCCTGCCCGAACACAATATTCCGAAGATCAAAGTTCTCTCTTGCGCGCCGATCGTCGCGGAAGCGATTAAGCGCATCCACAGCAACCAGTCGATCAGCGAGATGTTCAAGACCCTGAACTTCAACTTTGGACAATATTTCTAAAAAAGATTTGGAATTATCCAACCTTTACTCGTAAAAAACCGAGACGCGGCGCGAGCGATCGTGAAGCGGTCTCGGTTTCTCTCATTGACGGCAGCCTGGCGTCTTTTGTCGGACTCGCGTTACTGCCGAGCCGACGCGTTTTTCGAAAGGAACTTAAATGACGACGAACGAATACCAACATTCTGGAAATTTTCCAACGGCGCGTCTCCGAAGATTGCGATACCATCCCGGCGTGCGTCGTCTGACGCGCGAAACAATTCTCTCGCCCGACCGTTTCATTCATCCGCTCTTCGTCCGTTCCGGCGAAGGCGTCCGCGCCCCTATCTCGGCGATGCCCGGTCAATTCCAACTCTCGCTCGACGAACTCGTCAAAGAGGTCAAGGAAATTGAAAAGCGGGGCGTCGGCGGCGTTATGCTCTTTGGCGTCCCGGACGTTAAAGACGCGGTCGGAAGCGACGCGATGAGCGACGACGGTATCATAGCACAAGCGATTCGCGCCCTGAAAGACGTTGTCGGAAAAGACTTCCTTATCGTTTCCGACGTCTGTTTCTGCGAATACACCGATCACGGTCATTGCGGCGTCGTGAAGAAAAGCGGCTGTTGCGGCGACGACTGGGACGTCGACAACGACTCAACGCTCGCAAATTTAGTCAAGCAAACGCTCGTTCAGGCGCGCGCCGGG
>JAQVHZ010000046.1 GCA_028695965.1 Thermoguttaceae bacterium | reverse complement strand
TCCTCGAGATCGATTAGACGGTCCGCCAGATCGCGAGCGTAACCGATCTCGAGCTTCGCTTTTTCGAAGGTCGGTTCGTCGTCGCATTGGAAGAGCCAGTCGGTTTTCAGTTGTTCCATCCCTTCCGAGGTGATTTCAGAAGCGTTCAGTCCGCGCGCCGCAACGACGACGAACAGGAACGCAAGGAGCATCTTTTTCATAACTTATCCTTTATGATTCACAGGCGGGCGCCCCTGTTTTCCCTTGCGTTATCTATTTCGGGACGGGGCTCAATTCTCCGCGCGCTATGGAGTCGGCGCGGTTCTGTATTTTACCAAAGCTTGCGCGTTAGGGAACGTCTCTATTGATTTGGTAAGTTTGGCGCAGGTTCCGCAGGGGCGTCGCCGGGATTGACCGGGGCTTGCGCGGCGGGCGCTTGTTGGGGCTGCGCCGTTTTGGACTTGGTCAGCGTTACGAGCAGCTGCAGGACGAGCATCACGACGATCGCAAAGAGTCCTGCGACGACGAGCAGAAGGAAGCGCGTCCTTTTGCGCGCGTCGGCGGCGATTCGTTGCTGCGTCTCGCGCCGCCGCTTAGACGCTTTGTCGCGCCTGTTTGGCTGACTTTTCTGAACAGCCTTGGGCGGGCTCTGCGGCTGGTCTTGAGGAGCGCTTGGTTGGGAAAGGGGCGGCTTTGTGGAGTCGGAGACCGGGGCCAAGCCGGCTGTTGAGCCGTAGTTCGTTCCGTAATTGGAAACGGTCTCGTCGGGAGCGCCTTGAGAGCCGACGAGTTCTTGTCCGTCGAGCTCCGCCAGCGCGGAACGATACGCGCGTTTTGCCGCTTCAAGGTTCTCGTCGGCAAGTTTAGCGTCTTCATTGACAGCCATATTATGGAACGACGCTACAAATCGTATCTGCTTGCGCGCTTGCTCCGGTATGTCCGCTTCGACCGAGTCGAGTTTCTCGTGCAGTCCGCGCCCGACCGCTTGATAGCGTTGCGTCAAGAGGGACTCGAGCGTTTGCGCCATTTGGTTAATTTGCGTTAGTGCGTCTGCCATCGATAAATACTTTACTTCTGGGCGCTGTAAAAACACGCGTTTTGGGCATAACTGCGGCAGGCGGCTTGGCGTTACGCCGCGCGCCAGACTATATTATAATAAAAATTTTCCTCTTTGGGAAAGAATCGAAGATTTTTACGATGAAATTGTTTAATTTGGGGAATTACGCTCCGTTAGTTATGCGGTTTTCGTTTAGACGACCGCGTGGGAAAAACGTTTCATCAGATCCGATTTGCGTTAAAAAACGCCCGGCCTGCGCTGAGCAAGTCGGGCGTTTCTGGTTGAGCCGCGCCTGTTAAGGGGCGCAGTTCGCTTGATTATTTGGCGAATTGAGCGTCAAAGACGACGTCTTCGTTCTTCGGGAACGCGACGTCCTTGACGTACTTGTAGGATTCGGTCGCGCCGAACCAGCGGTCCATGCGTTGGTCTTCCCATTCGACGGAAAGAGGGCCGGCATAGTTGATATCGTTGAGCGCGCGGATGATTTCCTCGAAATCGACGTCGCCGCGTCCGACCGAGCGGAATTCCCATCCTCGGCGATAGTCGCCGAACGGGAGGTGCGAGCCGAGAATGCCGTTTTCGCCGTCGAGCTGGAGCGCGGCGTCTTTCATGTGGACGTGGAAGATCCGGTCGGGGAATCTTCTGATGAACTTGACCGGGTCGACCATTTGCCAGACGAGGTGCGACGGGTCGAAGTTGAAACCGAACGCCGGGTGGAAATCGAGGGCTTCGAGCGCGAGCTGCGAGGAGTGGATATCGAAGGCGATTTCTGTCGGGTGGACTTCGAGCGCGAACTTAATGCCGAGCTCTTGATAGACGTCGAGAATCGGGGTCCAGCGTTCCTTGAGCAGTTTGAATCCGTCGTCGATCCACTTCTGCGGGACCGGCGGGAAGCTGTAGATGTAGGGCCAGATAGAGGAGCCGGTGAACCCGGTAATGACCGTGGCGCCCATCATTTTAGCGGCGCGCGCGGTATCCTTCATTTCCTGGGCGCAGTTTTTGGCGACTTGTTCTTTGTCGTCGCTACGGAGGTATTCTGGAATGACGTCCAGATTGCGTTGGTCGATTTGGTCGAGCACGCCTTGCCCGACGCAGTGGTTGCTCAGAGCCCAGCAGCCGAGCCCGTATTGTGCCAATTGCGCTTTTTTGGCGTCGCAGTAGCCTTCTTCGTTGAGGCATTTTTGGACGTCGAAGTGTTCGGTGCCGCACGCGAGTTCGAGGCCGTCGTAGCCGATTTCAGCGCATTTTGCGAAGAGTTCGTCAGACTTGACGTCGCCAAATTGACCGGTGATGATCGTGATAGGTCGTTGAGCCATAACTGCTTGTTCTCCTAATGAAAAAAGAATATGGACGCGGAACAGCCCTCGCAGCGGCTCCGCGGCGAGGACATTTTAACTAACAATTTCAGAACGCTCGAAAAGAGGTCTTTTATCCTTTTACCAGAAACGTACGCGAATTGCAAATGTTTTTTGGGAAAATTTTGTAGAATTTATAAAAAAACAGCGTCATTTGCGAAAAAAAGCGATTATTGCAGGAAAGATTGTGAAAGATTGTGTTAAAAAGACGCTTTTTTACACGAGCGTTTTAAAATAATGCGTTTTTCGGTTTCGTCGTTTTGAAACAGAACATTTTTCGTTTAATTTTAAGACGCTTCTAAAATAGGAACAAGACGCGGTTAGACTTATATTTTTTATTTAACTTTTGTCAATAAAGGACTAGTAAAAGAAAATGTTTTCGGTCTATTATTTTCGGTTAGTTTTTTAGAATTTGTCGGCTTATTTTCTAAAATATCGCTGTCATTACCGAGTCAAACAGAGAATGTTTTTAGCGCCGAACATGAAGAAATTTATATGAAGGCGTCTTGTGCCATAATAAATTTTGAAAAATTTTTTTAAAAAGACTAAAAATCGTTTGGAAAACAAGACGATTTACTTTACAATGGGGTAACGTCGGAGCGGTTTCGTCACGCCAGCGCCTGTTTTTAGGAGTTGAAAACGGCGTCTGTCGAACGGTAAGGCGTTAGTCCGTATGATGTTGCGTCTATAATAACTGTTTGGCATTGGCGCGCTCCTCTTCGTCAATTCGTATAAAGTCCTTCATAACACGTTGCGTGTTCTTGTCCTTGCATGGAGGCGAGGATTGGATGGAAGGGCTTGGAGTCACATTAGGGAAATTCGTGATGAAAGTAGAGCTAAAGGTAATTGGAGGTTCTCGGGCGGGTCAAACAATTCCGATATCAATCCCTCAGTTCATGATCGGACGAGCTGAAGATTGTCACCTCAAACCTCGGAGCGAATTAATCAGTCGTTATCACTGCACGATTCTCTCCGAGGAGGCCTATGTGGCGATTCGTGACCTTGGGAGCAAAAACGGCGTTTACCTTAATGGCGAGCGTATTGTCGGCGAGCGAGAGCTCAAAAATGGCGACCAACTGATGATTGGTCCGCTCGAATTTGAGGTCGTGTTGACTGTCGGTCTCAAAGGCGAGACAAAGTCGAAAGTTTCTTCCATTTCTGAGGTTGTTGCGCGCGCGGTCGAGCAGAACTCGATCAATGTCGCCACCGCCAAGCAGAGTCAGGCGGCGTCTCAACCTGCGCCGACGCAAGCTCCCGCTCAACCGGCTGCAGAATCCGGTCCCGCGTCTACAGACGAAGACGATCTTGCCGATTGGCTCCTTGGAGACGACGACCAAGAATCTTCAGAAGCGATAACGATGTCGATGTCGCTTGAAGACTTGGATCTCCCGTACACTCCCAAAGAAGAAGAGGAAGAGGAGAAACCCGCCGACGAGAAACCCAAAAAGGGCGGTTCGACCTCCAGCGCCGCGGCCGCAGACCTTCTTAAGAACTACTTCAAGGGCGGTCGTTAATCTTTATTCATTGACAGTTGTTTTTTCGGCGAGATCGGTTTAGCCGTTTTTTCGCATCCTCCTGTGAAAAGCGTCAGGTTCGTCTCTTTTAGACGGACTTGGCGCTTTTGGCGTTTCGCGTCGAAAGGACGAACGGGACGCCAGTTGCGAAAGTCGCGCAATTAGCATAATCCTAAAAAAACTCAATAACGTTTTATTGCGGATATGTTCTTTTATTCTCTTCATTGTCCAAATTGGTCGAAATAGATTCGGAAATTCTTTCGTAATCGTCAATTTTTATTTCCTTTTTGCTCATTTTCTGTTAAAATGGGCGGACGGGGAACTGTTTGAGGTTCCGGAAAGAAAAACCGAAAACGTAACGAGGCACATTGTGTACACGACATTTCGACATACCGCGAGGATCGACGTTCGTCGTCGCGCACGGCTGGCACGAGTATCGTCGATCATTCTACGAGCCTTGTGCGTTTGCGCGCTCTTGTGCGCGCAGAGCGTCTATGCGCAATCGAACGCTCGCGTCAACAACGGGGGCGGCCGCGATCAAGAGAAGCTGACGTTCTGGCTGCAAGACGAGAACGATTCGTGGCGCGTTCCGCTGCCGAACTGGACCCTTGAAGACGTCATGCGCATGATCGACGCGCAGGAGGAAACGGTCCTGGCGCCTTATTCGATCCAAAGCGTTATGGCAAAAGGCGCCGTCGAGGACGGGCTGGCGCGATTGACTATTAATATTGACGTCGAAGCGTCCGAAGGGACGATACGCGTACCGCTCGGTCTTTCCGAGGGGGTCTATATCCCGACGCCCGAACAAGAAGAATCGGGCGAATCGCGCCGGGGCGGGTTCTCGTTTGAAGGGCCGGGATTCTGCACCCTTGACGTCGACCCGAAGACCGGCGAATATGTCGCGATCATTCAATCGCCGACGCGGCGCAGTCGGCGTCGACAGCCGAATCGAGAGCAAGATAATATTGAGTCGGCGCCGGAACAGACAGTAACGCCCGCTCCAACCGAGCCCGTTGAACCTGCTCCAGCCGAGCCTGTTGAACCTGCTCCTGCCGAACCTGTTGAGTCCGCTCCTGCCGAACCTGTTGAGCCTGCTCCTGCCGAACCTGTTGAGCCTGCTCCTGCCGAACCTGTTGAGCCTGCTCCTGCCGAGCCTGTTGAGCCTGCTCCTGCCGAACCTGTTGAGCCCGCTCCTGCCGAACCTGTCGAGCCCGCTCCTGCCGAGCCCGCTCCTGAAGAACCAGCCGCGCCAGCTCCTGAAGAGACCTCTTTGCTTCGTCAAGCGGACCTTTCCACGCAGTATGCGTCTCCGCTTGCAGAACCGCAAGAGCCCGAGCGCGTTTCTGGAGACGCGGTCGCTGCGGAACGGACGTCGCCGTTTTATAAATATACGCTTCGCTTGGAATTATGCTTTGCCGTCGAGCCGATTGGGAAAGACGAATTCCGTCTTGTCGCGTCTTTTCCTGCCGCCGCGCACTCTCTTTTGACGCTGATCGCGCCCGCGCCCGACGCGGATATCAGCTCGGTCAAAGGGGCGGTCGCCGCGACGCCGAATAGTTTGAGCGCGACAACGACCGAATTGAAGCTGCACGGCCTCGGCAAAGGGGGCGCGCGGACCGAACTTGTGTGGCAGCAGCGCGACGCCGTCGACGAAGTCGCCTACCACGTCGAGAACGCGCTCATCGAAGTTACGCTTGCGGCGCGCGAGACGACCTACGACGCGACGCTGCCGGTCCGCGCGTTTGGAGGCGAATCGAACGTCTTCTATGTGCGTCTTCCGGACGACTCGGTCTTGGAGTCCGAGAGCGTAGCGGCGACCGGCGCGAGCGCCGTTATGTTCAGCGTGAAGTCGGCGAATCAAATTACCTTCGAGGAGATTCCGGAGGCGCTGAAATTGGGTCTTGTCCCGGAGGAATCGTCGCAGGACGCCTTTGCGGAGATCCAGCTCGAGCAGGCGTCGACGTCGATCGTGCTGAAGCTTCGCGCTCGGGCGCGCACGACGGTCGAGGAAGCGTCGCAAGAAGCGGACGCGTCGGGGAACACGCCGGCTCGGCTTTTAGCGGGCTTCGACGTCTTAGGGGCGCAGAAGCAGAACGGTCAGGTGAAGATTACGCGCGGCGAGGGGCTCGACTTTGACGTAACGCATTCTTACGGGGCGTCTCGCGACCCCGACGCGCTGAACGCGGAAGGTCAGGAGTCGTATTCCTATTACACGCAGCCGTTTTTGCTGAAAGCTCAGGCGTTCCGCCGTCAAGCGATCGTGAACGTTAAGCCGGAATATCAGGCGACGACTCGCCTCGACGGAATCGAGCTGCGCGCGCGGTTCAAGTATTCGATCTACGGCATGAAAGCGTCAGAAGTTCGACTGCGGCTCCACGACTGGAAATTCAAGTCGGACGACGCCAACGAGACGCTCGATCTCAAGCGTTCCTATCTCAACGAGAGTTCCGGCGAGCACGTCTTTCCGCTCAAGACGCCGTCGGACGGCGCCGTCGTCTTCGAGCTCACGTTTTTCCGGGAGTCGACGCTCGACGCCGAGGGCGCGCTGACCCTCGCGCTGCCGACGCCGATCGCCGACTGGGTCGAGCCTTCCGCGCTCATCGTTACGCCCGACAACAACGTCGCGTTGTCGGTCTTGAAGGAACGGTGCGTCGGTCTCGAGCAGAAGTCGGCGCGTTCGTTTTCGCTCGAGCTTCCTCAGCCGACGTCGACGCAGACGCCCTTGTATTTCCAGGCCCGACAGCTCCTGAGCAGCGGGGAGGACAAAGACCAAGACGCGATCTTCTGCGCGACGCTCTCGAAGCTGGAGCAGGAAATCGACGTTACGTGCGCGACCGAAGCGTCCTTCTCGGAACGCGGAGAATTTCGGGTCCGCCAGACCTTTACGTACAGCGTGAAGAACGAGGCGCTCGAAGAAATCGCGATTCAAATTCCGGACGCGCTCCTTAAAGCCAAAGCCGCAAAAGGCGAGGACAAAGAGAAAAAGGACCCGGCGGCAGAGGACGC
The DNA here is from genome assembly GCA_028695965.1 of Thermoguttaceae bacterium. Lineage (GTDB taxonomy): Bacteria > Planctomycetota > Planctomycetia > Pirellulales > Thermoguttaceae > RUG369. Next base: position 18,583 of record JAQVHZ010000046.1, on the reverse strand, counting down.
AAGCGCCGCGCCGGTTCTGAACGTCAGGTATATGGTCGACGGCAAGGCCGCGCTGGCGACGAAACGAGAGGAGCCGGACGACCTGGGCGACGAACGGGATATTTACGTTATTTCTCTTGCCGACCAGCCGAAAATCGGCGCGTGCGTCGTCGACGTGCAGTATGAATACCAGTCGCAGAGCCTCGAGGCAGGCTCGACGAACAATCGCATCGATCTGTTTTTAATTCAGCCGTTGGAGACCGACGGTCTGCGCTCGAACACGCTGAGAATTACGGCGCAGGACCCCGTCTCCCTGGCGTACAACACGATCGAAGACGCGCCGAGCGCGGAAGAGAAGAACGGCAAGAGCAGTCTGAAGCGGTTCTGGCGTCATGTGGAAAGCGGCTATTCGGACGACGGCGTCTCGTGGTATATGCAGTTCCAATCGATGATGCCGGAGACGTTCATTCGTTTTTCGGGCAGTTTGGCGAGCGAAAAACAAGGCGCGCCTATTGCCGAACGCGCGTGGATCCAGACGTGGTATTCGAACGCCGCGCGTTTCGACTCCGCATTCTTCCGGATGCGCTGTGAGAAGAGCTATTTGACCGTGCGGCTCCCGGACGCCGCGCGTCAAGACCGGGTCGCCGTCTCGATCGACGGCAAGCCGTTTGAGTACGTTTCCGACCCCGAGCGAGGGCTCTTTATCGATAAGACCACGCTGCGCATTCCCGTCGCCGAAGAACTGCGCGCAAAAGAATTTATGCTCGAATTGTCGTACATAACGGCGAACAAAGATCTTAATGCGTACCAGACGAACGGCAGGTGCGTCGCGCAGCTCCCGACGTTCGACAAGCAGACGTGGGTGCGCCGCGCCTACTGGCAGGTGATTGTGCCAAACGATCGGCACATCGTCAGACCGCCGCGGAACTGGTCGCCGGAATATATCGTTAAGCGCTCGGGCAAGATGGGCTTTTATAGTCGGGTCGCGTCGTTGGATACGGGCGAATTGTACGAATGGATCGGCGTCGAGAAGGCGAATCGTCCGGATCCCGCCGTTCAGGAAGCTAACGTTTACTTGTACAGCAGCTTCAGTTACAGCGGTTTGGAAGATTCGAGCGACGGCGAGATTCGGCCCGCGGTATTGAGTTTTTATATTGCCGCGCGCAGCGGTCTGGTGTTGTTCGGGAGCGGAGTTGCGCTTGCCATTGGGCTTGGCTTGCTTTACTTCCCGACCGTTCGTTCGCCTTCAGTCCTCTTTATCCTTAGCGTCGCCGCGCTGACCGCTTCGGCGTATCAGCCGACCCTTGCTCTTATTTTCCTGCAAACGACCGTTTTTGGCATTCTCTTAACGCTTGTAACGGCGATCATTGCGAAGATATTTGGGCGCCGAGTGAAGAGCGCCGAGGGGACTAAGCGTATGTCCGAGGTCGCGCGCGGTAATTCCGAGGTCGCGTAGAGGGGGCGTTTGAGGAGTCGAAAAAATGACGAGACACAGAATCGCCCTGACGCGCGCATTGAGCGCCAGCGTTCCTCGCCGCGTTTTGACGCTGACGCTCTTCGTTGCTTTTGCCGCGTTCAGCTCAAGTTTTCTGGCGGGGCAGGACGCCGCGACGCCCGGCTCGCCGTCGGCTCCTTCGGCAGAATCCGGATCCTCAAGCGCGCCTTTTCCCGGCTATCGTTTCTGGAAAGCGCCCGCCGACTCGATCGACCGCTGGCCTTGGGGCTCGGAAAAATATTTTCCTATCCGAATCGACGATTTCAACCGCTGGCTCGACATAACCGATCAACTGGCGCGTCTTAACGACGAAGACGAGTCGGCGCCCGGGATCGTTTCCTCGCTGACGCTCGACGCGCGCTTGTCCGACGACTCGCTCGTCGGAAGCGGCGAATTTTCGACGGTCCCCGCGCGCCAAGAGGGTACTGAAGAACACGCGGCAAGCGAATCGGTTCCTTATCGGATCCGTCCTTTTTCTTTTGCAACGTCTCCCTATTCGACTGTCGAACAGGTCGACCTTACGAAAATGGTCGGCGCCTATGCGGACGGACGCTTCTACCTGCCGAACTCCAAGGCGGCGACGCGCAAATTCTTCTGGTCTCAGCGCGGAACGTTGGATCGGCGCGGCGTCTTGACGTTCGACCTTCGGTTTCCAAACTCGTCGCGCACTGAATTGAAACTGACGACCCCCGTCGACATAACGATCGAGGCGACGAACGGGGTAGTGAGGGAAGTTCTTTCGGAAACTCCGGCGGAGGACCAGGGCGTCGTTCGGACTTGGCGCGTCTATTTCGGCGGTCAAGCTCGCGGGGTCTTGCGCGCGACGCAGAGCGCTCGCTCGGTCTTTGTCGAGGGCGCTCGCCGAATCGGCGTGCGTCAGGAGAATTCCTATCGGATAACGCGCGAAGGCATGGAATTGAACGCGCGTTTGGAATTCGAACGTTCTCCGAATCGTCCGGAAGAAATCACGCTCTTTCTCGACAAGCGTCTGCGTCTCAATATCGCCGAATGGGGCGCCGCCCGCGACGTCCTCTTCGAGCTGAGCTCTTTCGACGAGCAGTTCGATAAGATTGTGATTAAGACGCCGCGGCAGACGGAGACGCTCGACGACTTGAAATTGACGGCGTTCGGCTCCTTTGAGCTCGACGAGCTCAGCGCGCTTCCTCCGCTCGCTTTTGAGGAAAATTCCGCGTACTATTGGAAAGAAACGACGCTTCGCCTGTCGGTCTTTCGGCCGCTTGTCGTGTCGACGTCGGTCCTTACGGACGCGCTTCAGTTCCGCGAAGCGTTTCGAACGCGCCAAGAGGGCGTCGACGTCCTTTCGTACAAGCTGAAAAACCCGCAAGGGAACGTGTCGCTGAAGCTCTGCACGCTCCAAAAAGAGCCGACGTTCGACAGCGTTACCGACTGCTTGATTCTTTCGGACGCGATCTCGGCGAAGACGACTCTCTTCTATAATTTTTCGGGGATCCAAGATTCTTCGGTAACGATCCCCATTGCGCCGAATTGGTCGATTCGTTCGGCGTCGAGCGTCTCGGACGACGCGATTTCGTGGTCCTTTGAAGACGAGTCCGCGCCGGAATCGGAGCCGCGCAGACTGTCGATTTCGTTTAAAAAACCGCCTAGTCAGGACCGGCCCGTCAAGATCGCCGTCTCGGCGCGTCTGCCGAAATCGGCGCTGACGGAGGCGCTTGACGTGAACGAGCTGTGTCCGGTCGACCTGTCGGGCGTCCTTACGGGCGCGCACGCGGTGGCGCCCCACACGGAAGCGCCTTATCAGGTCAAGTTGACGACTCGTGCCGGACGCCCTTACACGGCTCCTAAAGCGTCTCCGCGCTTCGTCTTTTCGGAACTGACGCTTCGCGAAGCGCTGCCGACGGCGTTGGAAAGTTCGCGTATTTATTTTGGGACGCAGACGGTCGACGCGCGCGCGTCGCTCGAGAATCTCCAGACGATGTACGCGGCGTCGGGAACCTGCGTCTGCGAGTTCTTCGGAACGAATTTTCCGGACAATTTTGTCGAGGAGTGGAAGGTGCGCTGCGAGCCGCTGAACGGCACAAGCCTCGACCGCGTCGTCTTTTACGTACCCGGCGCGCAAGAGGGAACGAGGGCGTATAACGTCGTCTGGAAATGGTCGAGTTCTCTCGAGCCGGACCGGCTCTATACTGCCTCGCGCCTTTCCGAGACCGACGCGAAGCTGTTCAATATTCCGGATAAAGCCGCGGCGTATGAGATGCGGCTCCCGTCCCTTGTCAGCTCGCCGTTCGACCTGACGATGAGCTGTAAAGACGCTTGTTCGACGATCGTCCAGCCCCTTTTGGCAATCTTCCCGGAATCGTCGAACGCGTCGATGGAGGTGGTGATCGATTCTCCGCAAGGTTTTCGGTTCGACGCCCACTTTGTCAATATGCGCGAATCGACCGTTCCGATAACGGTCGGAGGCAAGTACGAATCGTTGAAAAAGGCGTTTCGATATAACTCCAATCCGCTGTATGTCGAGAGCGCCGCCGATAAGAAAATGGCGTTGAGCGGCGAGCCGAACGGCGAGAACGACGTCCCGGCGCCTGAAACTTCGGGCGAGGAAGCGTCGGCGTTGCCGGAACTGACCGTTACTTTTGACGCGCCGGGCTTTGCCGACGCGACGACGCTCGAGACGCTTCCTCCTTCGGCGCGCTGTTGGCACGAACGGCTCGACACGTTTTTCCAAACGAACGGCAAATCGCGCAATCGCGCTTTGTTCTACATCGAGAATCGCGGTCAGACCGCGCTCACGCTGAAGCTTCCTCCGAACGTCTCGGACGCGTCGGTGCGCGCCGTCTGGGTCGACGGCAGGAGCTCGTCGTACGCGTACGACCGCGTCGAACGGCTGATTCGTCTGCAGCTGCCGTTGGATCGGCGCTTTATCAGCGTCGCGATCGAGTATTACACGCCTTTCACGCGCCTTTCTGGCGGACAGAGGCTCGAACCGAGCCGATTGATCTGCGACATACCGGTTCTGTCCGGTGATTGGAACGTATGGACGCCCCCGCAATATCAGACGAGCTGCGACGCGACAAAAGAACGCATTGAAGAACGCTATAAGAATTCCTGGCTTAACCCGGCGGTTTTGTTTGCGCGGAAAACGTCGGAACGTGAAATCAACGAGTTGACCGATCGGTTCCTGACGCGGTTAGGCGATCCAGACGCGCTCGCCGCAGCCGTGCCGGAATCGCGGAAACGCGCGGCGGCGCGCGCGTCCGAAAGCGCGTCCGGCGTGACCGTGACGCCCTATCCTGGGAAAATCGCGTTGACGTGGGGCGACGTCCTGGGCAATTCGACGCTTGTCAGTTGGCTCTTTGCCCCTGCGGTCGAAAACGCGCAAGAAACGGACGGAGAGGACGGAACGCTGCTGCAGGGCGCGAGAACCCCGTTCGGCGTCTTAGACGTGTCGAAACCTTTTACGCTATACATTGATCGAATCGCGGTCTCTTACGCCTCGACGCCCCTTACGCCGTCGTCCCTTCCGTCGTCCGCGTTGACGTCGTTTGACTCGCGAGCTCGGCAAATGCTTGAAAAATCGAAATTTGCGCTGGTCTTTGTCGACGCGGATACGGCGATCGTAACGACGCGCGCGCTCTTGGAACGGCGCGTCGACGTCCCGATGCAGCAGATCCGGGGCGCCTCTATCTATTGGGTCCAGAAGACGACGGACGCTCGCCAAGTCCATACGGCAATAGCGGCTAATTCGCACCGTTACATTAAACCGGAAGACTGGCGCGGCTCAGAAGGGGTCGTCAATCCTTGGCAGAATCGGCCCAGCGAAGAAGTTGCGGCGGGCTGGAACCGCTCGAATATGCCCCTTTGCCGCGCCGAGACGGGTATGCGCGTCGTGAACCGTTATTTTCTTTGGGCGCTTCAGCTGTTCTGCTTCATTGGCTATGTCGCTATTGTTTGGCGCTTGAACCTCGCTCGCTCTCGGTTCTGCATTGGAACGTTGGGCGTCTGCGCCGCCGTGCTGACGATCGCGACGTTCGAGTGGACGGCGGCGACGGAGGGCGTCGCTTACGGGGCGCTTTTCGTTCTTTTCGTCCGCTCTTTCCTTTCGCGCGGTCCTAACGTCTCGCTGGAGAGCGCTACGACGTTGGTACGGGACAGGCGCGTCAAGAAAGAGGAGGTCAAGGCGGAACCGGCGTTTGACAATTCGATCGACGCTTCGACGCAAGGCTTTGTCGATTTCTCGAAGATGCCGCCGGAAGAACGACGACGTCTCCAAGGGGGCGCGTCCGACCCGAACATTGCGTCTACCGACGAGCTTCGTTCTGGAAAGATTGCGATGAAAACAACATTTGCGCTCGCGCTGACGACGCTTCTGCTCTTGACGCTGGTCCAATTTGCGCCCTCAAGCGGTCAAGAGCCGCAGTCGGCGGCGCCGACCCCGGCGACGGCGAACGAGCTGGCGTCGGAACCGTCGTGGCGCGAGCCGCACCGGGTCTTTGTGCCGGTCGACGAGGAAGGGGAGAGCGTCGGCGAGTACTATTGGGTCGGTCATGAGTTTTACGACTCGATTCGCGCGACGCTGAGCGAGCCGCCGCGCGACCGGAATTGGCGCGTCGTCGACGCTCGCTACGAGGGCTCCGTCGGCTATAACGCGCTGACTGACATGACGACGTTGTTCAACTTGAAGGCGACGTACGCAGTCGTGCTCGATTCGAGTCAGGCGACGCTCGTGTTCCCCGCGCTCCCGTTGTCGCCGGACGTCAGCCCGACCTTTGATCGACAGGCGATTTCCCCATCCTTTAATACGCAGACGGGAGAGCTCTATTTCAACTTAGACGACGTCGAGCCGGGCGAACACTCGTTGGAAATGACCTTTGTTCCGCCGCAGTTTTCCGAGACGAGCTCGGTTTTGTCGCTCCCGATCTTGAGCGTGCCGTCGTCGCGCCTCGAATTGAACGCGTCGATGGACGCGCCCGCGCTCGACGTGCCGAACGCGCAGGGCAGGGTCTTGCGCGGCGCGGGCTGGCTCGTCGCGGAACTTGGCGCAGTCGATCAACTGACGCTCGCCCTTCTCAAGTCGTCCGACTTCTCGACCAAGAGCTCGGTCGACGTCGAGCAGCTTTTCCTGGCGCGTCCTCGTACGACTCAGCTGGACGTTCGCGCCGTATTTCGCCGCGCGACGTCGGGCGGCAGGGTAAAGACGCTCGATATTCAGTGCGATCCTGCTTACGTCTTTTCGGGCACGTGCCAGTACGACGAAGGCGAAATTGAAAACGTGTCGCCTCCGACCGACCAAAACAACACGCTGCGCGTTACGTTCAAAGAGCCGACCACTGGTCCGTTTACGTTGAACGTCGGCTTTATCGCGCGGAATTTTACAGGCGTCGGCCGTATGCAGTTCCCCAGAATAACGACGCTCGACGCGCGCGTTACCAGGAATTTGTTCGCGGTTTCGCAAGGACCGGACGTCGAGTTTGCGACGAAGCCGGAATGGGTGAATTCGTCGACGCTCGACGCGTTTAAAAAAGCGTGGCCCAGCCCGGACGACACGATTACGTCCGCGTACGACCTTACGGCGCTCCCGCAGGACGCGACTTTTTCCGTCGCCTTGAAGCCCTCGGAACTGCAAATTGACGCGTCCTCGACGTGCCTTTTCGACGCGTCGGAGACGCAGATCCGCCTTGACGCGGCGATTCAGACCGGCAACGAGCTGTTCCGACTGGCGGTCAAGACGCCTTCGCCTTTTAACGTCGATTCCGTTTCCATGACGGACGAAAGCGGAGCGGAGCTGGAACAGCCGGAGTATTTCATGTCGGACGGCGCGCTCACGCTGGTCTTTGCGAACCCGATCCGAGGGCGCGCTAACTTGAAAATCTCCGGCCGTACGACGACCTCGCTCGACGAAAGGCGCGCGTTTCCGACTTTTGAATTTCTCTGTCCGCGCGCCGGCATGGACTACGCGCGCGTCTATCGGGCGTCGAGCGTCTTTTTCGCTTGGGACGACGCCAAAGACTGGCTCCCCTCGAAAAGCAAGGACCGCGCCGCATTTGGCGAAGAACCTGCCGGCGACTATCGTTTCGTCGGCGTCTACGAGCGCGCCAAGGTCTCTGCGGAGCCGACAGAACTCGTCGATTCGAACCCGGCGACGTCGATCGTGCGTCTCAACTCGCCGCGTTATGTCGGAGTTGAGGAGACGGCGCTCTATCACGAATTGAACAGCCCTCTTTGGAAGGCGAAAGTCTATTTCCGATTTAAAGTCGAGTCGGGCGTGACGGACCAGTTCCTTATCCTTACGGACGAAGCGTTTTCGTGGGAGATCGAGGATCCGGAATCGCGGTTCGACATTACGGAAACAATCTCGTACGCAGGCGCGCACGCGATCTCGCTGAAGCCGAAAAAGGAGCTTGGCGAACTGATCGACGTCCGCTTAAACGCGACCTTTAAAAACGATCCGGACTCCATTCGGCTCCCGAAATTCCAGCTTCTTCCTTCGTCGCCGCGCGAGGATACGTCGGAGATCCTCCGTTTCGTGGCGCTTCCAGCCGTCAAGTTGACGGAACGTCAAAACGAGGAGCTCAACTGGTCGACGTACGGCCTGTTCCACGTCGTTGACGACGCGACAAGGGGCTCGGTTACCATCGCCGTAAGCCGCATGATGAGCGCGATCACGAGGGACTCGACGCCCGAGGCGGACCAGTTGAGGAAGGAACTCCTCACCGACGTCTGCAATTTGACGGGCGGCTTGACGGAAAACGAGTTTACCTTCTACTCTCGCGAACAGACGTCGCGCGCGAAATTGCTTTCCGAGAGCGCGAGCCTTTCGGTAGCCCGCGCGAGGTACGCGTTCTACATGAACGTGCAGAACGAATATTTTGGCACGGCGGCGTTTTTGATCCGCAAGAGCGTCAAGAGCAGCTGCATCCTGGTCGTGCCCGACACGAACGAACTCCTTGAAGTGACGGTGAACGGATCGCGCCGGCTGGTCGAACTCGTCCGCGTCGAGGAGACGCCGGAGGGGACGCGGAGCTATTGGCGCGTCGATCTTGATACGACGCCTTATGTTAAGCGCGTCCGGATGACGTACCGAGGCAGGAGCAAGATGGAGCCGAACGCTCAGCTTCTTTACGGCTCGCGGCGTTCGCCCGCCTTTTGCATCGATTTTATCAGCATCGGCGAAGAAATTGAAGACAGCGGCGCGGTGCGCGACGTGAAGCCGGAACGGCTCTATTGGACCTGCGCGTTTGAGGCGCCGAACGCCGACCGCGAACGTTGGCGCGTCTTCCAGCGCGGCGAAGGCGAAAAAGAGAAGGCCCCGACGAAAGCGGAGCGCGCAAACGCCGAACGCGAGCCGATTTTGTGGTCGGACGCGAGCGATCTGCTCCTCCGATTTACGGTCGAGACGTCCGCCGTGCTTCTCGAAGCGTACGAGAGCGACCTTTCGCAGCTTACCGGCACGGACTCCGACGATTTGAAGCGCCTGCGCGCTTGGTGGGAGCTCGCCTGGCGCGAGAACGCGTCGATCGTGGCGCAGTACCTCGAGACGCCCGAAGGGGTCTCGGAGCGTCGGCGCCGAGCGCTCTTTATCGTCGAGGGCGGCAAGGTCGTCCAGCCGGACGGAGAGCTTGCCGACCCGACGTCCCGTTGGACGCGAACGCAATACGACGAGATTGTGCGGCAGAAAGAGAAGCTCGACGAGACGTATCGCCTTGACGACGAAGCGCTTTCGGAGGTCGTGTCTCCGGCGTCCCCTCAGAGCTTATGGACCTACGACGCGGGCGTGTCGACGAGCCTCCTCTTCGGCATAACGGACGGCGAGGCGCGGCATTTAATCGTCGCGGCGACGCCGAAGCGGTTCGATTTCTTCTCAACGAACTACGGAACGGCGGCTCTTATCCTCGTAATCACGGCGCTTGTCCTCACGCTGATGGGCAAGAGCAGGAAGTCGCAGCTCGAGAGCCTTTACATCGTCGTCATCGTCGCGGTTTGGAGCGTCTTCTTCTTCTTCCTCGATAAGAAGACGATCGGTTTTTGGGGCGCGCTACTCTTTGCGGTCGGGCCGGCGTTCATTTCGTCTTCGATACGCCGCCTGAAAGCGCGGTTCGGCAAGGGCGCGCAGCCGAGTAAAGAGGAACTGTCGTCGATCGAGCCCGACTTGTGGGCCAAGAAATTCGGCAAGGAATTGAGCTCGACCGCGGCGCTCGATATGCCGAACGCGCCCGCGTCGACCGAATCGCTCCCGAACGGGGGCTTCCCTGCCGCGCCAGACAATCAGGCGGAGAACGAGGGTTACGAGGACGGCGAAAGCGCCTCCGAGGAACAGACCGCAGAACCAGCCGACGAACAAGTCGACGAACCCGCTGACGAACAAGACGATTGAGCGTCGATTCGACGTGTCGCGCGTCGGTCTTAGCGGCTGAAAAAACGCTTGTCGGCGGCGCGACAACTTGACAAAATTAGACGAGAGAGGTAAAATATCCTAATTGATTAAGCGATAAAAACGGCGCCGCGTGTGAGTCGGCGCAAAATCGCGCGCAGCGACGAGTCGAGCCTAAGGCGCCGAGCGCCGCTCCTCAGTCCATATTTTCCGAACGACCGATATGTTCGGAACGCGCGATCGTCAGGTAATTTCCATTGCCGCGTTTGCCCAGTAGCTGCAGACGCGCCGCATTGCCGTCCGCTTCCCCCTGCGGAAATCCGAAACGCGCGTCGCTTGGTCAGCAGAAGAGCTTGCGTGATCCAAGACGAGCGACGGCGTTCGGAGCGGTCTGAACCCGCAACGGCGCTTGCGAACCACGATGATAATACGCAAATGTTGAATGCATTTTGAAATGGCACGAGAGAAAAAACAAAGCGATTGGGACGAACTGCAAGAGATGTTGCAGGGCGAGAGCGAATCTGTAGAACAACAAGCTGAAGAAGAGACGTCCGAACCAGCGGCGCCAACGTCGAATCCCAGTCCGAAGAAAACGACCAAAACAAAGAAACAAGACGAGCGCAAGGCGGCCAAAGCGACCGTCAAGAAGAAGACCGCCGAGGCAAAAGTCGTCGAAGCGCTCGACGCCGGCGCGGCGTTAGAATCGCTCAATGCGGGCCTTATCGAAGAAGTCGTCGCCGCCGCTTCTCTGGAAACGAAGAAGGCCGCCGCAAAGCCCAAGGCGCGGCGCGGCAAAGCGACTACTCCGGAAGAAAAAGAAAAGGACGCCGCGATCGGCGGAATTCTGGCGCAGCTCCAACGAGCCGCACAAGTGAAATCTGCAGACAAGCCAAAAGCAAAAGCGTCGGCAAAAAAAGACGCGGAGGAAGTTGTCGAAGAAGTAACGGCTGAATCTGCTGTCGAAGAAGTGGCTGAAGAAGTTGCGGCTGAACCTGACGTCGAAGAAGTTGCCGAAGAAGTAACGGCTGAATCTGCTGTCGAAGAAGTGGCTGAAGAAGTTGCGGCTGAACCTGACGTCGAAGAAGTTGCCGAAGAAGTAACGGCTGAACCTGCTGTCGAAGAAGTTGCCGAAGAAGTTGCGGCTGAACCTGACGTCGAAGAAGTTGCCGAAGAAGTAACGGAAGAAACGTCGGCTGAGGAAGCTGCCGACGAGGCGCCGGAAGAAGCGGACGCCGAACCCGCGGCAGACGAGACCGACGAAGAGCCGTGTACTTGCGAAGCGTGCATGGCGCAAGAGGTCGACGAAGAACCTTGTTCCTGCGAAGCTTGCATGGCAGAAGAAGCCGACGAAGAACCGTGTTCCTGCGAAGCTTGCATAGCCGAAGAAGCCGACGAAGAACCCGAGCAAGAAGCGCGCCCGTGGGCGGCGCTGCCGGGAGAAACGGAAGAAGACGAGTCGGTTTGGACCGCGTTGCTTTCGGACAAACCTGTTGAGAAGCAAGCCGACAAATCGGTCGAAGACGCCGCCGAGGCAGAAGAAACTGCCGAGGAGGAAACCGTCGGCGAAGAAGCTGCAGCAGAGGAAGCCGAGGCAGAAGAAGTCGCCGACGACGAAGACGCCGCCGAGACCGAAGAAGCGGTCGACGAAGAGGCTGCCGAAGAGGCCGTCGAGGAATCTGCCGACAGCGAACCTGAGCAGGAGACCGTGTTTGAAGGATTCTCCGAAGACTTCTGGGACGTCGGCGGCACGATCGAGATCGAATGGGGTTCGAGCGCTAAGGGCGACGAACCCGAGGCTGAAAAAGACGCCGACGAACCTGTCGAGGACGCCGTTCAGGAGACTGCCGCCGAATCGGTCGACGAGCCGAGCGTCGGCGCCGCAGACGAGGAGCCGCGCGCGTCCGCAAAGCCGAAGCGCAAGCGGGATCGCCGCCGCGAAGAAGCCAAACCTGCCCCGGCTGAGGCGGAAGAAGACGTCTTTGCCGATCTTGATTCGTTCGATTTCAGCAGCAAGGAAAATGTGAAGGCGTTCTTTGAGACGCCGGAAGTCGAAGAGGATCTTGGATTCGGACCGCCGCGCCGCGCGGAGAAAGCCAAGTCGGCGGCGAAAGAAGAGTCGAAGCGGAAAGCGGAGACGCGGACTGAAGCGCCTCGAGCCGAAGCCCCGAAAGAGAAGGCCGAACCGCGCGAGCAGAAAATGGAAGAACGTGAAGAACCCAGGTCGCGGCGCAGGGATCGACGCCGCGAGGAACGCGTCGAAACGCGCGAAGTTGAAGAACGAGAAGCGCCGCGCGAGGAACGCTATGAGCGCGAAGAACGCCGCGAGCGCGAGGATCGCCGCGGACGCGGTCGCCGAGATCGCCGCGACGCCGAGCGAGAATATGACCGCGAAGCGCGTCCGTCCCGTGAAGAGCGCGCCGAGGGCCGTCCGGAGCCGACGCTTCCGAGCTGGAGCGACGCAGTTTCTTACGTCGTCAAGTTTAACCTCGACCGTCGGTCGAACCGCGGCCAAGGCAAGTAAGCTTAGCGTTTAAGAGAAGATCGAGCCGAGTTTGTCGTTTGGAGGCAGACTCGGCTTTTTTTGCGTCCGCATATTTCGATTTTGCGGGCTAGGCGTAACAGCGCGCCGGGATAAAAACACGCCGCCCGGTTCGCCGTTGTTGACAAGGGAGGTTTGACGTTATTATAATAGATAATAGCGTTTGCCGTTGAAAAACTTAAAGGGGCGCGCTACCAAACGCCGATATACGATTAGGGTTTGGAATATTTTTTATAATCGCTACATTTTATCAGGCTAGCGTTCGTTAAAACCTGCACGATGCGCCTAGTCGCTAATTTTACGGTTAAAATTTGCTCTAAAAGGAAAAAAAAGTAAAAAGAGTTGAATTCTAACTGTTAAAACAACGATAAACATTTCAGCGAAAGATACCCTATCGTCGTTATATAGTCGACGAATCTGGCGTATTTGGGAGACTTGCGTCCCTTTGGCGGCGCTCGAGGGCGTTGTTGAGGGCCGCCGAGCGACTAGCTCCAAGTCGTCGCCGACGAAAGGATTAGCGACAGCGTTTAGGACGACGCCGTCGGTAATAAATCATCGAAATTTAACTATAACAATCACGAATACCCGAGATCACGCAAACGTATCCGTCGATCGTCGCGCTCGTGAACCGCGGCGTTTACGTTGGTTGTTTTTATTCGCAGGACGCGAAAGGATTCGCAGAAAGCGGATATAATTAGGTCGTCCGTTGGGTTCGACACACAACCGACGAAACGAGTGTAATCAATCGATCGATAATAGATCTTGGCAGGAGGAAAAGTCATGCGACGTTTGTTCGTACCGATTTGTTTCGGCTTACTTTTAGTTCTCGGCGTTCCGAGCGTTCAGGCTGGAAATCAGGAAGAGGCCAATAAAATAGCTCAACGCCTGACGCAGCAATACCCGCAATACAATATCGAAGTTGCATACCAAGAAGGCACGGTTCGTCTTCGCGGCGACGTCGCCTCCGAAGCGGATCGCGACGAAATTGCGAATTTCGTGCGCCGTATCCCGAAAGTTCGCGCCGTCTCTGAATCGATGAACGTTACCCCGAACGCTGCATTGCCGGTCGAGCAGGCGCCTATCCGCGCGGTCCAAGCGCTGACTCCGGTTATGTCTGAGCCGATTACCTACGTCGACGAAGCGATTCCGGCTTATCAGAGCGCTCCTCTGGGATCTGCGATCCCAGCCGCTCCGCCTGCCGCGCAAGGCGTTCCGATGAGCGCTCCGATGGGAACCCCGGTCGCCGCTCCTGGCGCGACTCGTTCGCCCAGCGACTTCTTCGCGCCCCAAGGCGCCGCGACTCCCGTCGCGCAAGACGGCCGCCCGAACGTTCCCAATTACGCTTGGCCGAGCTATGCGAGCTATCCGAACTACTCGCAGGTAACCTATCCGAAAGCGTACGCTAACGACGCGTTCCCGTACGTCGGTCCGTTCTATCCGTATCCGGAAGTTCCGCTCGGATGGCGCCAAGTTACGCTGAAATGGCACGACGGCTACTGGTGGCTCGACTTCAACGACGGCTCCAAGAATGGTCCCTTCTCGCCCTTGTTCCGTCATCCGCAACGCTATCGCTAAGCCGAATCTGACGCTCGTCAGAGCTCGCGCGCTAGGATAAACAGCAAAGCGCCGACCAGCCCGCCGGGGTTGCGTCGGCGCTTTTTTGCATTATAATAACCGGGTCTTAGCGGCGCTCGGAGCGTCCGGTCGTCGGCGCTTTGGACGCCGCTGTCGAGCATGAATCTGCGTTCGCGGGCTCCTTGCCGCCCCGCGCTTTTGCATTCGCAAGAACAATCGATTACCGAATAGAGAAGAGGCGCCAGTCTGCCCATGCCAATCTACGAATATAAATGCGAGAAGTGTAGTTCCGTATTTGAAGAACTTGTCCGGAACGCGTCGGAGACGCCGAATTGCCCGGCGTGCAATTCGGACCAAGTGGTCAAAAGAATGAGCGCGCCCGCGGCGCAGACCGCCGGTTCTGCAAACGCGCCTTGCGGGAGCGACTGCGGCGGTCAGCGCGCGCATACGTGCCGCGCCGGCTGTTGTCATCGCCAATGAACGCGCCGGCGCCGTCGTCAGCGCGGCGTCGTTCAATAAGAGGGGCGCGCAGGGGAGTCTTTGCCTGCGCGCCCTTTGATTATATGTCGTCGGCGCGATTATGCCGCCGACGCCAGTTCTTTAGGCGATTTCAAGGTCGTCAAATTCGCTCTTTGGCCTTGGGAAGAGCACGCATAGTCCGACGCCGCCAAAGTAGAGCGCGGTCAAGCAGGCGAGCAGGATCAACATGCTCCACGGGTCCGGCGGAGTAACCAGCATAGCCAAGCACGCGACGCTGAAAATGGAGATCCTCCACTTCTCCAAATAGATTTTCACGGAGAAGATACGCAGTCTTTCGAGCACGAACATTAAGAGCGGGAGCTGGAACGCGACTCCAAAGACGACGGGGACTAGGAGCACGAAGTTGAGCCACTCGCTGATGCGCGTGTCCGGCTCGATATTCATGCCGACGTTGAAGCGGAACAGGAACGAGAGCATGAACTCGAAGACGAAGTAGAACGCGATCAGAAAACCGGCGAAGAAGAGGCCGAGGCTGAGCGGCAGGAAACGATAGACATATTTCTTTTCGTGAGGATAGAGCCCCGCGCCGACAAAACGCCAGAAGTAATAGAATATGCCCGGCGCGCCTAAGAATATGCCTAAGAAGAACCCCGTCTTCAAGAAGATGATGAACGATTCCTGCACGGACAACGCGCGCGTCTTGGACCGCGAGTCCTCGCCGAGTTTTTCCCAGAGCAGAATCATGACCGGTTCAGCGGGACTCGACGCGTCTTTGAGGCTCGTCTGCGCGATCGCTTGCGCTTTAAACTTGCCGAAGTTGTCGACCAACTTAATATCTTCGAGTCGGCGACGCGCTTCTTCCGGAAGCGAGGTCGGAACGACCGCGTCGACGCCCGAGCTGCGGAGCGCTTCCAGATCCTGCGGAAAGATGTAGACCGGCCGCGCCGTCATGTTCATTTTTTGGGGGACGGACGCAAGGCTCGCGTCGTATCCGGCTTCGCGCAGCTCGTTTCTTTTGCGTTGGAGCATCCGCTGCGTCTGGAGCACGTGATAATTTTCAAGCGATTTTCTCAAGGGCCGTTGAACGTAATCGACCGTCATCGTCGCCAAGGACGGGTAGGGCCCTAGCGGTACGATTGCGACAATCAAGCCGACGGTAACGCTCAGAATAGCGCCGATCAAACAAGCGCGCAGTTCGTCTAGATGCTCTAAGAAGGACATCGACGACTGATCGAAAAGATCTTCATCTCGTCTAGTTCGAACCATTTTATTTATTCCTATTGTCGCGCGCGCCGGTAAGAGGAGCGCGCGTTTGTTGCAAATTCAAAACAGCCGTGCAGAATTACAGCTGATATATTTTGCCTAGTATAGTATATCTTGCCGAAATTGACAAGAGAAATTTTCATATTGGAGTGAGAGAAGATAGGGAGAATAGGTAAACACGCGTTAAAATTGGTATATTTGGAGCGCCGCAACTGGCGATCGGCGCTTGAGGGCGGAGAAGGAACGTTTTAGGAACGCCCGCGCCGAACCCTTAGCGCCGGACGGGCGTTCTTAGAAACTCTTAGAAAATAATCGCCGCCGCTAAACGGCGGGAAGGAATCGCCGAGCAGATTCAGAAGTTTATTCGTCTTACGCTCGTCGACGCCGATAATACACAACCGAAATTACTAGGCGCTTTCCGCTTTTCTCTTGAGATATCGCGCCAGAATAACAGAAAGAACCGCCAAGCCCAAGAGGCTGATAAAGAGCGCCTTGAGGGAGTGTTTCGGAGCTTCCGGCTCGGTAAAGGCGCCGTCGTCGTCGATCCCAGCAGACGAGCCTATGAGCCCTCGATTTATAGGATCGTCGAGGTCAAAGACTTTTGTAATTCCACTGGTTGAAAACGTGAACAGACCGTTGTTCAAATCAGGATTGACCTTGATTGACGCTTCGGGAACCGTCCAGAATATTTCGAGGACGTCGTCGGCTTCGTTGATATCGGTTTCTCCGAGCCTCATTTGCGCCGCCAAGGGAAACACAAGCGTCCCGCCGTCGACGTCATAAGTTTTGTGCTGAGTAACTTTGAATTCGAAAACAGGGACGTCGTCGACAAACCCTTGGGATTGCATTGGGTAATACCCCGACTCTTTTGCAAAGAAGACATGAACTTTATCCATGTTCATTTGAGCAAAAGGGAAGGAAACGACGTCGTACTCGACCCCGTCCACAACTTCCGTTCCGATATATTTCGCTTCTTTGAAGGCGTCCCCCCAAGTATCCTTGTTCTTCACGTCCGACCAATTCGCCTGCTGGCCCGTCAGCCAATAATAAGGATACGTCAGCGGGCTGGGCGACAGGTAAGGCGTCGACTGACGGCATGTTTTTGAGACGACCATAGTCTTTTGTTCCGGGTCGATCCCCTGATAGTGAAGGCCGTTAAAAGCGTACTCTTGCTGCGGCGCGTTTGGAAGCGGTTTGCCGCCCTTCATCCAGGCTGCGCGGACTCGAAATTTGTTTTCGGACTGTTGAACCTCAACTCGTTGATACGTTTCCGACGTCGGGGTCTCGCGCGACTCAAATACAAATTCGTAGGAACGCAGTCGCTGCGGCGTCTCGGCGGCTTGGTCGCGTATCTGTTCTAAATCAGCAAACGCCGCCGCCTGTGAAAGAAGCGAAAGTGTCAATAAAAATAAGAATCCGTTACGGACTATTCTTGTCGTCATTGATTTTCCCTTTCTAATAGCATAAGGTTCAGGCTTTGCCTTGCAAAAAACAGGACGCGGCGCCGAAACGCTCGTCAATTAATTATAAACGGCGCGTTTTGTCGGCGCAAGAGTTTATACGGCAAAATTAACAGGTTGGATCGAATACGTCTCCTAATATGCTCGGCGTTTTTTGCGCGCGGAGCCATGAAATTTTGAAAATTTTTATTTGGTTCAAGGAACCGCTTAAAATCAGCGCTTTCCGACCGCTTTGTCTTTGCTTTTTTATTGAAACATCATAGGTTTTATGTTTTTTGTTGTTTCGCACAAGGAATTTTATATGCTCGTCTTGCAGCCTCAATCAGTCCAGCAAACAAAATAGGAGCCGATATTTCCGAACCTTTCGGTTTGGAAAAACCAAGTTTTTTAAAAGAGCAATCCTAGATCGATGTGTCGCTATTCGTTTAACGGAAAGGACTTAGGATTTATTGTTGGCTAATTTAGCCGCAGATGAGGTTTCATTTGTTTTGACGGTTGGCGATTTGGAAGTCGCTGTAAGCGCTTGTTAACGACGACGAGTAAATTATTGACGACGCGCCCTAAAAATCGTAAGTCCAATTAAGCTCGTCGAGGATTTCCGGCTTTTCTTTGCGGTACGTTTGATTAAAATCACTTTCAAGACTGCGCGTATGGAGAAAATAAACGCGTGGATTCTCCTCGACGTCCGTCCTTAAAAAGCGAGTGGGATCGCCTGAATTATCAGGCGCATATCCCGACGCCAGGAGCTCGGCTTCTAACTCCTCCGAATAATCCACGTGCAGCGAAAACAGGCGTGGAAAATTCTTCTTCTTTAGTAATTTGACGTCGGGATAGAAGCCGCGCAATTCGAGAGTGACTAAGAATCTTGCCGCCGGGCTGTTCGCCAGGGATTCTAAACCTTTTGCCGTTATCGAGGTACCGCCAAGATATAAAAGACGCAACTTTCGGAGCTTCCGGATAATTTTTAACGCTTCGTCCGTAATCCCTCGATTTAACGTTAGGTCAAGAGAATCAAGGCTTGAACTGCTCAGACTCTCTAAATCTTTATCAAGAAGATTGCAGTCTCCCAAATTTAAGATTTCGAGCGACCGCATCTTCGAAACGTAAGGAATTATATTGGACGCGCCAGGACTGCCAACTAGATGAAAAATCGCCAACTTTTTCAGTTTTATCAAGGCGTCGTTTTTATCGTTAAACCTGTTAAACGATAAGTCGAGCCATTTCAGACGATTATGCGCTGGCAACTCGCTAAAAATCGTTTCGTCGATTCCTGAATCTTTTAAGGAAAGCAGCTTTAGCTTGGTGAAATTGCGTAAATATACTCCTCGCCTTTGAGTTTTTCCAACTTACAAGGCTTGCCCAAGAATTTGAAAGTTTTCAGTCAACAGGGAATCCAACTCTTTCGAAAAACGCTTTATGTTCCCGAAAAAGTTTTCACATGC
>JAQVHZ010000136.1 GCA_028695965.1 Thermoguttaceae bacterium | reverse complement strand
TTTCTTGCATTGGGGGGCTCCTATGGGTTGGTTAAAACTACAAGCACAATACCAAAGGAGTCCCTTTTAGTCTATATTAGTTTCTTGGAATAATTCTCCTCATTGTTAAAAAGTGGGGAAAGTGCAGTTTTATAATGAAGATCGCAATTTACGGTTACGGCAATCTCGGTCGCGGCGTCGAATCCGCGGCAAAACAAAATCATGACGTCGAACTTATCGGCGTCTTTACGCGGAGAGCTCCTGAAACGGTGAAAACGCTCACTGGCATACCCGTCTACAAGGCAAGCGACGTTCTTTCGTACAAGGACAAAATTGACGTGCTTGTCATCTGCGGAGGAAGCGCAACAGACCTGCCGAAAATGACCCCTGCGCTCGCCGAACACTTCAATGTTGTCGACAGCTTTGACGACCATGCTAACATCCCTATTCATTTCGAAAAGGTCGACGCAGCGGCAAAAAAATCTGGACATATCGCCCTAATCTCCGCCGGTTGGGATCCCGGAATGTTCTCCCTCAATCGGCTCTACGCGTCAGCGTTGCTTCCAAATGGCAAAGACTACACCTTCTGGGGACGCGGGGTCAGCCAAGGCCATTCTGACGCGATCAGGCGCGTGCCTGGCGTAGTCGACGCAAGGCAATACACCGTGCCGATCGAATCTGCATTAGACGCCGTTCGCTCAGGAAGCTGTCCTGAATTGACGACCAGAGAAAAACATCTGCGCGAATGCTACGTTGTCGCCGAAGAGGGCGCCGATCTGAATGCGATTGAAACAGCAATTAAAACAATGCCAAACTATTTCGCCGACTACGACGTCGCCGTCTCGTTCGTCTCAAAAGAAGAGCTCGACAAGAACCACGCAGGTCTTCCGCACGGCGGACTCGTGATTCGGAGCGGGAAGACGGGCCTAAACAATGAACATACGCATACGATCGAATATAAACTGACCCTTGAATCGAATCCTGAATTCACTTCCAGCGCCTTGATCGCGTTCGCCCGCGCTATTGATCGTATGCATAAGCGCGGCGTCGACGGCTGTAAGACTGTCTTTGACGTCGCTCCAGCCGATTTGTCGAGTATGTCTCCCGAAGAGCTCCTGACCCGTAAACCTTATGTGCTCTGATTATTTCCGGTCGATAATAAGCGGCTTCGCAAGTTGAACTTTGACCGCGAAGCCGCAAACGATAAAAGCCGAACTCTATTCCCGTCCAAAAACGTTGTTAATCAGGCGTATTGAAGCCCTTGGATTACTATTTCAAAACACGCGCCGTCAATGCCGCAAACGTATTAAGAGCGTCAACTTTTGCTTTCATCCCTTTTTCAATTTTATCGTCGTTCGTTCTCTTACTCTTTCTTGAAAACCCAGCCGCCTCGTCTAGGAAGGACCTTTCCTTTATCTAACCTCTGATTTTAAAAGGTCGAAATCAGAAAGAACTATTTAGCTGCGCCCATTTCTGACACAGAAGCAGGCTTTTTGCACACAAAACCACTATGATCGGTCTTCCCTATAAAAGTTAAAAATTCTCCCATGGCAACCCCCAAAGAAAGGATTGTTGGCTTGCAATAAATCCAAATTTTACTATAATTGCTCCCGGGGGGAGGTCTTGTGTTCATCTTTTTGGGGCAAGCCCTTTTTAACCATTAATACCAAACTGCCAATGTACCAGGCTTTTTTGTTGACAAACGAAGACGCCTTGGCTAATGATATTTGTGTCTTTGATTTTACTGAAATGGAGAACCTTATGATGAAGAACTCTATGAAGCACAAGGGGTTTACCCTTGTCGAGCTCCTGGTTGTTATCGCAATCATTGGTATTTTAATCGGGTTGTTGCTCCCCGCTGTCCAAGCGGCGCGTGAGGCAGCGCGGCGTATGCAATGCACGAACAACCTGAAACAACTTGCTTTGTCCTGTCACAATATGCATGACGTCGAGGGGCATTTCCCCTCCTTGGCTTATCAGCGGGGCTATCCCACCGATAGTTTCCACTGGCGCGTTAGCTGGCCGGCGATGCTCTTCGCCTACATTGAGCAAACCCAGCGTCACACCGTCGTTATGCAAATCCCGGAACAGGGTATTCCATGCGCGCCTTACACGACGTCGGCAACCGTAAACCACAATGGCGCGACTATTGAAAACCCCTATGCTGGCTTCCTTTCTGCTTTCATCTGCCCTTCTGAAGTCGTCAACACCCCGTGCGACGGCGCTTTAGCCCCGATTAGTTATCGTATCAACATCGGCGACGAGACCTACAACAATACGATCAGTCTTGGCAATGACTCGCTGCGTCGCGGCGTTGCCGGTCGCGGCGACCAATTCAAGTGTACGATGGCCTCTATTGAAGACGGCACGAGCAACACCATTCTCTTTGCTGAATCAACCATCACCACTCAAATGGACGGAAGAGTCAGCTCGCTCCGCGGCGGTATCGCTCAAACTTCTGCGGACGTTTACAGAATGCCGATTTCCCTCGTTGAAGAATGCCGCTCCAATCGTAACGGCATGGAACTCAATTCCGCTTTCCCGAACTCCCGTCGTGGCGCGCGTCTGGCTGACGCTTACGGTCCAGTCTTCACCGGCGTTCACATTATTCTTCCTCCGAACTCCCCGACCTGTTCCTATAACCACTTTGAATTTACCTTCAACGCAGCGTCAAGCTACCATAGCGGCGGCGTCAACCTGGCGATGTGCGACGGCTCAGTTCGGTTCGTTCCCGATACGATCGACTGCCGACGCAGCGATTACACGAGCCTTGGCGGTTCGACGCTTACGGTCGGCAACAGCGGAAGATCCTTCTTCGGAGTCTGGGGCGCGATGGGCACCCGCAACGGCGGCGAAACGACCTCTTCCCTGTGAGCTTAATACGTAAACACGCGTGTCTAACGACGGCGCCGCGTCATTGCCCTTCCTTGCGTTTCACGAGGAAGGGCGTCATTTTTTAGCCCCCCTAGTCGGCTGCTCTTCTTAGAACGACGGACGATGAGTCGCCGAGTTCACTAAACATAGAAGAGGAGCTGTAAAGCCATTCCACGAAGCGAAGTTGAAATAACTTATGCGTTCTATGAAAACGCGATTTTAAAAAGTTATTCCGGCGATTCGTTTCGTCCTCACTTTTATGGAGAACAATCATGCGTTCCATGCAAGTTGCAGCGCTGTTACTGGTAACAGCTCTTTGTTGTTGTGGTTGCGGTCCCAAAAAACCGGACGGCATTCCGAAACTCCACCCGACGACTGTTACGATTCTCAAGGATTCTGCTCCGGTTGTCAAAGCAAACGTCTTCTTGGTTCCCGCTGAAGGCACAGTCTCCGGGAGTTGGGCGACTCGCGGCCTCACGAATGAATCAGGCGTCGCAACTATCGAAACTGCCCAAGGCGACTGGAAAGCTCCTGGAGCGCCTGAAGGCCAATACAGAGTCTATTTGACCAAAGTCGCAGAGATTGAAGAACCGGAAGTCCCAGCTGATATGGGCTCAAATCCGGAAGCAGAAGAAGCGTATTATGCAGAACGTCTGAAAAGACTTGAAGCGGCCAATACAGAAATTGCGCCAAACTTTACGTCCGACTCTACCTCTGGTCTCACAATTACTGTCGCCGCTGGAGCAGGCGCGTCTGAGACTTTTGACATTGGTTCTGGTTCCAGCGAAGAATAACAACTATAGCGGCTAGTGAACAGATGCAGAAGCGCCTGTTCAATAACGTCGCTTAATGAACAAAAAGCGTCGCGTTCCCCTATTGGAACACGGCGCTTTTTAGTTTAAAACGTCTGAACGGCGTCATTTGCAGCACGCCAAATAAGGCTTTTATTCGGCGCCTCAACGAACTTGATAGACGTCTTTTAAGGCGCTGACGTCGTCTTTTGTCAACGCCCCTTTGATAAGTATAAATTCGTCGAGCTTGGCGCCGAGATTAACGCGATACTCGCCTGTTCCATCTTGACCGATATTAAGCGTTGGAAGCCCGTTAAAATCTACCTCTTTAAATTCTTCCGGAAGCTCCGTCCTTTCAAATTCGCCAAAATCGTAGCAGAATCTAATTTCACCAGCTTCTCGATCCGCAACAAAAACGACATGGACCCATCCGTCGCGAAAATCGATTGGCAGCCGATATTCTTTATCCATTCGCGGGCCGTTGTTTCCAACATTAAATTTGACGTCGCCGGACCGAAGCGCAAGGACGCAGCCTGGCAACGTTCCGTTCCTCCAATCTTTATTGGAGATAATTGACGGATCGTCGTCGACGCCGTTCGTTTTCATCCAGAAAGCAATAGAAAAGCTCGATTTACCTGGCTGGCAATTAGCGATAGTAACAAATCCATCGTCAAACTGAGCGCTCTTTCCGAAATATCCGTCTGCGAAATACAATGTTCCCGTTTGAGCCGTGTCATATTTACCAAGAGCGTCTTTGACGTCGCCGTCAAACGGCAAATAAACGAGAACGCGATCTTTTCCCAGAACAGCAGGCGCGGCGTCGGGGCCTGTCGGCGTGGGCATAACTTCGCGCGTTCTGTGTTCATAGGCGTATTTAATCGTGTAGACAGGGCGCTCGCCCGCCGTTACGCCCTCGAAAAGCCCGGAAGGCACGCGAGAAGTCCAAGATTCTGGTTGTTTGTCGCCAAGACCAAGCGCATAAAGGACTATGGATGAAATGTCGCGAATAGCCATTTCGCCGATTGTGCCGGGGGAAACGCCCGGTCCGACTGCTGCGAACATGACTTTCTTTTCCTCGTCGGTCCACCCGCCATGGCTCGTGCCAAATCCGCCGTGATCGGCGGTAACGATGAGGAGCGTTGAATCGAGGATTCCGCGTTTTTCACAAGTCTGGTAAATTCGCTGAATATAGCCGTCGGTCAAATTGAGTTGCTGGAGATGTCCTTCTGTGCCATAACCTTTGGAATGTCCCGCATAATCGCACTCGTCGAATTGAACGAATAACAACGTCGGAGCGTTCTCTTCCAGATAGTCGCATACCAAATCGGCAACGGCAGAATCGTTGCCGGCGGTCCCTTTGACAACGTCGAGATTGTCTTCAATAATACCTATATTAATCGGGTTCCAATTGCAGAACGAAGCCAATTTAGCGTCGGGATCATTCTCTCGAATCACGCGAAAGACGGAGGGAAATTCGCTGTCGACAGGATAAGGATTAGAACTTACGATAGAATTCGTAAGCCCGTGAATTTCCGGAACGACGCCGAGCAACATGGAGCCCCAGCATTGCGCGCTGATCGTAGGCTTAGACGTGATGACCTCATAGCTAAGCGCTCCAGCCTTAAAAATCCGATCAAGATTAGGAGTATCCGCTTCACGAAAGAAAGCGCCCCCGCCGTCAACGCCGAGAATAATCACGTGGTCAATCTTCGGAGCGCCGTCCGCCGCTGGCGCTCGTTCATAGGAACACGACAACAAACAGACGACCAAGGAAACAAGCGCAGGAATTCGCCGCTTATTTTTCATAAATTCTCCTTTAACGTAAAATGCAGCAACAAGTCAAACTCAAATCAAAACTCTAACGGAAACAAAAACAAGCGCCCTTATATGGTAAGTACAGACTATTTTTGACTCCAAACAACAGAAACTCTTTCTAAGCGTCATTAACACAACGCCTCGACCATATTGTAGCAAAAGAGCATTCTTCATTCAAATACTTCTCGCCCCTTTTCTTTTATCTAGGGAGTGTTGACGCTAATTTTTTCATTCGCATTTCCCCTTGAATAATACGGGTAAAATGGCTATTGTTCTCATTATGGAACTTACAAGAGAACAATTTGACAAAATCGCCCCAACACTACCTGT
>JAQVHZ010000135.1 GCA_028695965.1 Thermoguttaceae bacterium | reverse complement strand
AACCGGTTGTACTGGGGGCTTGTTCAGCAAAAATCTCACTGATTCGTTAATGTTTACGTTTTTTCTTCAAAAAATTCCTCCCGAAAATCGAAGGGGGAGCAGAATGGGGTTTTTAGAACCTCCCTTGAGTTGTTTTTGTTCGGCGCCATAGTTTTCCCAAACTGGAAGATGCGAAAATAACGTCGCAAATCGTCTACTGGATTGAATCAGGCTGCAGCATGGACGCTTAACTTATTTGCGGCGCTTGGGACTACGTGTTTTTACTAAATCAAGCGCGCCTTTTCCGGTCGTAAATTTTCTTGCCGAATGCAAGAAGAATCAGTATTACGCCGACAGCGACAAGAAAGTAACGGAAATAAGAGACGTTCTCCGACGAGCTTGCTGTTTCGGACAACGGCGACTCGTTGCTAACTTTGCCTATGACGTCTCCGGGAGAGCCAGGTTTTCCAGAATATATATTAGCGTCGTACTCTTGGTCGGCAAGCATTTCTTCTAAATCGAAAAATGTCTCGTCGACTTTCTCGTTGACTTGTTCCCAGTCGATTTTCCATTCGACGCCAAAATTACCGTACTTTGGTCCAGATTTAAACACATACGAAACAGGAACCCACGTTTGATTGATTTTTTTCCACGACAACTCGTATGTATAGCCGACGCTTCTCTCGATCTGCCGTACCGTATAGCCGTTGTTCTTATCTAAAAAATATTCTCTATGTTCTGTGTCAGATACAGTCGGCGGAGACGCCGTTGTCACTTTAATTAAACCATTTGCCAATTCTTCATAGCCAACTTTTATTATCTCTTTGTTTTGCAGGTGGAATTCCGATTCCTGATAAGCATTTGGCTTGATCGCTCCTACAGGCACAAACCGAAATATATCTCGTACGTCAATATGATGACAATGCATACTTGTCGCTTTTGGCGCAGAGGCTAGGCTTTTCTTTACACTGACGTGGTCAGTATTTAGATTCCAAACCTCATAAAAATATTCTGGGGTAAGCAATGTTCTTTTAAGATCTCCGTTTTCAAAACGGTAAAGATTGGCTCCATAATCAAACGCTATCATAATGTCGTCGTCAATGACGTCGCCATTAGGTCTAATAGTTTTCCCCGTGATACGACATATGCCGCTATTAATTCGCATTATCGTGTCGTCTAAGCTTTGTAAGGCGTGATCCGCTTTTTCCCGCAGCTCAGGAGACAACTCAGCTGAAAACAAGGGCGTAGCCAAAAGAACGCAACTAATAATTACCAATAAAGATAGTCTCTTCATTTCATTTTTCCTTTCCATAACGGCGAATACAAAAATCGTCTTGCGGCTGTCAAGCAAAAAAAATTTGACGCCGCGCGCAACGCCGCTCCTCGTTAGAATCCGGAGCGATTTTCAACCAAAACAATTACTTCCAAAAACAACGAGGAAGCCGACGTCTTAATTTTAATCAAAGAACACGACTATTTCAATCATTTTTCAACATACTTGAAAGATTTTACTGGCTGTAGTTCTTCGTTTGCTCATATTACTCCTACTGTCGTCGCGCTGGCTTATTTGGAGGAATCCCTCAATAAGCCGCAACGGGAAGCGAAAGTCAGTCGGGTTTGGGAAAGCGCCGTATTTTTAAAAATTTTGCGTTGTTTCCGACGATTTTACCTAAAACGCGCCGCTGAACGCAAACGCAATCCTATCCGACCGGCAGAAGAATCGTTATCAATGGCGCTCGTCGCGATTATTTTCCGCTTTTTTTCAGGTTTATTCGTCGGCGCGCTTGATTTTGGTCGGCTGAGCAAGTAGTATTTAAAGGGCGTGTTGGAATTCGCAGACAGAACCTCGCGCTTCGTAGCGGTCGGTCAACGCGGCGCGAGCATAGGAACGGCAAGATGGGCAGGAAAAAAATCTGGGTCAGCGACCTCAACGGTATGCCGAGCCGACATATCCGCACGAAGACGGTCGAGCGCCTCAAAGACCTGAAAGAAAAGGGAAGGGACGACGTCTGCGTCTTGTTCTGCTGGCTCGACTGCTGCGAAACGCTCCGAATCGAGCTGAGATACAAGACGGAGAGCGATTTCCGAAGGACGTCGCGAGAGATCGACGATCCGAGAGAAGCGCGATGGTTTTGCTCCTGCGTCTATACGGAGGCAAGACGCCCCTATTCGTTCGGAGAAGAGGACGAACATTTGGACCCAATGGCTGCGGAACTTCGACGTCATGTCGGAGGAAGAGCGAGCCGAGCTTGCGGACGAGAACGCCGACCTCGACTCCGTCGTTTGCTGCAACCTGAAAAGGGCGCTCTGCGAGACGATCCAGAAGCTGCATGAGTTCGGCGTGTCGACCGAGGTCTTTGGAAGAGAAATTCCAGTCGTTTTTTACGACGAAATTGAAGAGAGCGACTATTGCAGAGGCAATTTAAAGCTCAACATGAAAGCCAACGGCAATTATTTGCCCAAGGAAGTTGTCAAATTCTACCGAGAAATCCTCGGAGAATAACAAAAAACTGGTTCATCATACGGAGACAAACTATGAGTTATGACGAAAACGACGGCAACGTAACAATGGAAGCGCTGCGGCGCGAACTGGACGAGCTTATCGAGCCGATCGAAGAGTATGTCGGCTCGCTCGAGGACGACGACTGCACCCTCAAGGACGTCGAGTCGATGAGAAAGATTCTCGAAGAATTCCTGGAGGCTATTGAGGATAAACAAGGGAACGAAAAGAACCTTTATCGCGCCGTGGAAAAAGCGGTCGATAAGCTCAACAAGCTCGACGAGAAGACGGATCACGGACTAATAGAGACCGACGAACGCGAGGCGTTGTGCGCCTTTTTCGACGCCGGCGCCGCCTATGTCGGAGTCGACGCCGACGATATCGCCGGCGAATGGCGAGATTGGTGAGCGAGCGCGGCGCGGCATTCGCCGAGAAAGGCAGACGCGCCAGGGGCGGAAAAGCGCCTGCTCCGATCGGCGGCCCTTTGTACAGGAAGAGCCGCAAGCGCTCGCGCCGACCAACAGACGGCAAAAGGTAAAATATCGTCTTTTTTTCGGTCTTTTTTGTTTCTTTCTGACGCCGGAAGCGCTATCATTAATAACAGACGCAGCGCGCGTTCATCGGCAGTTCGGCTCGCCGAGAGCCCGGACGACGTCGACGGCGCGCGGACGAACAGACAATTATTGACAGCCGCGAACGAAAGGTTGAGAGAATGAAAAGAACACGAACACTGCTGGCGCTGGCGCTGACGCTATGCGCCGCGACTGCGTTGGCTTCGGCGGCGCACGCCGAGGTCTGGACCGTTCCTGCCCCGGAAGGACAGGGCGTGGAGAACGCCTATCGCGTTCAAGCGGACGGAAAAGACGTCGCGATCTATCGGTCCTTCGACCAAGAGCCGGGGAGCGGAGAATACTACTTCGCGACCTTTGAATTTACCGACGCCGTCGAGATTAAGATAACCGCGCCCTGGCCGCTCGACAAGGCGACCGTCGGGCCCGACCGATTCGGCGTCCAGATCGCCGAACAGTCGGACAAAGAAGTTGCCCTGAAAGCCGACAAGCCGTTCCAGATCTCGTTTGAGCCGAACGGACGCGTGAAGCCGCTTATCCTCTTTGGACTCGCGCCCGAAACAGACGCGCCGAAAGAAGGGGATCCGAACGTCGTCTATTACGGGCCCGGCGTCCATACGCCGACCGTCATTAACCTTACGGACGACCAGACGCTCTACGTCGCCGCCGGCGCCGTCGTCAACGCGGGCGTGAACGCCGTCGGCAAGAATATCACGATCCGCGGGCGCGGCGTCCTGGCGGGCACGAACTGGGAACGGTTCAAGGGCCCGAGCGCCTACTGCATCCATGGCAAGAACTGCGAGAATCTCACGGTCCGCGACGTCGTGATCCGCGACCCTTGGAGCTGGACCTGCGTCTTTTCGAACTGCGACGGCGTTACGGTCGACGGGCTGCGCATCTGCGCCTCGAATATGATCAACGACGACGCGCTCGATATCTGCAACACGCGCAACGTAACGGTCAGGAACTGCTTCTTCCGCGCCCAAGACGACTCGATCGCTATCAAAGGGCTCGGCGGTCAGGCGTGCGAGAATATCCTGATCGAAGAATCCGTCTTCTGGACCGACCGCGCGAATATCTACCGGATCGGATACGAATGCGACGCCGAAGCGATGCGCAACGTCGTCTCGAGAAATATCGACGTTCTGGGATACAGCGTCAATTACCGCGACCCGGAAGATTACTGGGCCAATACGATCGTCTGGCTCCAGCCGAACCAAGAGATGCTCATGTCCGACTGCCATTTCGAAGATTTCCGCATCCGGTCCAACGGCGCCAACGCGCTGCTCCTGGTCGCCAGGCCGATGAGCTGCACCTACGGAAAATTCGAGAACCCGCCCCCCGGCGCCTTGGAGAACTGCTCCTTGAAGAACTTCACCGTCTATGGAGAAAAAGGCGATTTCCAAGGGATTATCTACGTCCGAGGAGAGTCCGAAAAGAGCTATGTCAAAGGGATTAAGCTCGAAAATATCGTCTATTTCGGCGAGAAAATCACCGCGGAATCCCCAATTTACTTCGTCGGCAATTTCGCCGAAGACGTCAGCATTGAGTGAGCCCGACCCCGAGCGCGTCCGGCGCTGAACGCAAAGCGCGCTCGGGTTGAGTCAACAAAAAAGCGTCCTGCGCAAACACGTTTCCGGTTCCGCGCGGGACGCTTTACTTTATGCACTGCAACGAGTTAAGCCGTCATTCGGCGAGGGTCCAATGACGGATATAATCGATTTCGTAGGTTGCGGGCAATTCGTCGGGGTCGGGCAGGCCGAACCACTCGGGCATCGTTTCGCTGTCGAAGTTGACGGTAAGTTCCTGCGTCCAGTACCGATTCTCCGATTCCCTCACGAGCTGGTCGTCGACGTACCAACAGATCTTCTCCGGGGTCCAAAGCAAGCCGTAGCGATGGAAATCGTCGACGAACCGGTAAGGCGCTTTCCAGACCGAGCCTTCGGAAATATGTTTCGTCCCGGTCTCCGGCGTACGCATGACGTGCAGGTTCATATGATAGAGTTCGCCGTGGACCGGATGCGCGCCGCTCATCTCGTAGACGTCGATTTCGGTCCAGCGCTCGCCGTCGTCGTCGTAGAACCAGAACGAACTGGACGCTTTAGAATTCATCGGCTTCGAGCGCACTTCGAAATATCCGTACCGGACGCATTTCTTGCTCTTAACTGCCGCGGTCGTGAAATCTTTGTACCCTCGTTCAGGATCCCCTTTCGACTCGTTCCTTGCGGTCAGTTTCAGGAGCCCGTCTTCGACCGTAACGTTTTCTTTCGAAAAGAAGCCGGGCTGACGGCCCAGCCAGGTCGGGTTGTGCCTGTGCCATTTCTCGTCGTCGAACGTCCCGTTGAATTCGTCGCTGAATTCCGGGTTGAAGGTCCAATTGCCGGGCAGCGGGCATTTGGGCGCCTTGAGGTTCGCCTTCATCTCGACAAGGGACGGCGTGTAATTCTTATCGGTAACATGAGTTACGGTCGTTCCGTACAAGATCCGCTTCTTCGCCGACGGAATGGCGTTGTACGCGGCGTAGACGGAGCTTGGCGAACAGGTTACGTCGACGAACCCGACCGTTACCGTGATCGGAACGTCGATATTGCGCGCGAAATTGACCGCGTCGTAGTAGCACGTCGCGACCTTCACTTGCTCTTGCTCTTCCGGATTGTCCCGATAGCGCCCGTTCTCGACCAGCTGCGGCCAGCCGGCGCTGCGCCCTTTCAGGACCCCGCCGTGGTCGCAGATCGCGGGGACCGAACAGACCGCTTCGCTAATGTTCTTATTCATGCCGGTTAAGACGAGCCCGAAGCCGCCCCCCTGGCTCGTGCCGTGGTATCCGATCCGGTCCGCGTCGACGAAATCCTGTTCGTCGAGCCAGTCGATCGCGCGGTCGAGTCCGAGGATCGGAGCGCGGTAGAAGTAGGCGAGATCGGAAGAGCGT
>JAQVHZ010000045.1 GCA_028695965.1 Thermoguttaceae bacterium | reverse complement strand
CGGGGCTCTTGTCGATGGCGTTTATGACGTTCTCGGGTATGTGATTGAAGGAGCGCTAAAGAATGAACGGTATAGGTGTTGTCATCTCGGGCGTCGTTGCCTTCACGCTCATCGTGCTCGCTTTGGTCGCGGTTATTCTCGTCGCCAAGGCGATCCTTATCCCGAGCGGAAAGGTCAAAATCGAGATTAACGGGGACGAATCCAAGACGCTCTACGTGAACGCGGGCGGCAAACTGCTCAACACGCTGGCTGCGTGCAATATTTTTGTTCCTTCGGCGTGCGGGAGCGGCGGAACGTGCGGTCAGTGCAAAGTTCGGGTTCTTTCGGGCGGCGGCGATATCCTGCCGATCGAAAGCGCGCAGATGACTCGAAAAGAGATCAGAAGCGGCGTTCGATTCGCATGTCAGACTCCTGTTAAACAGGATATGAAAATTGAAATTCCGTCAGAAATCTTCGACGTGAAGAAGTGGGAATGCACCGTTCGCTCGAACGAGTTTGTCGCCACTTTCATCAAAGAACTCGTCCTTGAACTTCCCGAAGGCGAAGAAATGACGTTCGAGGCGGGAGGATATGTTCAAGCGGAACGACCCGTCGGCTTGAGAATCGCCTACAAAGACTACGACGTGCCGGAAAAATATCGGCCTGCATGGGATAAGCTCGAGCTGTGGGACTATGTCAGCGAAGTCAACGAGCCGGAAGCGCGCGCGTACTCGATGGCGAGCCACCCGTTGGAAAAGGGCGTCATCAAGCTGATTATTCGCGTCGCCGTGCCCCCAAGAGACAATCCTGACGTCGAGCCCGGGATGGTCAGCTCCTATCTCTTCAACTTGAAGCCGGGAGATAAGGTTACCGTCAGCGGTCCCTATGGCGACTTCTTCGTGCGCGACACGCCTAATGAAAAGATTTACCTCGGGCGCGGCGCCGGAATGGCGCCCCTTCGTTCTCACGTCTACGATATGCTGAAACGCCTCGGGCACACCGGCAAGATCTCGTTCTGGTACAGCGCGCGTTCGTTGGACGACGTTTTCTATGTCGAAGATTTTCGAAAACTTGAAGAGGAATATCCGAACTTCAAGTTCCATTTGTCGCTCTATCGCGATCCTCGTCCGGGAGACGATTGGACCGGCCCCGTCGGCGCGATCGACGAAGTTTTATATGAAGAATACCTCAAAGATCATAAAGCTCCGGAAGACTGCGAATACTTTATGTGCGGTCCTCTCAAGATGACGAACGCGGTCCTGAACCTGCTCAGCGACCTGGGCGTCGAACGAGAAAGCATCTTCTTCGACGATTTCGGAAACTGAACAAGGCTATTGGAACAACGGCTCTCCCGATTAATAAAGGCGCCCGTGTGAAAATTCTAACGATCGAAACAAGTTGCGACGAGACGGCGGCGGCAGTCGTCGACGGAGATCGAAACGTACTCGGCGCGTCCTTGGCGTCTCAGATCGACGCGCATCAGCGTTTCGGGGGCGTCGTGCCCGAGATTGCGTCGCGAGCGCACTTGGAAGCGATTTTGCCCGTCGTCTCCGAAGCTCTTGAACAAGCGCAGATCACGCTCGACGACCTTGACGCCGTCGCGGTCGTGAACGAGCCCGGCTTGGCGGGGTCGCTGCTCGTCGGCTTGGCGGCGGCTAAGGCGCTGTGCGTCGCTAAAGAAAAACCGCTCATTGCAATCAATCACCTGCAGGCGCATATCTACGCGTGTAAAGTCGCCTTTGACGAAGACTTGTTTCCGTGCGTCGGCCTGATTGTGAGCGGCGGTCATTCGAGCCTCTATCGCTGCGCCGGTCCGATCGATTTCGAGCCGCTCGGCGCGACCATCGACGACGCCGCCGGAGAAGCGTTCGACAAAGTCGCCTCGATGCTCGGCTTGCCCTACCCCGGCGGACCCTCGATCCAAAAAGCCGCGGAAAAAGGCAACCCGAAAGCGTATCGGTTCCCGCGCCCTATGCTGCATGAGCCCGAGAGGATGCAGTTCAGTTTCAGCGGCTTGAAAACCGCCGTGCGCTATAAACTGATGGGCTACGGCAAAGTCGATTACGCCGATTTGAATATTACCGAACAAGAGCGAGCCGACGTCGCCGCGTCGTTCCAAGAGGCTGTGTGCGACTGTCTTGTCGGCAAGGCGGTTCAAGCGCTCAAGAAATGCAAGATGAAGACGCTCTGCGTCGGCGGGGGCGTCGCTGCAAATAAGCGGTTCCGCGAAAAAGCGCTCGAAGCCGCCGACCGTCGTCGGTTCAAGCTCTACATCGCGCCCCCCAATCTCTGCACCGACAACGCCGTCATGGGCGCTGTTGCTATCGAACGATACAAAGCCGGGCTCTTTGAGGAGCTCGACCTCGACGTCTCCGCCGGGCTCGTCCGGGACAAGCAATAAAAAAACCGTTCGCGGCTCGATCAGTTGCGAACGGTTTTTTATTGGTCGGCAATCTAATGGGAAGCGCCGCGCAAACTGCCGCGCGCGGGGACTGTCTAGAATTTGAGCTCTGTCGGCGCTTTTTTCGGCGCGCCGTTGGCCTTGACGCCGATCGCATTAGCGTTGAAGCGCAGCCGGTCTTTCGTGCTGTTGCACGGACGATTGATTACGACCGGTTCGTTGTCGGCGTCGCGCAGCACAAACGTCGTCGAGCCGCCGCCGTCGAGGTTGAGGCCGACATAAGCGCCGAGTTTCTTGAGCTCTGCCGCAACTTCTTTGTAAGAAGCGCCGATGCTGTGCCCCTGTTGGCGTCCGTCGATCGTCATCAAGTAGACGAATCGCTTGTCTTGGGAATAGCCGATCGCCGTACGCGGATGGACCGCTTTGTTCGCAAGGTCCAGAACTTCGCCGTCTTGAAGGACGACGATATTGCCCGAAACCGCCTGTTGAATATCGGAAAGGTCGTCTCCAACGGTAAAGGAACGAATGTCGATTTCGCCGCTTTTCGTAACGACAAACGACGGATTGTTCGGGGAGGGCTGAGACGTTACGAACCCGTCGGCGACGCCTAAGCCGGTGAGGTTGGCGTCGCCGGGCGTCGCGATCATCGTCGCGTTGAACGGCGTGTAGAAGTTGGCGTTGACGGCGACCGCAAGACCGCCGTCTTTCAGGAACATCGCGGTCGTTTGGCGCGTCGTCTCGCGCTCTTCCGGAGCGAAATCCTCATTAGGGGGCGTCGTTTTGAACTCGACTCCCGGGGCGGTAACGTCGATACGCGCGGCGCACACTTTCATGAGCGGCTCGGCGACTTCATATGTAACGACGTCGACTCCCTCGTACATTGGAACCCAATTGAGCGCTTCCTGAGCGTGAACGGTCGCGAACGTCAGCGAACACGCCAACGCGGCGGCAAAGACTAAAAAACGGCGTTTCATCTCCTATCCTTTCCTTGAATCTTGCGTTTCAAACGCATTGCTTATCCGAAGCGCTTGCCTTACGACGCTTGCAACGTGAAATCGCATTGCGCGACAACGCCGCCAGCCAAACGGCGTACGCTAAGCACGCGCTGCATAACGACCACGTTTCGCCAAGATCGACCGTTCCATAAAGTCCCTGCCGCTTGGCTTTCAGACTAACGACGTCCGCGCCCACGACTTCCGCGGCGCCGCGCGTTCCTTTGGCGCGTATCCTGCCCGCGGGGTCGATCCATGCGGAAAACCCTCCGTGCGTCGCGGTAACGACGGAACGCCGGTTCTCGACCGCGCGATAGACGTGCGTCGCCAGGTGCATATCAGTCTCCTTGCCGCAGCCGAACCAGCCGTCGTGCGATATGTTGACCAGAATATCAGGGTCCGCGCCCGCTTCTTTATACTCTCGGATCTGCTTTTTCAGCAGATGCGGAATCGAACTTTCGAAGCAGACGTTGGGAGCGAGCACAAATTGGACGTCCGTTTCCCTCGGCGAGACGCGAAACGCCGTCGGTCCCCTGCCCCTGCCGAGAACGTTGTCCGCACAGACCGCTTTAATCTCCCATGAGTCCGGAAGATATTCCAGGAACGGAATATATTCTCCGAAAAGAACCAGATGGATCTTGTCGTACCGCCGAAAAACCGCCCCTGACTCGTCGGTTAATGTCGACGTCGGCGCTTGCGCAAATTCCGCGTCGTCTAATCCTTCGACGGTCGTTTCGTCCCCTAAATACGGAACAATGACCGCGGCGTTATAGGTCGTCGGAACGCCCGACTCGTCAAAGACCGCCGACGAAACGCCCAGCAGCGCCGTCGCGCCAAGTTTCGCCGTCATGCGCGCCAATTGGCGACGCTGAGAGACCATCTTATCGCGCGCGAAAAGCAGGTCGTTCTGAGCGTCGCTGCGCTCCTGCCCGACAAGAGCCGCATAGACGGGGAAACGTTCTGCAAATTCTGCCGGGGTTAAGTCGTTCGTTCCAATGCTGCGCGCGTCAAACGTGTCGATTAAGTCGTTGTAATCCTTGTCGGTATCGAAGAAATACCCGTAATAGCTCCCCTCGGGCCATACGATTAAATCGTAACCCCCTCCTTCTCGAGACGCCTCGAACGCAAGCGCTTTATATTTGTCGGAAACTTCCTTATTGAGCCCTGTCGGAGGCGGGAAACGGTACTGAGTCGCGTCTTGCAGCAACGCGATCTTTAACGTCGGTCGGCCGTGGCTTCGCGCTTCCGATTCTAAGCCGTCGAAATAACGGATGCGCGAATCGCCGTATAAAAAAACGGCAAGCGAAACGAGCGCCGCCAAACTGAAACATCGCGTCGACGAGCCCGCGCGCTTCTTTGGAGCCTTGCTGACGCCTCGGAGAACGCCTTCTCCAAAAAGGGAGCCGATCAACACGATCGCCGCGCCGACCCCGTATTCTCCAAGAGGCTCCGCTAACTGGACGAGGTGCGGAACGTCGTAGATCGTATGCGAAAGTCCGGCAAAAGAAAAGCCGCCAAGGACGCGGTTGCGCGCCCATTCGATCGCCGTCCAGCAAATCGGCGAAACCAGCCAGAGCGGCGCGCGCAGAAGACTGTTCATCGCGCGGCATAAGCCGATATAGAGCGGAAGATAAAACGCAAGGTAAGCGGCGAGAAAAACCCAGCCGACCGCCGTCAGAGGATGAGGATAAGAGACCCAAACGACCGTAACGAGCCAGAAAAGGAACGACGCAAACCAGATCTGCGGATACTCGCCCAAGAAGGCGCGGCCCAAAGGACGCAAGAAGCCGCGCCGCTCGCTCGAAGCGCCTGAGGAATCAGCGCGTTGACGCGACGCGAGAATCGTCCAAAGGAAAGGCGTCAAAAAGATCGCGTATTTCCAATGCAGAGGAGGAAGCGCAACACAAAAAATTATCGACGACGCAAACGCGATCCAGAATGGTGAAAATCGTCCGGTAAATAATTTCAAGGCGTCCCTCCGCAGCAAACAGAACGTTGGCGCTCCCTGTCAGCTCGAGAGTCGCCGGCGGCGTCGAGCGTAAGAAAAGCGTTCTGAATCGAGACCGCATAAAGGCAGGAAAGCAAACGCGTTCCAGACGTCGGCGCGTCTGGAACGCGGAAGCGCTAAAACTTAACGCTCGACTCAATGGGCGCCCAGAGACGCGACGTCCTCTTCAGGAACGTCGACCAGGCGAATCCTCAATTTCTCATGGAGGATCGCCAAGACTTCTTCGTTCCAGACGCTCGGGCAATACGGGCCGACAAAGACGTCTCGATACCCCAGCGAGCAAGGCGCGAGCAAGGCGGCGACCGAACGTTCGTCCCAAACGCTGATGAAGAACGCGACCGGCGACGTTTCCGGCGTCCGGTCAAGTTCCTTGTTCAGGTCGGCGGCGAAGCGCAAGACGGCGTTCATATCGAGAACGCGGCCCATATCGATCGAGCGCGGCGTCCCAAAAGTGGTCGGCGGGAAGACGACGTCCGCAAAACGGAACTTGACGTCGCCAAACGTCAGCGAGATACAGTTCTTCGCCATCGACTCGAACAGACGAGGATAGTAGTCGAAGACGTTCTCTTGTTCTTCAGGAAAAACGCTGTCCGGAGCGTCGACGCCGCCGATCGCCAGCACGCGCTTCAACGCGCCGGTTCGGTACGCGCGCGCCGACTTCTCTACGAGGCGCGGAATCTGCTCGCCGCCAAATCCAAGCGGGAGTTTAGAAGCCGCGCTCCCCTTCGAGTAGCCGCCGGAATCGCTCGCCGCGTTCATAACGCAGTCGAGATCTAACTCGCCGTTCTCTTTGCGCGGAATCGTTTTGACCTCTTCCCAACACGAATCGCCCACGGTGAAGACGTAGCCGGAATAATCGTCGCTCGGCTCGTCAAAAGGCGGCGAAGAAAAAACAGTCGAGCCGGGAAACGCGCCAAGCTCTTTGTTCTGCTCGGAACGGCTGCCGCCATAGTTGCCGACGAGACGGCGGTATTTCTTGAAGGCGGGCAACGAGTGCGCCGCGATCGCTTCGCCGCGCGTCCAGACGTTCACGTCGCTGAATTCGGCGCGTTCGAGAAGTTCCGTAAGCGCGTCGAAATCTTCGCCGGAAAAAGCGACGCAGACGCCGGGAACCTGGGTCGTGCGAACGCTCGTCGGAACCGGCGCGCCGTAGGTGTAGAACGTTGCAAGTTCGAAAACTTTAAACGCAACGACGGCAAGCTCGCCGGTCTTCAAGGCGGCGGCGCTAAGCGCGTCGAGATCGGCGGAATCCGCAAAAAGACTGAAGCCCGTAGGATCGGTCTCTTTTGACGCCTGTTCCTCCGCAGACTGTTCTTCTGCAGGCTGTTCCTCCGCAGGTTGTTCTTCCGCAGGTTGTTCTTCCGCAGGTTGTTCTTCCGCAGGTTGTTCTTCCGCAGGTTGTTCTTCCGCAGGTTGTTCTTCCGCAGGTTGTTCTTCCGCAGGCTGTTCTTCCGCAGGTTGTTCTTCCGCAGGCTGTTCTTCGGAAGGCTGTTCTTCTGCAGGTTGTTCTTCCGCAGGCTGAAACTCCTCGATCTGTTCGGGGGACATGAACGCTAAGACTTCAACGACGCCGTCGAGAACAGCGCGTTCGTCGTCGCGCCACTTGTCGACCTCGGCTTCGATCGCTTCCGCCTGGGCCGTTAGTTCGACGATGAGCTCCTTGTCGTTCTTCCTGCGCGGACTCAGCGTCTTGATACGCTCGCGCAATCCCCTCGCCTCAAATTCTCGCTTCTCGCGCGCGCCGTTCAGCTTGATAGCGTAACGGAGCGTCGTCGCAACGCCCTTGAGACCGGCAAGGATCGTCTCCTGCAGGCCGTAGACAGAATCGCCAAGTTGGGCGCAAAGATTGGCAGAAGAAAAGCCCGCGCTCTCTGCGACCGTGCTCTTGAAGACGTCGTCGCCAAGCTCCGGAATCGCTTGAATTGCCGCGACGACTTCCGCCTCCACGTTCTTTTGATATTCTTCGTCGCACTCGGCGCAGAGACTCGCCGCTAATTGCTGCATCAAGTCCGCCTTGAGGCACATCGACGCCAGCTCGCGAACTCCCACCGCCGACGATTGACAGGTCGCTTCCAAAGCGTTGAGGAAAAAGGAATCGAGCAACTCGCTTCGATTGCCGAAAAAACGCGCTTTTATTGCGGCAACGGCGATATGTTCGCACCAAGCGAGCAGTTGATTACGCAGACTCGCAACGTCTGCCGCGACGATTCCTTGCGTGTCAAACGCTGGATCGATTCGTTTTTCAGACATATCGTATACCGTATTTCCTTCTTTTTCCGTAATATTTCACACGCGCCGACGCCGCGCGCGTCTGACGCACAAGCCGCCGCATTAAAACAAAAACGGTGAAACGCCTTTGGCTCGCGCCAATTTCGTCCTACCGCTCTAGTGTCTGTTGGAAAGGCGGAACAACCGCCGTTCTTTCTCTTAACAAGCATAACGACGCAGCGCAGAAGAATTATTAAATTCTCCGCGTCAAAATCGTTTTAGCGTATTGTACAATCTCTGCCGCCGAAAAGCAAGCGCTTTTAAAAAAAGTATGGGAAATTTTCTCAATATTTTATAGAATAGGCTAAAGTTTTTCTCTTTTTGCACGACGCGAATCCGATTTTATCGCGCTTATTTTCTCCAAACTACCCATTCTCTTTTAAGGTAATTTCATCGTCTTCAGCGCTTTTCCGAGCTTTCGACGCCGGACGTTCTCCATATTGCCGCAAAATAGCAAAAAATCGTCTCTGAAGCGCAAGAATAAAGGCGCCCCCCGCTTGTCGTAAAAGAATATTTCGATTAGAATAATTCGAATTGAATCACCGGGGCGAGAGAGGCTGCCCAATACGGCTGTCCGTACGCCGCTTTCGACCGAAGTCGACAAGCCCGAACATTCCTTAACTTGGTCGACGTTCAACGTTTTCAGGTCGCGCGCAGACGGGGCGAGAACAAAACTTCTGCGGCGCCGACAGCGCGGCCGCTTTTCAAGAAAGACTCAACGAGAACCTTTAAATTATAGGCGTGTCAGCGCCTTTTTTTGACGAATTTGTAGAGGAGACTAACCGTGAGCGACGAAAAACGCTTTGTAATGTGCGACGGTAATGAAGCCGCTGCGATGATTGCGCATCTTTGCAACGAAGTTATGGCCATTTACCCGATCACTCCGTCTTCCACGATGGGCGAACTGACCGACGAATGGGCCGCAAAAGGTAAAAAGAACCTTTTTGGCACGATCCCAGACGTCTTTGAAATGCAAAGCGAAGCCGGCGCCGCGGGCGCGGTCCACGGCTCCTTGCAGGCGGGCGCGCTGACCTGCACGTTTACCGCGTCTCAGGGCCTGCTCCTCATGATCCCGAATATGTTCAAGATTGCCGGCGAACAGACGCCGACCGTCTTCCACGTTACAGCTCGCTGCGTCGCCACTCACGCGCTCTCCATCTTTGGCGATCACTCCGACGTCATGGCGACTCGTTCCTGCGGCTGGGCCATGTTGGCCGCTGGAACCGTTCAGGAAACGCACGACCTTGCGCTCATTTCGTACGCCGCGACGCATAAATCCAGGGTCCCTTTCGTTCACTTCTTCGACGGGTTCCGCACCTCGCACGAAGTCAACAAGCTTGAAGCGATCCCCGAAAGTATCGTTCGGGAAATGCTCGATCTCGACCTGATCAAACAGTTCCGCGAACGCGCGCTGAACCCCGCTAATCCGGTCATCCGCGGCACCGCCCAAAACTCCGACGTCTTCTTCCAAGCTCGCGAAGCGTGCAACCCGACATACGACGCCGTGCCCGCGATCGTTCAAGAGGAAATGGATAAATTCGCCAAGCTGACCGGGCGTCAATATCGTCTGTTCGACTACTTCGGCGATCCGAACGCGGAAAACGTCATCGTCATTATGGCGAGCGGTTCCGGGATCGTTGAGGAATATCTCGACTACGTCGGCAACGACCAAAACGTCGGCCTCGTCAACGTCCGTCTCTACCGTCCGTTCTGCGCCGCAGCGTTCTGCGCCGCGCTTCCGAAATCGGTCAAGCGCATCGCCGTCCTCGACCGCACTAAAGAGCCCGGCGCCCTCGGCGAACCGCTCTACCAAGACGTCATCACCGCTCTGGCCCAGGCTTGGGACGGCGCTATGCCGAAAGTCTACGGCGGACGTTACGGCTTGGCCTCCAAAGACTTCACTCCCGCAATGGTCAAAGGCGTCTATGACGCGCTCGCTGCGGAAACGATCAAACAAAGCTTCACCGTCGGTATCAAAGACGATCTCACGAACCTGAGCGTCGATTATGACGCCGACTTCCAAACAGAAAAAGACGACGTTCGCCGCTGCATCTTCTACGGGCTCGGAAGCGACGGCACCATTGGCGCCAACAAAGAAACGACCAAAATCGTCGGCGAATATACCCCGAACTACAGCCAAGGCTACTTCGTTTACGACTCCAAAAAAGCGGGCGTCGTTACGATTTCGCACCTTCGCTTCTCGCCGCGCCCGATTAAAGGTTCCTACCTGATCTACTCGGCGAACTTTGTCGCGTGCCACCAATTCGTCTTCACGACCAAAGTCGATATGCTCGCGCCATTGACCAAGGGCGGCACGTTCCTCCTGAACTCGCCTTACAGCGCCGACGAAGTGTGGGATAAACTGCCGATCGAACTGCAACAGGAAATCATCGACAAAGAACTGAAGTTCTACGTCGTCGACGCCGTCGCCGTCGCAAGAGCGGCTGGCATGGGCAGCCGTATCAATACGGTCATGCAGACGTGCTTCTTCAAACTTGGCGGCTTCATGCCGGTCGACGAAGGTATCGCGCGCATTAAAGAAGGTATCCAGAGAGCTTATGGCAAGAAGGGTCCGGAAGTCGTTCAAAAGAACTTCGACGCCGTCGATTCCTCGCTCGCCGCGCTGCAGGAAGTCAAAGTTCCCTCCGCCGTTACCTCGACGTTCCACCGTCTCAGCGGCGTCCAAGGCAAAGTCGCCGACAACGCGCCTTCTTATGTTACCGACGTCCTCGGCGCTCTCATCGACGCGCGCGGCGAATCTCTCTCCACCAAAGATCTTCTCTCCACCGCCGACGGCACGTTCCCGACCGGCACGACTAAATACGAAAAGCGCTCCATCGCCATCGATATTCCGATCTGGGACGCCGAAGCCTGTATCCAGTGCGGCAACTGCTCGCTCGTTTGTCCGCACGCCGCGATTCGTATGAAGATCTACGATTCCGCCGACGGCGCGCCGGAAACGTTCAAATCGGTCGACGCCAAGACGAAGGAATTCGAAGGCAAGAAATTCACGCTCCAAGTCGCTCCCGACGACTGCACGGGCTGCGGCACGTGCGTCTCCGTCTGCCCCATTACCCTCGACCCAGCCCCGAGCAAGCTGGAAGAACGCAAGAAGGCGATCAACCTCGAAAACCAGCTCAAGCATCTGGAAGCAGAACGCGCAAACTGGAACTTCTTCCTCGGCCTTCCCGATTACGACCGTTCGCAAGTCAAAGTCAATACGGTCAAGGGCTCGCAGCTCTTGCTGCCCCTCTTTGAATTCTCCGGCGCCTGCGCGGGCTGCGGCGAAACGCCTTATGTCAAGCTCGTTACCCAGCTCTTTGGCGATCGGATGCTCATCGCCAACGCGACAGGATGCTCGTCTATCTATGGCGGCAACCTACCGACCACTCCGTACACGACCAACGCCGAAGGCTGCGGGCCCGCGTGGAGCAACAGCCTGTTCGAAGACAACGCGGAATTCGGGCT
The DNA here is from genome assembly GCA_028695965.1 of Thermoguttaceae bacterium. Classification (GTDB taxonomy): domain Bacteria; phylum Planctomycetota; class Planctomycetia; order Pirellulales; family Thermoguttaceae; genus RUG369. The sequence continues at coordinate 15,490 of JAQVHZ010000045.1, read as the reverse complement.
CGGTATGCGCGCCGGTATCGACCAACAACTCGGTTTCGTCAAGGAAATCCTGAACGATAAGAAAGACGTCCTCGGTCCCGAACTCGTCGAAAACTTGCTCAACAACAAGCAAGAGACCGAAGGAGAAATCGCGCAGCAACGCAAGTGGGTCAAGGAACTGAAAGCGAAGCTCGTCGAACTCAACCGCGCGACCGACTATGCGAAATTGCTCCAAATGTCCGCCGATTACCTCGTCCGACGCAGCACATGGATCTTCGGCGGCGACGGCTGGGCGTACGATATCGGCTACGGCGGTCTGGACCACGTCGTTGCGTCGACGAGAGACGTCAACATCCTCGTCCTCGACACCGAAGTCTACTCGAACACGGGCGGTCAAGCGTCGAAAGCGACGCCGAAGGGCGCCGTCGCTAAATTCGCCGCCAGCGGTAAGGAGACTGTCAAGAAAGACCTCGGCATGATGGCCGCCTCGTACGGCATGTGCTTCGTCGGTCAAATCTCCCTTGGCGCCAACCCTGCCCATGCGATTAAAACGCTCGTCGCCGCGGAATCCTACAAGGGACCTTCGCTCATCATCGCCTACAGCCACTGCATCAACCATGGTATCGATATGAGAATAGGCATGCAGCTCCAAAAAGAAGCCGTCAATTGCGGTTACTGGCCGCTCTGGTCCTATGACCCGCGCCTTGAAAAACCGTTCAAGCTTGCAAGCAAAGCGCCGGATGGTTTCTTGAAAGACTTCCAAGCCAGGCAAAACCGCTTCAAGTCCCTCAACCGTATCAATCCGGAAGCCGCCGCGAAGCTCCAAGAAGAAGCCGAAGCGGACGTCCAAAAGCGTTACGAATACTACAACGCTTTGCAAGAGATCGTCAAAAACTGAGCGACTTCAATCGTTATCGACCTTTGAGTAAATAGAAAACGCGGCGAATCCACATTGGGTTCGCCGCGTTTTTATTTGGTCATGCAGAACCTCGCCTCTGAGACGGAAGTATTCCGCCGAGGCGCTCCTTTACTTTCTTAACAAAACGGAAGAATAAAAGCCAACACGAACTGCAGCAAAATTGCAATCCGCGCGCCAATCTTCTGCATATGTTCGGGCACGACGTCCGCCGCTTCTCGCAGACCTGGTTCTTCAACTCCCCCGATCTTTTCCTCCTCGTTCTTCCTATACCGCGTCAGGACCCCATGCCGTATTAGGAAATAGCAAGCGGCGAAGAGAGCGATCGCGACTATGCTGAGGAATAAAACGACAAGGCTCGTCGCGCCGGCGCCGAACAGAGACGCAAGCGAAAAGACGCGTACAAGCGCCCAGACGACAAAGTAAAGGCAACCAAACCAAAACGCGGGCGAAAGGCGTTTCAAGCCGACCCAAACGTACCGCAGGGCAACCCCGACCATAAGAACGTTTGCATAAGCGGCAAAGATCAGAGCGAGCGAATTAGTCGCCGAGCGGTTGTCGAACAGCAACATAAACGCAAGGAAAAGCGGAAGGACCGCAAGCCAAACGCCCTCCAGCGAAAAGAGAGCCAAAAGGACGTCAAGGACGCTCCGGCGAATCGGCGCGGCGCCGCGGCGATCCAGTCGAAGCAAAAGCGCGGCTGAAAGGACGCCGATCGCCGCTCCAATCGCTGCGAGAACGGAATACGCCTCTTGCCAACGAGCCCCTGACCAACCCATATTCCGGGAGTAAAACTCTCCATACGTTAAATATGGGAGCGCTGTCAAGACGATCAGATAGGTAAAAATGGGCAAACCGTCCTGAAAGATCCCCGCGCGGCGGCAGAAGAGCCTGAAAAGCGCAAAAGCCGAAGCCATAACGATTACCGGAAAAGCAAGATAGTGCGTATTATGCGGATTCCAGACGAAAAATTGCGCGAGCGCCCAAAAAACGAAAAGATGATAATAAGCGACGCCGACCACCCCGGAAGCATGGCGATAACTCCAATAGAGTCCCAGCGCTATCATAGGCAGGAGGTAAAAACAACCTTTGTCCCCAAAGAGCGGCGAGCAGCCAGGAACATCCGTCATAGCGAAGAACAGCAGCGCCGCGATAAAAAATATCGCTAAGCCGTGCAGCGCTCGATTGCGTGAGAAAAATGCCGCAACGAACGTCGTAACGGCGGCAAAGAACCACAGGTGCGGCATATTCTCGTTAAACCAGGACGAATATGTCGAAATCGTGTGCGACGCCAGGAAAAAGAAGAAACCGCAGCCCGCAAAAAGAAAACACTGCGACGCCAGTTTCCAATTGCGTTTCCTCGAAATAAAGTACCCAATGTACGACGCGATGAACGGCGCGAAGACGATCGCCCCTTGGACCGACGCCGAGAGCGACTTCCAATATTCGCCCTTCGTCAGGAAGAGCATAAATCCAAACGCGGCAATCACAAGCAGCAGAGCAAGTTGAAAGATTCTGACGCCAAGGGAAGTCAATTCTCCGTTGCTCTCGCTAATAGCGCCGGGCGTTTTCCAGTAACTCAGCGCCTCTTCGCAAACGCGGTCCTGCGCGGAAGAGTCAAGAGCGCGTTCTTCACCCTCGGGCGCGCGGTTTTGTTCCTGTTCCATAACTCTATCTCCTATGCAAATGGCGTCAACTGCGGCGCAGACAAGCGCTGTTCGAAGCAGGCGCGTCTGCCGCGGCGCAGGATAAGCCGTCGTGTTGAAGCCTGATTTAGCGTTGACGTCCGCAAGGTCCTGCTGAATGAACGGCGCCAAATCGGAGGATTTTGACGGGCAAATACCTATGCCGCTGAGTTAATGCTACCAAAAGGTAAAAGCAAAATCAATATTACAGCGTACGAAAATAAAAAATAATCGCAATTATTCCTCGATTGTAACGATTTGTCGGACAGAATCGTCCAACAGAGCGCCCCCGCCTTCTTGACGAAGCCGCTCCGCCAAGCGCCCTAGCTTTCTTAAATGAACGGGGCGACCAAAGTCAACGCGAACTGGAGCAAAATCGCAGCGCACACGCCAATCTTCCGCGCGTGTTCCGGCACGACGTCCTTCGGTTCTCGCAGCGCCGGTTTCTCGACAATCTCGATCCTTTTTTCTTCCGTCTTCACAAACCGATAAAAAACGTAGGACGCCATGAACAGAACGACCGCGATTACAAAAAAGAACAAAATGGCAAACAGCGTCTTTTCGTCGTCATACGTCGAAATGAACGAAAGCATGCGCAGGAACATCCATACGATAAAGTAAACGACTCCAATCCAAAACTGAAACGGAGAGTCTTTCGCGCCAACCCAAATGAATCGCGCGGCAACTCCAACCATGAGAACGTTTGCATAAGCTGCAAAGACTGGAGCAAGCTCCAACCCGGTGTCAAAAGACAGGCTTACTGCAACAAAGAGCGGAAGCGTCGCAACCCCAACCCCTTCCGGCGATAATATAGCCAAAAGCGCGTTAAGGACAGGACGGCTTGTCGAAGCGTCGCTACGTTTCTCTAAAAGGCGCAGAAGTACGAACGAAAGAACTCCAATCGCCGTTCCAATCCCCAAGACTACGTAATAGTCCGCCCAATTTGGCTCTACATAACGCGCTACTCTAGTATAAAAATCTACATACGTCAAATGCGGAAGCGCAATCAAAACAAATAGATAGGCGATAACTGGCAATCCGGGTCGGAAAATTCCGGCTCGGCGGCAATAGAGCCCGAAAAGAGCAAACGCCGAGCCCATGACGACGATAAGAAAAGGAAGAAAATACTCAAAGTATGCGTCCCAAAAACCAAATTGCAGAAACGCCCAAAAACCAAAGAGAAGATAATATCCCATGCCGACGACGCTCGACGCGCGACGATAACTCCAATAGAGCCCTGCAGCGATCATAGGCAAGACAAGAAAACAGCCTCGATCCCCAAAGAGCGGCGTGTGATAATCGGCGCAAGAGCAAAGAAGCGCCCCAATAAAAAATATCGCTAAGCTGTGCAGCGAGTTATAGTGTGAGAAAAATGCCGCAACGAACGTCGTGACGGCGGCAAAGAGCCATAAAAGCGGTCTGTTCGCGTCAAACCAAGTCGCGAATGTCGAAAACATATGCGCCCCTAAGAGGAAGAAGAAACCGCAGCCCGCGAAAAGAAAAGCTTGAGACGCCAGTTCCTTCTTGCGTATCGCCGAAACAAAATATCCGGCGTACGACGCGGCAAAAGGCGTTACGACTAACGCCGTTCGAACCGTCTCCGAAAGGGTCCTCCAATATTCGTCAAGCGTGATATAGAGCGCAAACCCTAACGCGACGACCCCGAGCAGCAAACTGGTCATAAAGATTAAGCTGCGAAAAGAAGTCGACTTCTCCTTCGGCTTGTAACGTCCGCGAATGGCGTCAAGCGTTTCTGAAGAAATCAATCCTTTCTCGCAAACGTGTTCGAGTTCCGAAAAGAGAAGCGTGTAGTCTTCACGCGTTAGTATTTGTTTTTGCTCTTGTTCCATGGGACTATCTCCAAGAGAATAGGCGTAAACCGCGCTGTCGAATCTTGCAAGGGGTCAGGTCGGTGTTTTGGACTTTATTTCATGGCTAATTTTTTCCGCGATAGGGTCAGGCTGTGTTGTTCTATTTCGCCCGGCTTGAAATAGTTGCTTTTGCTGACGTTCCAACATTGTTGTCAGCGCCTTGCCGACGTCGGGCGCGGCTCTAAGAAACCAAAGGCGCCCTGTGTTATTGACTAAACTTGGCGCTTTCTCAACAAAATGGAGCTGCAAAAGCCACCGCAAACTGAAGCAAAATCACAACGACGACGGCAATCTGCCGAGCGCGTTCTGAGAAGAGGTCCTTCGGTTTGCGCGGTTCTGGTTTTTCAATAATCTCATGCGTCTCGGGTTCCGTCTTCACAAATCGCTTAAAGCAGTAGGACGCCGCAAAAAGAGCGGCGGCAACCACGAGAAAGAAGATAATGGCGATAAACGTCTTTTCGTCCGCGTTAAACGTCGAAATGAGCGACGTCATACGCAGGAACATCCACACGATAAAGTAAACGACTCCAATCCAAAACTGAAACGGAGAGCCTTTCGCGCCAATCCAAATGAACCGCGCGGCAACCCCGACCATAAGAACGTTCGCATAAAACGCAAAGATCGGAGCAAGCGTTGGAGCAAGGTCATAGCACACGGCAAAGACCACGAAAAGAGGAAGCGTCGCCAATCCAACTCCCTCCGGAGACGTCAACGCCAAAAGCGCGTTGAGAACGGCGCGTCCGGCAGGGGCGCCGACGCGGCTGCGTATTCGATACAAAAGCGCTGACGAAAGAACTCCGATCGCCGTTCCGATCCCCACGAGAATGTAGTAGTCGCTCCAACTAAACAGAACCCCATGAACGCCCCTGGTATAAAATTTTTTCTCCGTCAAAAACGGAAGCGCTGTCAAGACAATCAGATAGGCAAGGACAGGCAAGCCGCCCCGAAAAATCCCAGCTCGGCGGCAGTAGAGTCCAAAGAGCGCCAGCGCCGAATACATGATCACAATTGGAAAAGGAAGATAACGTTCAACGTCTACGTCCCAAAACCAGAACTGCAGAGTGGCCCAAAAGGCAAAAAGGAGATAATACGCCATACCGACGACGCCCGACGCCTGGCGATAGCTCCAATAGAGCCCCAACCCAATCATGGGCAAGACGCAAAAATAGCCTTGGTCGCCAAAGAGCGCCGAAGAGGAATAATCGGAGGAAAGGAACAGCAGCGCGCCAATATAAAAAACCGCTAAGCCGTGCAGCGCTTGATTCCGCGTGAAAAATGCGGCGGCAAACGTCGTAACAGACGCGCTGTACAATAATGGCTCGTACTCGTCAAGCCGATCGGCGTATGTTGAAAACATATACGCCGCTAAGAGGAAGAAGAAACTGCAGCCCGCGAAGAGAAATACTTGGGACGCTAATTGTTGCTTGTGTATCGTCGAAACAAAATACCCGACGTACGACGCGACAAAAGGCGTTATGACCAGCGCCGTCTTAAACGCCTCTCCAAGCGTTTCCCAGTATTTGTCCAACGTGATAAAGAGCGCAAATCCCAAAGCGACGACCCCGAGCAGAAGACAGCTCAAAACAAGCAACTTGCGAAAGGAGATCGGCTTAGCCTTCGGTTCGTAATATTCGCCGATCGCGTTGAGCGTTTCTGTGGAAATCAGGCCCGTCGCGCTAATGCGGTTCAGTTCCGAAAAGAAAAACGAGTAGTCTTCGCGCGTAAGAGTTCGTTTTTGTTCCTCTTCCATAACACTATCTCCTAGGCAATTGTTGCAAACCGCGCCGAGGAGCCCCACGAGCGCTCCGGCGCGGCTTATTATTTTTCATCGCGCTGGCAGCGTGATTATTTCGTAATTAATGTCGGGGCTTCCCAGTCTTCTTTCATGACGCGCGGCAATTCGTAGACTTTGCCGTCTTTTGTCGAGAACCGCAGCGTCGAAATCGATTTTTCCCGCCCGTTTCCTGTCGCCCAGAAGGCGTAGAAATCGGGATTGGCGTCGATAGTCCTCCTTGGAAAGCATTGATTGACGGCGCTGTTTTCCGTAAGTTGGATCTCTTTTTCCCACGTCTTGCCGACGTCGCGGCTAATCCATTGGGAAATTTCCCCGCCAGTGTTGTACGACTGAGGACCGTCGTCGAAAGAGCCAATCAAGCGCATCACGCCTTGATCCGCTTCTTCCATATAGAACATCCCTAGTTCGTAGTTGTTGTCGACTTCGCAGACAGTTGAAATTTCCCACGTGTCGCCGACCCAATGAGCCGTGCAGAAATATCGCGGTCCCATTTCTGGACCCGACTCAAACCCTTTGCTCGTAACGTATCCGATAATCGGTCGATCTTGCGCGTCGTAGGCTAAGTCGGTAACGTAGACGTTCAGGTTCTCTTCTTCGTAGTTGTGAACAAGCGCGGGCGTCTTCGAGCTTAGAATCGGCGTCTCGAGCGGCTCGCCGTCGACAGACTGCCAAGTCTTGCCGAGGTCGTTCGACTCCATATAGTACAGATTCGTCCGCCAGTTCAAGCCGACGCCCCGGTTCCCTTTTGGCTTCGCCGGATGGTAGTTAAAGGCCGTGCCGATTTTAACTTGCGGCTTGCCGTCGTCAGCCTCTTTATCGCGGGAATAGTGAACGCGCGCGTTTTGATAGTGCCCAATCTCGGTCGCGGCAAGGGGGTTCCACGCGCTCCATTCGATTCCGTTGGCGCTCGACGCCGTCGCGAGCAAACGCTGAGCTTTGGAGTTGGGATCCGCGTCGGCGACAAGGCTGCGGTCGTAGGTCGTAAAAAAGGTTATGAAACCGCGTTCCGAAACGTTCCACACTTGGAAATACGAGAAATTGTCCATCGGGACTTTGGCGCCGTCAAGGATTTTCGTCGGCTCGACGCGCTCAAATTCGGAAATATCGTATGGGCGAACGCTGCGATGGATATAAGAAGGACGGCCCGTCCCGTGCGACGTCGAAAAGACCCAAATTCGTCCTTCGTCGTCCATCGACATGACGGGGTTGTCGTGCGCGTCTTCGGTCATTTTGTCAAGCAAGACGGTCGGCCGTGAGACTTTCTTCGTCTTATGGTCGTAGACGCCGACTTCATGCCACAGGCTCGATTCCGACGGATCGAAGCCGCCGTAGCAGAAAAACGTCTTGTCGACCTCGGGCCGATAGACCGCAAACGGATAATGGTTCGCAGGGTACGTGCCCATACCGCCCGAATACTTGTAAACATATTCGTTATTCAGTTTCTGGTTATAGTACCAAACGCCGCGATAACCGGAATCTTTTTTGTTCAATAGAGGTTCGAAAAATTCCCGCGAAGCGTCAAACGCTCGGGGACCGTTGGCGATCAACTTCTCGCCGTCGGCGGCGACGCTCTGCGCGTTCCACGAAGCGACCGGCGCTTCCGGCGCCCCGTCGACGCCGTTAGCGTAAATCGCCGCAACGTCCGCGGCGCTCAAGACGCGGTTCCAGAGCGCGACGTCGTTAAGCTGACCGTAAAAAGGTCGTTGGAAGTTTGGTTCCATCGCGCCAATGAGCAGAATCTTGCCCGCGTAGTCGGCGGCGGTAAGTTCGGAATAGAACTCTTTCTTCTGAACGATGGCGCCGTCCTTATAGACGCAAATTGTCTTACCGTCGTAGGTCCCGCAATAGTGCGTCCACGTGTTCTTCTCCGGCGCGGGCGCGACTGCGTACCCATACTCGTCTGAACCCCCGCCTTTGGCGACAAGCATACGGAACCCGTTGTATACGTAAAACGAAAAACACTGCGAAGGAACGCCGACGTCCAAGACGCCCTGCGATTCCCCGGGTCTGTCCGTCTTAATCCAAGCGGAAACGGAAAAGGCGCTCGGATTGAACGCGTCGTCGGGGAGCGTGAGCGAATACGTGTGAAGGTCGTCGCAAGGTATGCCAGCCGTCGGCTCTGAGGCGCCCGCGACCGCGGCGGTTCCTAAAAAGAAAGCGACAAACGCCGTTGCGATATATTTTATAGGAGTCATTGTCTTTTGTCGTAAAGTCTAGTTATCGATACAAAGTAAAGCGCGAACGTTGAATTTTACGTTCGCGCTCTATCCAATGAGTCAGTCCAGGTCGAAGTTTGCAGAATCCGTGCCCTTTTCTGGAACCTCAAAAGTAATTTTCGTTCCTTGGGTGTATTCTGCGGGCAGCAGCGGTACTTCATCAGCGCCGGGACCTTCGTCTTCGTCGAATTCAGTACCCCATTGCATAAACTTAAACGCCACTTTATGCTGACCGACAACAGCGCCCTTACGAGCCTCGAGTTCGGTAGTCGTCAGCTCGAACCGCCCTTCGGCGTCCGTCTTGCCGACCGACGTTATGCACAAATCGGGACTCGCCGGATTCGTCGGCGTGAAGTAAATCGAACAATAGGCCAGCGGCTCGCCCTGGTAGGTTGCGACGCCTGAGACCGGCACGACCGCTTCTTTCGGCTTACAACCTGTCGAAGCGCTGAGAACGACGGCGAGCGCAACAAGCGCCGCGACAATATTCTTTCGAGTCATAATTCTCCTCGCACTAGTTAAGCTCAAAGCGATCCTGACGTTGCGCCGTCAGCGACAGCGGCGTAGCCCGCCAAAATACCAGGCTCGACCGTCGTCGAAATGAAGCGAACGCTGCCGTCCATCAACGAGAAATTCAAGCCGCCCGAATGATACGCGCCCCAGCCGCGAAGCGCCGCCCCTTCGGAAATCACCGTGCCGCAATACGAATTCCAGTCGCGAAGATGAACGTCGAGATTGCCGCCCCCTGTCAAAATGACCGACTTGTTGTACCAGCCGTAGTTGTAGCCCCAAAGGGTCGGAAGGGGCCAAACGCGTTTATTGTAGGTGCAGCGAACCTTATGCATCTCGCCGACGCTGATCGTATTGGACGTTCCGTCAATCAACGACGCGGGCGACTCTTGTGAAACAACGCTAGCCGTCCCAGAACGCAAAACATACCCAGCCGTGTGGAACGCGCCGCGCCAATCCCAACGAACGTAGTTCATTGAGTCGTTCGGCATATCGAACGTGCCAAGATTAGGATTGGCTGCGGACCCTTTGCCCGTCTTGACTTCGTCGAGCCGACCCGTAACGGCGCGATAGGAGCCTGTCGCAAGTTCGGCGCTGCGATACTGACCGCCGTCGTGCCGGGTCGTCGACGTCTTGTCGGCAACGTCGCTGGGGCAGCGGTATTCGGAAATTTGCGTCGTCAGGATCGCTTGAATATCCGGATCGATCACATAACTAGACTGGATCAATTTACTGAAGTCGTAATAATTGGCGATAAGCGGCGCCTGTTCAATGAAAGGCAAAATCGCAATCGTCCAGCCGGAATACTGATTCGAGCCTGTCAACGAGCCTTTCGAGTTCAAGAGGCTCATCGAGCCGGGCGGAAAATACTTGTTCGCGCTTTCGTAGTTGAAACACGCAAGCATGATCTGTTTCAAGTTGTTCGTGCATTGCATACGCCGCGCGGCCTCGCGAGCCGCTTGGACCGCAGGCAAGAGCAACCCAATCAAAATGCCAATAATGGCGATGACGACGAGAAGTTCAACGAGCGTAAAACCGTTACGCCGAACTTCCATAGATTTCTTTAGAAATAACGACATCGCGTAGCTCCTGTGAAAAATGGGGAATGGAGGGAAACGCAAGGCTGCAATTCTAAACAAGCTGCAGCCTGCCAGCAACTGTATTTTACACTAACAGCATACGGAGCTCAATCTTAGCGACGAAAATTGCATAAAACTGGGAGAGCCTTAAGTCTGTAACTTTTTCCTAGTCGAAAAAGTTTCCTCAAGCCCAGGGACTCGCCCCATATATACATTGTATGAAAACTTTCTAAGTTTTCCCCAATTATTTTTAAAAAATTTTTAAATTTTACGGCAGCGGCGACAGCAACGCCTTTCCGGTCGCGGAATCGTTTCCAAGACGGGTCTTTGTTCAAGGGAAAGGCAGTTGCGGGAAATCGATAAAATTTAGCCGTTATTATTGCTAATCGTCTTAATCGCCCTTCAAAAGGAAGTTCAACTTGCAACGCGCCCAGCGGCGCGATATAATGAAGCCGTCGTTTAAACAAGACGCCTAACACTACAAAACAAGGTTTTTTTAATGAACAGAAGAGAATTCCAACGCCACATGGTCGGCGCCGCCTTATGCGCCGCAATTGGCGGACCATTACTGAAAACCGTTCCGCAAACCTTTGCCGAAGACCCGCTCTGCTACCAAAACCCGCAAGGGGTGGCGGCGGACCCAAGTATCTTGCGCAAGCCGACTGGCGAGATCGTCGAGTACGACGGTAAATACTGGCTCTACTACACTTCCGAAAAGGGCGACGTCTACGGCTACAAAGCGCGGTCGACTCGCGATTTCGTTACGTGGCAAGACGAAGGGCTCGTCTTTGACGCAAGGGGAACGTGGGCGCATGACGCGTTCTGGGCGCCTGAAGGGTACGAACTCGACGGGAAGTACTACTTGTTCTTCAGCGCTCAAAACGCCCCGTATCCTTGGACGCAAGCGGAAAAATTCAACATTGGAATCGCGGTCGCCGACTCGCCTAATGGCCCCTTTAAGCTGCTGAAAGACGAACCGCTCTTCGAGCCCGGCTACCCGATCATCGACGCCAATTTCTTCATCGACGACGACGGAACGCCCTATCTGACCTTCTCCAGATGCTGCTATGAACACCCGGTCGAATCGGAACTTGCCGAAAAGGTCCGCAAAGAAAACAAGTTCCAGGAAATTGAAGAAAGCTGGGCTTACGGTGTTGAGCTGACGCCCGATTTGACCGGCGTCGTCGGCGAACCGACGCTCCTCATCCGTCCGCCCGTCAAGTTGGACGACAAACAATCCGAATGGGAAAGCCGTTCCGTTACCGCAGGAGAAGTCAATCGTCGTTGGACAGAAGGAACCGCGCTCTTTAAGCTTGGCGACACGTATTATATCACCTACTCCGCCAACTTCTTCGGCGGCGATTGGTACGCCGTCGGTTACGCGACGGCAAAGAGCCCGCTCGGCCCCTATACGAAGGCGAACAATAATCCGATTTTAGAGAAAAACACGCAAGACGGCGGAACCGTGCGCGGCGTCGGGCATGGAAACGTCTTCTTCTCCCCCGACCGTTCGGAAATGTACTACGTCTATCACGCCAGAACCGATTCGCACGACCGCAAGCTCTTCATCGACAAGATGATTCTGCACGACGACGGAACAATCTCCATCGACGGGCCCAGCGTCGAACCAAAACCGGTCCCCGGATTCGTGAAGAAAAACTGAACAAGCGCCGAACAGGCAGTTGATAAAATAAGACTCGCGCCGAACGCCGACCTTATAAGCGGTCGGCGCCGACGCGAGTCTTATTCATTTTATGCAACCAATGGAACGTTTATTTGATCAAAATCAATCTCGGTTCGAGCGCTCCCAAGTCGACGCGAATCGTATTTCCGTCTTGCGCCGCTTCCGAGCCTAATCTCGTTTCCACAACTTTTGCGCCTTCCGGAACGGCAAATTCCGCTTGCTGCGGCTCCCGCGACTTGTTGACGACTAGGAGCCACGTCCCTTCGTCGGTTCCGCACAGGCGGTAAATCGCCTCGTCGGACGACGCCTCTGTCGGCGCAATATCAAGCGTTTCTCCGACGGCAAGCAGAATTGGGAATTGTTCTTCGATCTCCTTCGCCATCGTCTTGACTTCGCCCCAACGCTTGTCAAACGGTTCGCGAACGAGCGCATAGCCGCCTTCGTCGACCGTCTTATCCATCTTAAAGAGGTCGAAGAAACTATAAAAGATCAAGCCGTTGGCGCCATTTGCCACGCACATCCACGCCATGCCGCGCATCTCCTCAAAAGTTGGCGCGCGATATTTTGCCTTTTCTTTGTCGCCGCTCTTGTACGACGCCCAGTTGAAAATCTGCGGAACTTGCCAGACGGCGCGTTTGCCGAAGACGGCGTTCACCGTCTTTTCCGTCCATTCTGCGGCGACAGACGGCTCTTTGTCCGAAATTGGATAAGGGTCGGTTCCAATGACGTCAAAAGTCGACAGGTAGGAACGCAGCTCGTTCACTTGATACAAAACGACCCACGCCGGACGACTCGGATCGAGCGCTTCGACTTGATCGCGACGCGCTGACAAATCGTCGACCATCGTCGCGGGTAGCTCGTCGTTGATATACCACTCAATGACGCCGGGACAGTCCTTCAGCTCGTTAATCATCCTTCCGGTACGAGCGTTCCCCTCTTCCATCGTCTGATTTTGGAGACCGGGAAAGTTGTCTTTCACACTATAGATCGTATGGATCCCATTCTCAAAGAGAGAATCGACTGCAGAACGACTGATCGGAGCATAAGGCATAACGCAGTTGAACGGCGAATCGCTAAGTATCTCAATTTGCTCCGGCGACGCGGCGGAAAGATACAGCCCTAACGGGAAGAACGGCTCGCCGTTGCGAATCAGGCGCTGATGCTCGTCGATATAACTGACGCGCGCCGGGTACTCGTCGAGCTTCGTAAAGGGCGTCGACACGGTTTGCGGCTTCTGCGACAGTGGATCGTCCATCGAGCAGGTAAGCGTATATTTTCCGACGCTAAGTTCGGTCGAATCAAAGGAGAATCGGTAATAATCGTCCGCCGCTTCGACAAGCGCCGCGCTCGCTTTCGACCCGTCGTCGCCGACGATCTCCAGCTCCGGCTCCAGTTCTTTGAAATCTACCTTGTTCGTCGTCTTCGTATAACAGACAAAGACGTCGACTGGTCCGCCGGTCGACTGAGAACGATAGCGATCAGTCATTATTGCCGAGAAGAATGGCGGCTCGTACTGAGCGATCTCAACGTCGTCAAACCAAGCGGTTCCGGAACCCGACTTGGAGACATAAACGGAAATGTGAGGACTCGCCGCGTCCTCTGGAATCCTCGTCCGCGCGGAAACCTTTTCCCAACCGACCGTCGTGCCTTTCATGCCGTGTGCGTAGGCGCCGCCGTACCACGTCCCGTCGGGCCGATTCCATTCGACGCAAACGGTCGCGGCGCCCCCTTTAAGATCTTTCGTCTTGACCCAAACGGAAAAGTCGATCCAATCGCCGGGCCGAAGTTTGGTCGTTTGGGAGCAAAGATTGTATCGGGTCCCGTCTCCCGTCCATTTAAGACACGTATTGCCGGTGCGAGCGTCTTCCGACGCAATCACAAAAGCGGAAGACTCGCCGCTCCAACCGGCGGCGCCTCCGTCAGACCTCGCCTGTTCAAAAGACGGATTCGCAAGATAATACGGACTGACGTCGCCCTCCGACGCGACGACGTTGGCAAGGGGAGCCAGCGCCAGTACGAATATGGCAAGAAGAATTCTTTTCATCGTGGAAGTCCTTTCCTGATTGACGTTATACGACTATTCCTTAATTATCCTTTGTTTAGCGGCTTTTTCGTATTCGGAAAACGGCCGACTTGTCAATTTTGCGGCGGTCGCGTGATACAAATAAAGAACGCCGATCGACGCATAGGGCGACCAACGCTTACCGCGCTTTTTTATGTCGGCGCAAGTCGCGTCCTCTAGATTATACAGCCACTTGAACGCCTTAGCGAATACTTTATCCTCATAGGGCAAAATATCGTCGCGGCGCAAGACGCAGAGCAAATACATCTTTGCCGTCCACGTCCCGATCCCTTTAATTGCCGTCAAACGCTTCATGACTTCGTCGTCAGAAGCCTCTTCGAGCTCGTCCAGCACAAGTTCTTTATTCAGAATCGCCTCGGTGAACCCTAAGATATATTGGCATTTCGGACGCGACAAGCCGATGTTTTTTAGCTCCGAGACGGGAAAACGAGAGATCGTCCTCGGGCTAATCTCGCCGTCGCAAAGCGCGTGGAGCCGCTCGCAAAAAACCTTGGCAACCCTTTGCGAAATCATCTGACCGACAATTTGGCACACAATAAACGAATAACCGTCCGAATAGTCCCGAAAACTAATATCGCCAAGCAAGTCGACGACGACGCCCAGGCGCGGCTCTTTCTTTCGGAGTGCAAGAACTTTCGGGTTGTCGGCGGTTATGATAAAGCTGCTCATTGAAACGCTCTCGACGTTTGGAATTAATGACAACGAAGCGACCGGGCTTTGCCAATTGCTGAACGGCAGGCTCAAGTCGTTCGGCAAACGCGTCAATCTCTAGGCAAATCCCGAAAGATTGCGGCGGGCGCATAACCTTGATCGATCGCTTTTTGCGCCCATTTTCGCGCGACGTCGTAATCGGCGCGACCGTCGCTTCCGAAGTAGCATCGCAGCGCCAGCCGGAACTGAGCTTCCGGATCGCCCGCCGCCGCTTTCGCATAGAGTTCTTTCAAGATCTTTTCCCGACTGACTCGACGATCCTTTTTCGAAAACTCCACATGAGCCAGTTCGGCGATCATGTAGGCGACGACGTCCATACTTCCGGAGAGATCGTATTGCGGAAACCGCGCCTGCAACTGTTTAATCGTCTGCAAAAATCCCACGTTAGCAAACGCCGAAGCGACGTCGTCAAGAACGAGCAAGAGCGTCCTCATCTGAGTATAGTTGCAGCGGAGCATGAATTGTTTACATTCTTCTTCCGAGCTCGTCAGATGAGAAACGATCGCCGCGAAGACGTCGTCGATTTCGTCCCCTTCCGCTTGACGAAACGCCAGACGAAGCTTCTCGAATCTCTCTTCGAAAATTTTCGACGCGCGGGTCAGCTTCATCTCCGGTTCTGAATCGTTCGATTTGGATTTTCTAGTAACCATTATTACAAATCTCTCTGTGAGTATAGAAAAGTTCGCTTACCGATCAACGCCTGCGCTTCTGACGCGCGGCGCCGACTCGTTCTAAATTGCCGCGTGGACGCAGCGGACGTGAAAAGTTGAACGGCCCGTTATAAGGTCGTGCCAGAAATTATATGATAAGTTGCGCGGCTAATCAATCTTTTTTATGGGAGGTTCTAAAAACCCCATTCTGCTCCCCCTTCGATTTTCGGGAGGAAATTTTTGAAGAAAAAATGTAAAAATTAACGAATCAGTGAGATTTTTGCTGAACAAGCCCCCAGTACAACCGGTTT
>JAQVHZ010000044.1 GCA_028695965.1 Thermoguttaceae bacterium | reverse complement strand
GAAAAAAATAATCGCGTTCTTCCTTTGTATAGCTCCCTCGTAACATTAGCGTCTCCTTTTTTGCTAGAGAGTACTATATTCTGACAATGTTGAAAAGAGCATTTTGTGAGATTGCAAAGTATATCTTTTCTACGCCAGATAGGATAAAGACGGTGGAATTGAACGAACCAACTTGACTTGGAAAACTCATAACAACTAACCAAAATGCAGCTCTACTACTACGAAGGTTCCGAACGCAAAGGGCCCGTTACTTCCGTTCGCCTGCGTGAAATGGCGCAAAATGGGGAAATCCGTCCCGACACTATTCTAGAAACGCCCTCTGGAATTAAGGCGCAAGCGTCGAAAATTGGTTCGCTTGCCGCAGGGCTGTCCCTTGAAAAAGAATTTGCGTCAAGCGCGCCCGCCGATTCCGATCCGCTCAACCTAAACGCTGACTCGATCGACTTGACGTCCAGTCCGGAACTCAACCTCGACGCCGACTCGGAAACGCTGGACTTGAGTCTTTCTCCAGAGTCGGCTATTGAGACGGCTTTTGACGCCAAGCCGTTCGAATACGTCCCTTATCAAGTCGAGACGATGCAAGCCTCGGGACTGCAAAGGTCGGCTTCAACGTCTGCGCCGACTCTGGAAGATTCTCCCCGAAGCCCCAAGGGGGAATTGCTCCAAGAGACTCTAGAGACAGAAGCTAAGACAGAAACTAAGACAGAAACTAAGACAGAAAACCCTGTCTCGACGTCCGCAGAACCGCCGGTTGACGCGTCCTGCCCCGGTTCTAAGCCGATCGACCGTTCCGCTTCGGGCTTTCAACCCTCAAAAAAAGAGCGGCATGAAACGGCAAAACTCCAACCTTTGGAACCTCAGCCTGCTCCTCCGCGCGAGCCGCTCAAAAATGCTCAGTCCTTCCGACCGCTTGACGCCAGCGGCGAATCCCAACAGGAGACGCATGAGAAAAAAGATAAAGACAGTTACTCTACGGCATTTCTTGTAACAGAGGCGATTATAGCGTTATTAATAATATCTTTTCTTTCTGAGGAACAGTCCTGCTACGCTATTATCAGCATTGGCGCAATCATCTTTATCTCGATCTTCTACCTTTCCTTGAAGAACAAAGCTCCGTCTATCAAAAAGACGCCTGCTTCAGCGGAACAACAATCGGCGCTGACGCTGTCTCCTGACGTTCGCGAGAAAGCGCGCGCGACAGGAGCGAATTCGCAACGGTCCGAGGACGACGACGCCTTTTTCGGCTGTTTTGTTGCAGTTTTACTAATCGGGCTGGGATTTGTGCCGCTTATCGCAGGGAACTTAGCGGCTTTTGGATGGTTTGCGGCGATTACAATAATTGTCTTTTGTTTTTATAAGGCCATAACCAACTCATAGCCGCCTTATGAACGTGTTTCCTCGGCATATCGACTCGCGCCGACGTTGTTTGCCGTCTAGTTTTCAATGAAATACCGACGCTTTTTGCGGTTTCTGTTGTTTAACGCCCGTTGTTCTGGTATAATCCGCTAGTCGTCGGGCGTCGCGAGCAAAGACGCCGAACCTCCGGGCAAATTACAGCGCCCAACTTGACCTAACAAACGTACAAAACTAACAACGATGCAGCTCTACTATTACGAAGGTTCCGAACGCAAAGGGCCCGTTACTTCCGTTCGCCTGCGTGAAATGGCGCAAAATGGGGAAATCCGTCCCGACACTATTCTGGAAACGCCCTCTGGAATTCAGTCGGAAGCGTCCGAAATCGGCTCGTTTGTTACGGGCCTGTCCCTCGAAAAAGAATTTGGCTCAAACGCGCTGCCCGACCCTGCCCCGATTAAGCTTGACGCCGAATTGATCGACTTGACGTCTAGTCCCGAGCTTGACCTCGACGCCAACTCAACCGACCTGACGTCCAGCCCAGCGCTCGAGCTCGACGCCGACTCAACCGACCTGACGTCCAGCCCAGCGCTCGATCTCAACGCCGACGAAAACGCGTTGGATTCGGCGCCTTACTCCGAGTTGACCGTCGAGTCGGCTTTTGACGCTAAGCCGTACGAATACGTTCCTTATCCTGTTGAGGCGATGAAAGTAACGGAACCGCAAATTACCGATTCCGCGCCGGAGCAGCGTTCGAAAGACCCGCTCCAAAGTCTGAACGAGGAGCTGCTTCGAGAGACTCAGGCAGCCGACCCCCTTGCTTCGACGTATAACTTGTCGCCCCCTGCCGCATCAAGCGCCCCCTGCTCGCCGAACCTCCAACAGACCCAAACGGGACAACCTCAATTATCGGTCCCCGATCCAGCGTTCGAAAAGGACAAAGACAACCGCTCTTTGGGATGTCTTTTAGCCGCAATAACGCTGGCGGTACTGACCATTATTTTTGTAGTTTGCGGACAAAATTCGCTCGCTTTTTTATGCCTTACAACGATCGTCGTCGTCTGGACGTTCCGACTAGGCGTCAAGATGCAGCCTGCCGGGAAGACTCCCGCTCCGGCGGCGGGACAATCCGGGTCCGGCAACAGTTCTTGGGGTTGTTCGGCGACAGCGCTGATCTTCGCCGCTGTATTTTTGCTGTTCTTCCTGGACGGCTTCGACTCGCAGGCAGTTGTCGCGTCCCTTGCAATAATCGCCTATTGTCTTTACAAGGTAAAAAACGTCTTGAAGGCGTAAAAACATAACGTCTCATTGACGCCGTAACGTCGTCCGGCGCCGCGCGGTAAATCAAATTGACCTGGAAAGCGTAGAAAACTATCGACAATGCAGTTCTACTACTACGACGATTCCGAACGTAAAGGGTCCGTTGCCTCCGTTCGTCTGCGTGAAATGGCGCGAAATGGGGAAATCCGCCCTGAAACTATTGTCGAGACGACCTCCGGAACTCAGTCCAAGGCGTCCGAAATCAGTTCGTTAGCGACTGGTTTATCCCTTGAAGAAGAATTTGCTTCTATCGTGTCGGCAGATCCTGAGCCGCTCGACCTTAACGCGCCCTCGATCGACCTGACGTCCAGCCCGGCGCTCGAGCTCGAGGCCGACTCGAACGCTTTGGACTTGGGGTCCTCCTCCGAGTTAACTATTGAGACGGCTTTTGAGCCCAAGCCGTTCGAATACGTCCCTTACCAAGTCGAAACGCTCGAAACGCCGGAGCCGCAAGGGCCAACTTCGGCGCCGGAACCCCTTCCGGAAGACCCGCTTCATAGTCTGAACGAGGAGCTCCTGCAAGAGACTCCTACGTCGGAGATTAAACTAGAAAACGACGCCGCGCCGCCTCTCGACGCGCCCAGCGCCGAACCTGAACCGGTCGGCCGCGCCCCTTCAAACGTCCAGCCCTCCAAAGCAGAACTTCAACCTTCGGAGGCGGAGCCAGTCTCCGGTCCGCGCAAATTCCTCAAAAAGAACAAACACGGCTACTCTTTAGAAAGTCTCTTAACGACGTCGGCAATAGCGGCGCTGTCGATCGTTTTTGTTGCTCGTCGTCATATGGCCTTTGGTGCTTTAAGCCTTATAGCGGCGTTCGTGTTCCTTCTAGCCTCAACGCCGACTTTCGAAGCGTCCAATGCTCCGTCGAAAAAGGGACCTGCGTCGGGCAAGGAAGTCAGCGGCTGTTGGTTTTTCGCGCTCGTCCTCCTTACTCCGCTCTTTTTGATTGGGTCGGAGCCTCATATGCTCTTGTCTTTTCCGGCAATTGCGATAATCGTCTTTTGTCTTTACCGAGCGATAAACGTCTTCAAGCCTTAAAAGACGCGTCCTTGACGCGTCGGCCGACGGCAGCATTAGACGTTCTAGGGCTCCGCTCCCGCTAGCTTTTCTATGAAAAAAGAACGTTTTTGCAGTTTTTGTTGTTTAGGGTCCGTCGTTCTGCTATAATCTGTTTAATCGTCAAGCGTCCCGACGCGAAGAGTTACCAGTTACCAGTTACCCGCGATTAAAGATATTGAGAAAAGCTATGTATAGAAGACTATTTTTCACGCTATTAACCCTGACGGCGCTCAGCGCGGCGGCGTTTGGCGCGGAGCCCCGTTCCGACGCCGGTAAAGCGGTCGAACAAGACGCGCTCGGCGCTTCGGCGGCCAACGCGGACGCCGCGCAGCTGAAAGCGTGGTTCCAGGAAGCGCCGTCGATCCTGCCTGGCGCGAAGATTCCGCTCAAGCCGCAGCCGCTGTGGCACACAAACGGCGAACTTTCCGACGCGATTATTCAAGAGATTTTCGAAGTCGGTCAGCAAAACGGATTTGGTGGCATAACCTTCTTGCCCGTGTCGTCAACGACCCCGAAATACCTTACGGAAGAGTACTTCACGCAGTACGGCAAAGCGCTCGACCTTGCCGACAAACTCAACATGAAGGTCGTTTATTACGACGACCTCGATTTCCCGAGCGGCAGCGCGGGCTGGCGCCTCAAAGAGCAGTTCCCGGAAGCGACGCTTAAGCGGCTCGACAAAGTCGAATGGAGCGTCCAGGGTCCTGCGAAATTCTCGGAAAAATCTCCGATTCCATTTGGCGACAACGTCCTCTACGGCAAGCCGGAAGGGGTCCTTCAGGCGGCGGTCGCGATGAATCTCGACACGTTCGAACGCGTCAATATCCGCAATTGCGTCGACGCCGAAGGGAACGTCGTTTGGGACGCGCCCGAAGGGAACTGGAAAGTCTTCCTATTCGTGTGCGTCTCCGATCCTCACGGGCTTGTCGACTATATGTCCCCCGACGCCGTCAAGAAATTCTTCTCCCTAACGTACGACGTCTTCTACGAAAAATTCAAGAAGAATTTCGGCACGACCATTACTGCGTTTTTCTTCGACGATATCACCAATACTCAAACAGAGGGTTCGCGCAACTGGGCGCTCGAGTTCAACGATAAATACCGAGCGCTCTTCGGACAAGATCCGGACCTCGATTACCCCGCCCTATTCTACACGATCGGCGACGAAACTCCGTCTGCAAGATTCCGGCTCTGGACGACCCGTAATCGGCTGTTCGGCGACGGCTATCCCGGCATGGTCAAGAAATGGCGCGAAGAGCGCGGGCTCGACGTCGTCTCGACCGGGCATCCGCAGGGCCCCTACGTCATTCAGCCGGTCGATATGTCGTCCGACGCGATGGCGGCGCACCGAGGCTGCGACGCCGTCCTTTTCGACTCGATTCATTATTACGGACACGGCCGCGACGGGTTCAAAATCCCGACGTCCGCCGCGTTTAACTACGACTTCCCCTTCTGCTTCGTGGAAATCTACGGCAACTACCGGAACGGTTCGTTCGACAAATCGATGATGCTGCGCAGCGCGATGGAAATCTACGCGCGCGGCGGAAACGTCATGCTGCCGCACGGTATTTGGACCGATACAGAAAACGTCTATATCCCGCCCGAGATCTCGTGGCGCAACCCGAAACTCGAGGGCTTCCTCCCGACTTACGGAGAATTCGTTTCGCGCAACAGTCTCCTGATGCAAGGGGGCCGCCACGTCGCCGACTTCGGCGTCCTCTACCCGGTCGACAACCTTAAAGCGTTCTTCCACTTCCAATTCAAGTTCATCACCGGCGACTACCCTTACGGCGTTCTGCTTCCTCGCGAGACTGACTATTTGGCGGTGGGAAGTCAGCTGACGACCCGGATCTGGCGCGACTTCACCTTTGTTCATCCGGATATTGTCGACGAAAAGCTCACGATCAAAGAAAAAGACGGTCAGACGCTCTTGCGGCTCGACAACGCGTCGAACTGGGAAGAATACCGCTGCTTCGTCGTCCCGGGCGCGGACGTGATCTCCTGGAAGAACCTTGAAAAGCTCGCCGACTTCTACGACGCCGGCGGCAAATTGCTCGCGACGACACGGCTCCCGTCGATGGCGTCTGAAGGCGTCGAGTATAACGCGAAAGTCCAAGAGACGATCAAGCGTATCTTTGGAATCGATCCGTTGACCCAAGCTCCGCGCGACGCGATAGAGACCGGACAAGAAGACATTGTCCTTCCGGCAAATTTCGTCAACTGCCGCGAAATCAATAAGGCGGGCGAATATGTCCAAAAACTCGCCGAGAATACGATCGCATACGAAGATTCGATCTACCGCGACCGCGCCGTCTTCGTGCCCCGTCCGACGACCGAAAATCTCCAGGCGGCGTGCGATTATCTCGTGCCGGTTCCGGACGTCGCCGTGAAACCGCTCGACGGTACGACGATCCCGACCTTAAACGTCGTCCCCAGATGGGAATACCCCGAAGACGGCATGTTCCAATATATGCATAAAGTGAAAAACGGGCTGGACGCGTACTATTTCGCAAACTCGTCGAACGCTCCGGCGAAATTCTCCGCAGGTCTGCGCGGCGAATTCGACGCCCTGGAAACATGGGATCCGCTGACCGGAGAAATCAAGCCGATCGAATCGACGTTCGATTCGGAACGAGGCGTTACTACGGTGAAGCTCGAGCTCGAACCGATCGAGTCCGTCTATGTCGTCGGCGTTAAGAAATAATCGCCCCATAGCCGCTGCGTAAAAAAATAACCGCCGCCCCCAGGAATCGCTCCAAAGGGCGGCGGTTTTTTTAGTTAAGCAAGAGCGACGTTCAACGCGCCGTTCTCCGCTAACCGCAACGATCTCAATAAGTTGACAGATCGACAGTAATCGCGGCGTCGGCAGGAATGTTCGCCTTAACCGGAGACGTTTGGAAGCTGGTCAGCTGCGTAGGAACAATCTTCGGCATGGCGGCGATTTTCGCGTCGCGCTCTTGATAATACTTATCGACTTCCGTACGCGTCATATCGGCGGCTTGCTCAGGAGTCAAGTCGGGCATATCTTCGACCACAGGCGTCTTCTTCAACGTAACAGTGAATTCGCCTTCGGGCGAGCCTGGCGCGGAGTGGCCCGCAAAGGTCGTGCTGACCGTGCAGACGCCGGCCGCGTCGGTCGTTCCGCCGACGATGACGCCGCTCATGACTTGCGCGGGGATCAAGGCGACTTCGACGCCTTCGACCGGGTTCGTTCCGTCGGTAACGGTAACAGTACACGGTTTAACGCTCGGGAAACCTTTCGGCTTGCTGGAACAGCCGGTCAAGACGGCGGCGGCAAGAAAGACGACGCTCAGCGCCGTCAACGTTTTAGCTATTGTATTTCGCATAACAGCGTCCTAATATTTTCCTTATGTTAAATTAAAACGCCGACGTCAAACTGCCGTTGCAGTCGAGAAACGTCGGCGACTCTTTGAAACGTCAGACGGCTTATTCTCACATCGAGACAGTTTCGCCAGCGGCGATGGTGCCCATCGCGCCCCAGACGCCAAACGGGCTCCTGCTGGAAAATTCCCTGCCGTGAGACGCTTGGGCCGTGGGGTACACGGAGCCGTTGATATCGGCGTCCATGTCGCCGCAGTCGATCGTTTCGGAGACGAACCGAACGGAACCGTCGACCATCGCGCAGTTGACGCCGCCCGCGTGGTTGCTCTGCGCGGAGCAGATGCCGTAGCCCCAACCAGCTTGACCGTTGCCGCTGTTGTAGTTACGAGCGTTCGGCGAGTTCGGAGGAAGGATCGTTTGGAAACCGGTCGTGCTGACGGAACCGTGCGCGTAGCAGTCGCCGCGGTTGAACGTGCAGACGCTGCCGCTCAGTATAGTACGATCCGCCGTGCTGACGAGATTCAAGACGTTGCGCGGAATAGTAACGGCGGCGCCGGCGATGTAGCCAATACCGCCCTTAACCTTGGCAGTACCTTGCGAGTCTGCGGTAATCATTTCCGAATAAGCGACCGTGTTCGACGTGCCGTCGGTCATAGCGCTCATCGAGCGCGTAACGACGGTGCGGGTACCGCCGTCGTTGCAGTAAAGACCGCCCGGGAAGAAACCGCGGGACGTCATCGAGGATTCATCCGACTGGACGATCGAGTCGCCCCAGCTACCGGCATAGTTCGTCCTGTGCGCTCCGTTGACCCAAGCCGCAAGAGTCTTTGACGTGCCGTCGGACGGGCAAAGGAGATAGCTCGCGCCGCGCGAATAGAGGCCGGAGCCGTTGTGTTGGACGTCCGGGAAACCGTTCGCTTTCAGCTCCTCATAGAGCGCCGTTTGTTCGCAGTAAGGGAGAATCCAGACGTGGTGTCCAACCCAGCCGTGGGTGCCGGTCGCGCCGCCGCGAGCAGGCTGGAACGAGTTGTGCGCGTCGTGATAGTTCTGAGCCGCAAGCATGATCTGCTTGAGGTTGTTCGTGCATTGCATACGGCGCGCCGCTTCACGAGCCGCTTGAACGGCGGGAAGGAGCAGGCCGATCAGAATGCCGATGATCGCAATAACGACCAGCAGTTCAACAAGGGTAAAACCCTTCGATTTAGAAGAAGCCATAATGCGTGCCTTTCAGGAGAGCGATCAGTATAATTTACCGCCACCTCAAAAAAATGGTTGGACCTAAAATTAACTCTTTGTGTAAACGCGTCGACCGTATAATCCCCAAAGGCCTCAACGCGTGCCGTCAGTTTTATAAAAAAAGCCTTTTTTGTCAACAAGAACGAGCTTCAAAGCGGTCCCAAACGCATAGAGTCCCGCTCTGGCGTATCGGGTTTTACCGATTAAAGAATATGTTCAAACCGGCGTCCTTCCTAGGAGCGCCAAAGACGCCAAACAGAACAGAATCTTGACCTGTCCGTCTAGGGATCCTCGCAAATCCTTTCCAAGCGCTGTTATTTTTCATTTTTATACCCCGTAACAGTTGATTTTACTCGTGTCGTTAGGTAATATTTACAGTATGTCGGGGAATTGACGCATAAAAACTTACGATACGTTGCGGAGCTTATTCGCAAAGGGACCAAATTTTTGTAGAAAGCAAAGAAAGAAAGATGATGGAAACTCCGGAGAAACCAAGTCTCTATGACGTGTTGAAGAAATTAACGAACGCGCTGCAACTTATTGAATACAACGATGAAAAAAATTACTACGAAATTTATTTTGAAGACTATAGTCGCGGAGAGACGTCTATTTACTTGAACTATGACTTGGATCCCTCTCCGAATGAAAAGAAAGCGGAGCTGGTCCGGCATATTCATGCAAAGATGAGACCGTATGTTTCGAATCGTTTTTTCGATTTCACGATGCTGCTGAAGTTTTATCAAGTCCTGGAAGGCGAAGATACGCTATAACTTCAACTTGCAAAGCTGTTGGAGATAGCCTTAACGTCATTTTTACAACGCGAAAGTCCGGTCTTCATTGCCAAGATTGGGCGCTTCTCTTCACATAAACCTCGGTCCAACCATGTCCTCTAGCGAACGCGTCGACTCTTATAAACGCAAGATTGCCAGTCGTCGCTCAGCGTCCCGCGCGCAATTAACGCTGTCACCAGGCGTTCCTGAGGTGGCGGAGGGGGTCGTCAGGCTCGCCTTTTTGGAAACGCCGCGAAAAGAACCGACTAGCGCCAGGTCGGCAGGCCTCGTATGGCGTCTCCAAGCGCGCGCTGCGCGTTAGAGCTCGTTACGCGCTCGCTCAGTTCAGCAACGCCGCGCTTGGCCCATGTTCTTTGGCGAAGCCTTTATTCAACAAGGGCTCTGCAAGCCGCCGTTTCTTACGACAATTCGCCTCGTGCGCTGACTTCGACAAAGCAGCCGGGCGCTTCTTCTATTTGAAGAATGAAGCCGTAGCTTTCTTTTGGTTCGGCGAGCAATTTCTTTTCTTCGATCTTCTCAACCAATTCTTCTAGAATAAGATACGCAATTTCTTCTGCCGTCGCGTTGTCCGCGTCGATCCATCGAACGAAAGAATTATGGAAAGGAGTGTCTTTTGAAGAAGAAGAAGAAGAAGAAGAAGAAGAAGAAGAAGAAGAAGAAGAAGATGACGAAGAAGCGTTGCCTTTACTCAAAATGATCTTGTGATCCCATTCGGCGATGATCGCGAGCAGGATATCCTGAACAGCGATAAAATCGACGACGCAGCTCGTCTTCGGGTTGAGGGGACCTTCTACGCGTACGCTCACGCGAAAATCGTGTCCGTGAATCGCCTCTGTCGTCAAATTGCCCTCAGCGTCAGTGAAGGTAATCGCGTGCGACGCGTTAAAATGTAAAGAGGGACTGTCCAAAAGCACGGCATAGTTTACTTTTATTCGTTTTGTCATAACCACTTGCTTCAAAATACGTTGTTACAAATCGACCATTCCCATGGTCGGCGGTAATTCCGCCGCGCCTATCCTTCTGACGCCGCGCCTGCGTCGTTCGTGGCGCAAGCTCTACTATAATTTTAAAACGTTACAAAGAGAAAAACAACCCTGTAAAAAAAGTTCTTGAAAAAGAAACAAAAAAATTTCTTCCCTGCAAAGGAGAAATAAAAAGCGTCTCGGCGCGACCAAGGGCGTCGAGACGCATAGGCGAAACGTTTTTACGTTGACAGTCGCTTTCTCAACGGATCATCCCCGTTGGAACGGCGGCGACTGCGGTCGGTTCAGACGCGTCAGACTGAGCGTACGCGCCGTGTACTGGCGCGAGCTGATAGTCGTCCGCTTGACTGATCGAGGGATCAAGGAACAACGGCTCGTCGGTTTGCGACACGTCAGGCATACGGCTGTCGCGCGGGACCGTAAAGGTGTAAGTCTCCGGCGCTCCGGCTCCAGGCGCGGGCAACATATGGGCGGCTACGTCTTCCGTTCCCATCTGCTGAATCGCTTGAACCGACCGACCTCCGGAAAGTTCTTCGAACGTCGGGAGAAGGTTGACGCCGGCAAGGGCGTCTTGGGTCATGCCGCCTTGAGCGTACAGGTAGCGCTGCAGCATTTCGTTGTCGATGACGCCGGGATCGATCCAGCGGCCCGTATCGTCAAGTTCAAAGACGCCGAGCATCAGCATCAAGCTCATACGGCGCGATTGATACTGCAGCCACGACTGCATGAAATCGTTTTGAGACGAAAGCAAGTTTTCCAACGCGTTCGTCAGCGCTTCGGCGTTCGCGTCGACCGAACCGATACGCGAGGAGCCGGTCGGCGGTTTCGTCAAGTTCAGCTGCGCCGAGTGAACGCGCATGATCGACGTCAAGACGCTGTCGCGCTGCAGTTCGAAGCTGACTTGAGCAAGTTGAATGGCGCGAACGGCGCTGCGGATCTGCTGGTGGACGCCGTCGACATACTGATAGTAGTTGCGTCGGGACCGGTCGTAGCTGATTAAGACTTCGCGGTACCGGTTGCGTTCCAAGAACCGGTCCAAAGGCGCGTCAAATTGGACGCCCGCGTTAAATTGGGCTCGCTTAGCGCTCAAATTGAGCGGATTCGAGCCTTCGTTTGCAATCGATCCTGACACGCTGACGCTTAAATCGCTGCGCAGTCTGTCGGCGACAATCTCGATATTGCGCCAATCGTCGACCAAGCTCGAACGCATATTCATCCAGTCGAGTCGGCGTTCTCGAGCGACGTCGAACGCGACGTCCGATTCCACGTCCACAACCGACAGTTCGATCGCTTCCAGGCGCGCTCGAGCTTGAATCAAGCGGAGCGTCATGACGTCTTCAGAGAGCTTCGTCAAGCAGGACGTGAACCAGAAACGATAGACGTCGTTGCGAACGAGAAGGCCTGATCGAAGGTCCGCGATCGATTGATCCAGCCTAGCGCGGCGTTCTTCATATTCCGCAAGATTCTCCTCGGTCAAGCTCTCTTTCATCTCGTCGAGCTCCGCAATTTCGCGTTCGATTTCGGTCGTGTTGAATTGGATGCTGTCGTTCAGCTGCGAGTTCATATGCAGGTCGTCGACAAGCTGCAGGACGGACGACGGGAACGGCGAACTGTCCGGGTTCTCGCGTTGGAACAGAATCATCGACGCCAAATCGTCCGGCGAGTAAGTCAACATCGTTTGACGAATGAGTTCAAAGGTCTTGGCAATATTGTACTTGACGCCCCGCGTCTTCAAGATGACGCCAAAGTCGTTGACCAACTCATTTTGTCGATCTAAGTCTTCCCGAATCTCCTTAACGCGTTTGTCGACAAGACGGTAGTCGAAGAAGGAGCTGTCGAGCTCGGCGTTGTCTTGTTCGAATCGTCGCTTCAACGCTTCCAGAGCGCCGGTCCGGCGAGGAAGAATCTCCGTCTCTAAACGCTCCAAATCGGCGTTCGTTTCGTCAAGTCCGTACGCAAACTGATAATCGTAATCCTCGAAAAGAGCGCGCAAATCCGCGATGGAAATCCTGCTGACTTCACTATTTTCCAGATCGGCAACGCTCTCAACGTAGCGCGTGGAGCCGCTGACGACTTCGTTGTTCTTGTTGCGCAACCATGCGAGCAGGGTCGAAATATCCGTCTGGAATCGTTCAAGAGAGGCCGGCATCAAGTTGAATTGGTCGACCAACGGGTCGTGAACGACGACGTTGTCGACGTCTGGCGGAAGACCGAGGCTCATTAGGTACGATTCGATCGAATCGCGGTAGTTGTCTTTGAGCTCGATGTAAGAACGCTGCGACGAGAGCCAGTTCTGGCGAACGCGGTCGACGTCGGTGCGGTTCGTAACGCGGCTCGTGGCGAAATACTCTTCGTAACGTTGGTAGTTGTCCGCCAAAGAGGCGACGTTGGACTCTTGGTTGCGGATACGGACCTGACTGGCAAGCAAGCCGAAAAAGCCGCCGACTTGCGCGCCGGAGACGCCGGAGCCGGGATACCCCCCGCTGGAAGGAGCGCGGACCGGCGAAGAACCGGTCAAAACGCCTACGTAGAAACCTTGTTGATAGAACGCAAGCTGACGAACGTTCGCAAGGAGCCGACGTTCGCTGCGCGTCAAATTCTCTAAGACGATCGCGCGGCCCGCCCCGCGAAGGAAAGGCTGCGTCAACGAATAACCTAACGACGTCGTCGGCTGGAACTTCTGATCGGACGGCGTGAAGGTCCAGACCATGCCGTTCGCCAGCTCCACGATCGCGTCCGCGCCGGTCGCCATGCCTCTTCTGGCCCCGCCGGCAAAAGCGTCGACGCCCAACGACGACGTAGAATCACTACGGAAACCGCCGCTGTTCCCGTAGAACAACGAGCTGCCCCCGTAAAACTTCACGTCAAAGGCGTAGCGTTCCGCCGTTACCGCCAGCGCCGCGCCATAGACGCTTTCTAAGGCGTCGCGGTAATCGGGCGAATGCAAAAGAGCAAGATCGAACGCGACTTTTTGGTCGAGCACAATCTCGCCGTTTTCATTTGGAGCAGGCAGCGTATGGCGCCAATTCTCATTTTCGACCGTGTGCGTGAATCCGTTTTTCGTCCATTTTCTGACCCCTTTGGGCCCTTCGACGTCGCCCAAGAGCCGCGCGGCGACGGCGTCGTCGAGCGGCGAAGGCTGTGCGTCGGGATCATAAAGGTTCGCGTAACGAGAGCAGTTGGACTCTTGAAGCGTGAACCCTTCAAGTTCCCAATATTTTTCGTCGGCGTTCTTATTGACCGTGTCCAACAATTCATAGACGTCGGCGTCAGCGTCGGTTCGATACTTCTGGCGCGAACACCCGACTCCCGTCGTTAGAAAGGCCGCTCCGATCAAAATCGAAACGAGCCCCAAGGCGCTTGGTCGCGAAAACACGCCAAATCCTCGGCGCGCCTGCACGCCGGACGCGCCGCGGCGTTCGGTTGTACGATTCTTCATCATAACCTCTTTGACTCTAAGCCGCCCCTTATTCGTGAGAAGCGACCCAACATAAAAACAAGCAAAGCGCAGAGTTTTTCGGAGAATATCGCCTGTTATCTCCGGCTCTGACGATCAAAGGCGTCCTGCCTTGGCGATCGACGCATAGGTTCGTTCGCCTAATACGACCCTATGCGCGCGTCAGTAAGCGTTTACGCCGCCAGCCGAACGGGAAGACCAAAAGTCAACGCGTACGCGCCTACTGTAACTAGTCGTTCCACTAGTTACTCCCTTTATCGGCTAAGACTGTTTTGCTGTTTAGAACATTATTTTCGACTAAGCAAAGTTTATCGATTGTTTTAGAAATAACCAAAAAACATGTTGTATCAAATCAGAGCAATTTTTTACTCGACAAGGAATTACTAATCGCTCATAATCGCCGAAAAGCGGTCGGCGTCAGAATTACGGCTGAAGGATTTTCTAAACGACGCCAACTTTGGCGCCCTGGCAGGAACCGTCGCGGCAAGTCGCCGCGTCATGAGAACCTAGGGCGTGTTGACGCTAATTTTTCATTTGCGTTTCCCAATGAGTAACACGGCTGTTATTCTCATTATGAAATTAACACAAGAACAATCTGACAAAATCGCCCCGACATTTCCCGCTCAATATGGCAATGTTGCAGTTGATCATTATGCGTTTTTGAACGCCGTCCTGCGCGTTATGGAGAACCGTTACAAATGGCGCGTGTTGCCGGAACATTTCGACGTGTGGTCGACTATTTACAAACGCTTTCGACGCTGGTCCGAAAGCTGAGTTTTTGAAACGAACATTGGAACATATTCGAAGGAACTCCTCGCCGAGACTGATGTAACAGTTCTCCTTGGACTCGACTTTTGTCAAGGCGAGTCCAAGCGTGGCAGACACTGTTAAAAAGGGCGAACAGTCTTTTGGTCGAGCCAAAGGAGGAATCAATACGAAATAAGCGTCAGTATCGCTGACTCGACGACGTTGCTAAGGGGCAAAAGGTCAAAATCAAGTTGACGCAGAGCGCCGCCGAAATATTTTGCGGCGAGATCAAGACGACGTCGATATCGAACGACGCGCGGCGGCGCGCGCTATCAGCTCTTCGTCAAAGGCGGCGGACTGACTCTAATAAAACGAGCCTCATATTGTCGCGAGTAAATTTTTCTAACGATTGCAACAGCAGTTTCGAAAGAATTTTTGACTTTTTTTTCGAATAGGGGCTTGACTCTGCAGACGTCCGCGTCGCATTTGGTTATAATGGACAGGCGAAGGAGTTTTAAGAAGACTCAAAACGGAACGGGATTCATCGTTACGTGTGCCTCATATTGCAGCCTGAGTCAAACCAGCAACCGATAGACGCCGTTATTTTTGAACCTTCCGAATCGGGAATGCAAAGTTTTGCTCGAAAAACAACTCAAGATTGAAGGCGTATTATTCTCGCTTGTTGGTAAAGTCTTGGCAATTATCGCAAACTAATTTGGTTGCAACATGAGCATATTACAAAACTAGCGTCAACACGTCCTAGAAGGACCGCAAATAAGCCGCCCACGTTTTGAAGGAGAAAGTCGGCGCAGGCGGTTCCGTATTCTCCGGACTTCAGGAACGCGTGCAGCTCGAACATATAGGTCGAAAAGGTGGTGAAGGCGCCTAGAAATCCGGTCAAGATTATCGTTTTCATCCGGGGATCCCAATGCGAACGGGACGCAAAGAGCGCAGCGACGGCGCCGAAGCACAGGCAGCCAAGAAGGTTCACGATCGCCGTGCCCCAGGGCGTTCCTTTGCCAAAGACCGAGACAAAATAGGTCGAGAGACCAAATCGAGAAAGCGAGCCTAATCCTCCGGCGACGAATAAGGCCAATAGTTCTTTAACTGGGAGCATATCGTTACTCTTGCGTCCGATCCGCAAACAGACGCGCATAGGTTGACTATCGTTTTGTTTTCTTCAAGATGAAAAAAACGCGTCTCCCGCGAAGGAGGCGCGTTCTCTTTACAAAGTCGGCTGCGGCGTCATTCGAGCCCGAGCTTATAGCAGAGCCAACGTCCGACCCACGCGACTGGAATGACCGTAAAGGTAGCGATCGTAATCCAGACCCACTGCATGAGGCTCAACGGACAGGTTCTGAAAAAGCGGCCGATCGGCTCGATCTGCACCATGAGAATCTGCGCCACGGTAGTCACAAGGGTAACGCCGAGGAAGAGCTCGTTCTTCATGATTTGCGTGAAGGGCCCTTCGTCGTGCCGCAGCGAGCGGCAGTTGAATTTGTGCCAGAACTGGAACATGACGAGCACGGTGAAGAAGACGGTCAACGCCTCCAGGTTCTGCGCGTCCGTATTGTTAGCGCGGTAGACGTTTTCCGGGTCGACAAACCAACCGAGGAAGATCGTCGCAAACAAGAAGAGGACCTGATACGCGCCGGTAACCAAGATATTCAGCCCCATTGCGCCGGTAACGACGTTGGCGTCGCGCGGAATCGGCTTCTCTTTCATCGTATATTTCCGAGGCGGCTCGGTCGAGAGCGCAAGCGCGGCGAACGTGTCCATGATGATATTGATCCAGAGTAGCTGCGTAACTGTCAACGGAAGCGGAATGCCGACGAGCGGACCGATCGTCGCGCACAGGAGCGCCACAAAGTTGACCGACAGCTGGAACTGCAGGAACCGCCGGATGTTCTGGAAGAGCGTGCGGCCCCACCATACGCCCGTCACGACGCTCTTGAAGTTGTCGTCGACCAGGATAATATCGGACGCCTCTTTCGAAACCTCTGTGCCGGCGATCCCCATGGCAAGCCCGACGTCCGCCGCTTTGAGCGCGGGCGCGTCGTTTGTGCCGTCTCCGGTCATCGCGACGACTTCGCCTTTGCTGTGCAGCGCTTGGACGAGCCGCAGTTTGTCGGACGGCGTCGAGCGCGCGACGACGCGCAGCTTTTCGGCGACGTCCGGCAAATCGTCGTCGGAAACGAGCGCGAGCTCTTCGGACGTCATCGACAATTCGCCTTCTTCGCCGGTAAGGATACCGACGTTTCTCGCGATCGCCATAGCGGTCGGCTTGGCGTCGCCGGTGATCATCTTGACTTGAATGCCCGCCTCCCGACAGGTCTTGATCGCGTCGGGCACTTCTGGGCGCGCCGGGTCCTGAATGCCGACGAATCCAATCAGGCAGCGATTCGGACACGAGAAGCATAGTTTTTCATCTTGTTCGCCGCGGCCGCAGTTTTTGCAGTGGTCGTCGGCGTTCGGGTCTTTCTCGCTGAACCCAAGGACGCGTAGCGCCGCGTCGGACGCTTCCGTCAAGCCCTTTTGGATCGTCTCCATATACGGCTCGATCGGCTTAACTTCCCCGTCGATTAAAACGGCGGAGCAGCAGTTCATAACGCGCTCAGGCGCGCCTTTCACGAGGCACGTCTGTTCGCCCGACTCGTTTTCAAAGGCGGAGACGGAAAATTTCCGGTCGGAATTATGCCCAAGTTCGTAGACGCGCTTCGGCGCTTTGGCGCGTTCTTCGCGATAGTCGACGCCCTGTTCGTGCAGGAACGTAAGGAGCGCGCATTCGGTCGGATTCCCGACCCCGACGACCTTTTGTTTCGACGGGACGTCCGGATCTTCTTCGAATCGAAGGCTCGCCTGACTGTTGACGGCGACGCCCTGCACGAATCGCGGCCAAGCGGGCTTCTCTTTCAGAGCGCCGAAGTCGGCGCGTTCGAAGCTTCCTCCTTCGGCGCAGACGAGCACGGGCGTCATCTTGTTTTCGGTCAGGGTCCCGGTCTTATCGGTGCAGATGACCGTCGCGGACCCGATCGTTTCCGAAGCGACAAGCCGGCGGACAAGGCAGTTCTCGCGCGCCATCTTCATCGTATTCAGAGCCAAGCTGATGGTAACCATCATCGGAAGCCCTTCCGGAACGGAAACAACGATAATCGTTACCGCAACGACAAAGGACAAGAGAATCGCTTTCAGCAGCTCGACGCCCGGCTCCGAGAATCCGCTCGTCATTCCCCAAACGCCGGCTGAGATCGTGAAGACGGCAAGCGCGCAAGGAAGAACGACGATCGCCGCGACAAGCTTCGACTTGACGGGAACTCCGATGCTCTTAAAGAACGGCTTCGCCGCAAAGCGCTCCAAGAGGACGCCCAAAAGAACCGAAATTGCGACGACTGCCGCGGCGCTGCCGCTTCGCGCAAAAAGCTCCGGGACGACGTCCGATTTGAACGCGGCGAGAAGGCTCATGATCGTGAAGATCAAGGTCGCCGCGCTCACGCCGACCGCGCTGATGAGCTGCGCCAACTTGCCGAGTTTCTGCATCAGGGGCGTTTCAGAATCGTCGATCCCCACGGTGGAAAGCGCGTCGGCTATCTTGCCCATTTCGGTCGCGTCGCCAACGGACGTAACAAGATACCAGCCTCGACCGTCGGCGACGGTCGTGCCGCGCGCGACGAAATCGTCGTTGCCGAGTTTCGCCGACGCCGCGAGCGCTTCCAGATTCCACGCGTCCGACGTCGGCGCTTTGCGCACGGGCACGGATTCGCCGGTAAAGGTCGCTTGGTCGACGTACAGATTTGTGGTCTCTAAGAGGACGCCGTCGGCGGGCAATTTATCGCCGGAATCGAGCCGAACGACGTCCCCCACGACAATATCGTGGATGCTGATTTTGTCGAGCTGCCCGTCCCGAACGACTTTGATTGGAACGTCTTCTTTGATTTTATTCAGCGCTTCAAATTCTTTCGCGCTTTTGCGTTCGCTGAAGAATCCGACCAGGGTCGCGAGCGCGACCGCAAGAAAGATACCGATCGAATCGATGAAGCTCGCGTCCTCGTTGTGAAGACCCCATTTCTCGATCACGGTAACAAGTAAAGAAAGAACCGCGGCGACAATCAGGATTTTAATCGTCGGGTCGTCAAATTTTTTCAGCAGTTCTTTCCACCACGGTTCCCTCGCGGGGGGCGTCAGGACGTTGCGACCGTGTTGTTCGCGCGAAGCGTTCGCCTGCTCTGTTGTGAGCCCTAGTTTAAGAGAATAACGGACGCCTAGACCTTCAATTGTGTCAGCGGCGTCCTGCGCGGGAGTATTCTGAGTATTTTGCGTCATTACATATGCTTTCTTCGACGCCGCGTCCGACCTTGGCGCCGACGAGTTTTATTCTTCGTCGTCGTAGACGTTTTCTTCGGAATTCATGCTATCCCATTCGTCGACTTCGTCGTCGTCGTCGATTTTTTGGTCGACGCTTTCTTCGAGATCGTCGATTCCGTCGATCGTTTCATTGAATTCCTCGTCAGAGAGTTCGTCAAAATCTTCGTCGAAGTCGTCGTCGAAATCGTCGTCGAAATCGTCGTCGGCCTCGTCTTCTTCGTCGTCGTAAAGCGGATATCCGTTGGGAAAAAAGAAACGAGCCGCGTTAGCTTCATCATCATACAAGTCGTTGTTCATATAGCGCTCCGTGTACTCCATAAAATGGACGTCTTCCAACAGCTCCGAGTCAGCGGTCGTCGTCTGGCAATCTTGCGCAGATCCAAACTCGTCTTCTGCGTCAGGGTCGAGGCGCTGGGGCTGCTCGAGCGTTTGTTCGGTGGCTTTAGTTTTCGCTGATTTCCTTTTTCGTTTATCAAGCATAAGTTTATCTCTGCCGAAGAACCAAGTTATTTCGCGACGGCGGAAAACGTCGTTAGCTGAACGTTTCTGCCGTCCGCGCTAAAATTCAGGTATGACATTATAGCGCTTAGAGGCTTTACGCAAAAGAGAGAAAACGAACTTAAAATAATTTTGTTAAAATTTCAGGTCCATTTTCCACGTCGTCGACGCCGCGACGCGCGTTTTTCCGAGCCAAAAGAGAATTTCCCGCGATCGACTGCGAAGCGTATGCAGGCGCCGACGCCCTTTCCGACGACGCTGGGATCGACCGGCGCGACGTTCAAAAAGAAGCGCTTGGGCGCTAGTCGAACGGGGCTTTTGTTCTAGAATAGAGGGACGTCGTTTTCGAGCGATGCGCTCAAGCGCCGGAGAATTGAAGTTAATGAAAGAAAGAAGGAATAAACGGTGTTTCGAACTAAAACATGCGGCGATTTGCGTCGCGCGAACGTAGGGGAGACGGTTACGCTTTGCGGTTGGGTCGACTCCGCTCGCGACCACAGCGGAGTCTTCTTTGTCAATCTTCGCGACCGTTACGGCAAGACGCAAACAGTCTTTAACGTGGCTGAAGACGCTGATCTCTTTGAGCGCGTCAAGACCCTTCATAACGAAGACGTCGTCCAGATTACGGGCGAAGTCCTCGCGCGGCCCGACGGCTTGGTCAATCCGGCGATGCCGACGGGCGAAATCGAAGTGAGAGCGACGAAGCTCGTCGTCTTCAATCGTTCGGCGCCCGTGCCGTTCCAGCCTTCGGCGCCTGAAGTTCCGCATGAAGAAATGCGGCTCAAGTACCGCTATTTGGACCTGCGCCGCCCTGAAATGCAGCGCGTTCTGGCGCTCCGACACCGCATTACGAAAACGCTCCGCGACTATTTCGACGAAAACGGGTTCCTCGAAATCGAAACGCCGATCCTCGGCAAGAGCACGCCCGAAGGCGCACGCGACTACATCGTGCCGAGCCGGATTACCCAAGGCGCGTTCTATGCGCTCCCGCAATCTCCGCAGCTCTATAAGCAGCTGCTCATGATCGCCGGCTACGACCGCTACGTCCAAGTGGCGCGCTGCTTCCGCGACGAAGACCTCCGCGCCGACCGTCAGCCGGAATTCACCCAACTCGACCTCGAAATGTCGTTCATCGATAGGGAAGATATCATCGATATCGTGAGCAAGCTGGTCGCGCGGCTCATGAAAGACGTGAAAGGCGAGGAAATCACGCTCCCGATCCCGCGCGTCTCCTACGACGAAGCGATGGAACGATTCGGAAGCGATTCGCCCGATCTCCGGTTTGGCATGGAGCTCAAGGACATTACCGATATCGCAAAGAACGTCGAATTTCGAGCCTTCAGGTCGGTCGCCGAATCCAAAGACGGGCGCGTTCGCGGGATCAACGTCAAAGACGCCGCCGACAAATTCAGCCGCAAAGATATCGACGGGCTCATCACATGGACCGCCGAACAGTTCGGCGCCAAGGGGATCGTATGGTTCAAGGTCGACGACGACGGCAAATTGACCGGCTCGAGCGCTAAGAACTTCACGACGGAAGAGCTCGACGCGATCGGCGCCCGGCTCGAAGTCGAACCGAACGACCTGCTCCTCTTCTCCTGCGGCGACTTCACGTTGACCTGCCGCGTCCTTAACGGCTTACGCCGCCGCCTCGCCGCGCAGCTCAAATTGTACGACCCTGAGGAGATGAACTTCTGCTGGGTCGTCAACTTCCCCATGTTCGATTGGGACGAAGAAGAAAATCGCTGGGTCGCAATGCATCACCCCTTCACCATGCCCCTGGACGAAGACCTGCCGAAGCTCGACCGCGCCGACGACCCCGACGCGATCCGCTCGATTCGCGCCCAAGCGTACGACCTCGTTCTCAACGGCTTTGAAGCGGGCGGCGGCACGATCCGTATCCACGACAGCGACGTCCAAAACAAAGTCTTCGGCTTGCTCGGCATGACTCGCGAACTTGCCAAAGAACAATTCGGGTTCCTCGTCGACGCGCTCCAATTCGGCGCGCCCCCTCACGGCGGACTTGCGCTCGGGCTCGACCGCGTCGTTATGCTCTTCGCCGGTATCGACAATATCCGCGACTGCATCGCGTTCCCGAAGACGACGAAAGCAAGCGACCTCATGACCGGGGCGCCTTCCGAAGTCGCCCCGAGACAGCTGGAAGAGCTCGCGATTAAGACGACTGCGGCAAAAGAAGAACCCGAAGAAAAAGATAAGTCTTAACGCGGTCCTCAGGAACCTATTGGAACGAGGATAAAGAAGTCGAACGGCGGAACGGTCGACTTCTTTATCTCTTGTTGATTATCGAACCCTTGCTGTTCAGGGAATATGACGTCATTAGGAAAACAGGCGGCTTTGTTTGATTTATTCGGCGGCGACGACTCTTCCGCCGTTGCGCCGGAAGAACCGCTTGTCCCCGCAGATAATGAGACCAAGAAAAAAACTTTTGGACGAGTCTATACTCCCCGGCATATCGTCGAGGAGATATTAAATCTTTCCGGTTATGCAGGGGAACAAATAATAGGCCGACACGTTATCGACAACAGCTGCGGCGACGGCGCTTTCCTAACGGAAATCGTCAGGCGATACTGCGAAGAATCTCCTGGCAGCCTAAAAGAAGATTTAGAACGGTTCGTCCACGGGATCGAAATCGACGACGCCGAACGGATGAAATGCGTCCAGCGGCTCGACGCTGTCGCCGCGCAGTACGGGGTCTTCGACGTCCGTTGGAATATAATCTGCGCCGACACGCTCACGGTCGACAAATACGACGGAAAGATGGATTATGTCTTGGGCAATCCGCCGTACATCCGAGTCCATAACCTAGGCAAGTCTTTTCATCACGTCAAGCAATTTGAGTTCTCGCAGGGAGGAATGACGGACTTATACTTAGTCTTCTACGAAATCGGACTCAAGATGCTCGCCCCTAACGGCGTGTTGGGATATATCACTCCGAGCTCTTTCTTCAATAGTCTAGCCGGAGCGCCCCTAAGGAAATATCTTGTCAAGAACAATCTCCTTGAGAAACTGGCAGATTTAGGTCATTACCAAGCCTTTACCGCCGCGGCGTACACGACGATCGCCATTCTCAGAAACAACAGAACGAAAGAAACGACCGAAGTCTATGAGTACGACGGAGTTTTGAAGCCTGTCGACGTTTTACGAAAGGACGACTTCTTTTTCAACAACAACTTTTACTTTTCTACGTCCGGCAACTTACAGAAGCTGCGGGAAATCTTTTCACTAGGCGCCAACGGACGCAATTTTGAAGTGAAGAACGGCTTCGCAACGTTAGCCGACTCCTTTTTTATCGGCGACGATCTCAATTTCGAGCATACGATCCCTGTGGTCAAAGCGTCGACGGGCAAATGGACGCGATGCCTCTTCCCGTACGCCGACGAAAAACTCATCCCTTTTGAGAAACTAGCGGAAAGTAAGGAGCTGGAAGCCTATTATGCCGAAAACGCCGCCGTATTGACCAAAAGGAGCATAGCAAGCCCCGACGAATGGCACGGCTTCGGACGCACCCAAGGAATTAAGGACGTTTACAAACCAAAAGTTGCGGTCAATACGCTCCTGAGAGACGTTAACGATATCAAGCTTGTTCCTTCCCCGCCGGGAACGGGGGTCTACAGCGGCTTATACGTCCTTTCGGAACTCTCCTACGACGAAATTAAAGCGCTGATATGCACAAGCGATTTTGTGAACTACATATCTCTGCTCAAAAAATACAAGAGCGGAGGTTATTACGCTTTTTCGTCAAAAGATTTAAAGCGTTATCTCGAATATGCCGACGCCAAAAGGAGATCGGCGTCGAGTTGACTTTTAGCGCTTCGGTAATGTATAATACAGACTGCGATTCCCTTGCATGAAGGGGCTCGCGCTTAAAAAAGCGTTTAACAAAGCGCACAGATCATAAGCGATTGAGAAATTGATCTCTCGACTATTTCACAAGGATTAAAAATGAGCGAATTGACAGAATACGATAAAATCCAAGAAGCGGTCGCGGTGATTCGCGGACGTTGGTCGAAAAAAGCGGACGTCGGGATCGTCCTCGGGACCGGGCTCGGCGCGCTCGCCGAAAGAATAGACGCCGACGTCGTCATACCCTACGAGGAACTCCCGCATTTCGCGCGCTCGACCGTCGAAACGCACGCCGGAAAATTGATCCTTGGCGTCCTCGAAGGCAAAAACGTCGTCGCAATGCAAGGGCGGTTCCACTATTACGAAGGCTATTCGGCAAAAGAAATCACCTTCCCGATTCGCGTCATGAAGGCGCTCGGCGCGGAAACGCTCGTCGTCTCGAACGCGTGCGGAGGCATGAACCCGCAATTCAAGCCGGGCGACGTCATGCTCATCGAAGACCATATCAATATGCTCGGCTGCAATCCGCTCATCGGCGTGAACGACGACAGGCTCGGTCCGCGATTCCCCGATATGTGCGAACCGTATTCGAAAGAACTCATCGCCAAAGCGCAACAGGTCGCGCTCGACGCCGGCATAATGACGCAGAAGGGCGTCTACGTCGCCGTGGCGGGCCCGAACTTGGAGACGCGCGCGGAATATCGGTTCTTTCGCGCTATCGGCGCCGACGTCGTCGGTATGTCGACCGTTCCGGAAGTCGTCGTCGCGGTCCACGCGGGCATGAAGGTCCTTGGATTCTCGATCATCACCGACATGGGGCTTGCGGACGCGCTCGAACCGGTGAATATCGAGCGCATCTTGCAAAACGCCGCAGAAGCGGAACCGAAGATGAACGCGATCATCTGCGGCGTCTTGAAGACGCTCTAAGATTGAGCAAACGTCTTTTTGAACAGCGGCGCCGCGGACCCCAACGTCTGCGGCGGCGTCCGCGCGACACGAGCTTCAGAAGATACGGAGCATAGAGATGATAAAATTTACACGAACGTTTGCCGCCGCGCTCATTGTCGCCCTAGCGGCGCTTGCGACTCCAGGCAATTACGCGCAAGACGGAGCGCCGACCATGGGAGCCGGCGCCCCCGACCTCGACGCGTACGACTCGTCGAAAGAGTCGTCCTTTTACAATAGAACGCCGGAAGAATACCGAGACGCTATCCTTAAAGCGACGAACAAGGCTCAAATCGACGCCTTCATCTGCCAGCAGTTAGTCCAGGAGATGCGCGAACAGGGCGCCGATTATACTGACGAAGAATTCTACGATATTCTCGCTGAAGAAGAATACCGGCTCGAACGCCAGCGCAGAGTCGAGTTCTGGGTCGACGAACAACAGAGGCTGAAAGAAGAAGCGCTGAAGCCAAACTACAAAAAGTTCGGCGTCACGATCGGAGTTATTATCGCGATTCTGCTGCTCGTTGCTTTTGTCGGAGGAAAGCGCAATCCGGAGCAAGAAAATCAAGAAAAGG
Organism: Thermoguttaceae bacterium; assembly: GCA_028695965.1. GTDB lineage: Bacteria > Planctomycetota > Planctomycetia > Pirellulales > Thermoguttaceae > RUG369. Next base: position 2,091 of record JAQVHZ010000044.1, on the reverse strand, counting down.
AAGAATCGTAGGGAGATTAGCGCGCTTTACTCCCTTGCAAAAAACGAAATTAGGCTTATAATGGGGCAGAATATTTTTGCATTGGGGAGGACCCGGTTCTTGCCGCGCTGAGCGGCGTTGTTATTTGATCATCGTGAGCCGAGCCGTCCGACAAAGGAGTAATTGTGGCTGACAAAGAACAAAAAACTAAGGAAGATGCGATCCAGCTCAATGGGGTCGTAACCGAAGAAGTTCGCGGCGCGTTTCGCGTTAAGATCGACGAAATGGATCACACGGTGCTTTGCCGCCTTGCCGGCAAGATGCGCCAATACCGGATCCGCGTCGTTCCCGGCGACCGCGTTACCGTCGAGATCAGCGCCTACGATATGGATCGCGGGCGTATCGTTTTCCGAGAACGCTAGTTGCAGATAGAGTCGCGTTTCCCGCCGTATTAATCTCTCTTGACGCGTCGTGCTCATTTTGTTAGAGTACGACGCGCTTTTGTTTGTATTTGGGACATTACCGATGCAAGCGCGCGCTCAAATTGGGAGAAAACCAACGGAAACAAGAGAACGACGATGCGCGTTTTTACCACCATCATTTTGACATTAGCCGCGCTAATTGCATTTGGATGTTCTAAAAAGGTTCAAGTCGACCCCTATAAAGAACAACAGCAAAAAGTGCTCATGAATAAGGGACGTCTCGTTCAAGACTTGGCAGTCCCCGCGAACGTACACGCCGCAAAAATTGAAGGCGTCGCGCTCGTTAAGGGGCTGCAGGGAACCGGCGCCGACGAACCCCCTTCAACTTATCAACAGATCCTGTTGATGGATATGCAGCGCGACGTCGAACAGAAACGAACCGCAAAGTCGCAAATTGCTTCCATGGACACCGCGATCGTCCTTATGGAAACGATCGTTCCGCCGGGCGCGCGCAAAGGGGACCGGCTCGACGTCGGCGTCAAATTGCTGCCGACGTCCGAAGCGACGAGCATTCAGAACGGCTATGTAGAAAACGCGGAACTCTATCAGTACATGGCGGCCGATATCATTCGCCGCGGCTACAGGCTCGGCGTCGTGAACGGGTTCGTTACGCTCGACCCCGACTTGGTCGAAAAGAAGAGCCCCATCGCGTACAAACAAGGCAAGATTATTGGCGGCGCCGTCGTTTCGCGCTCGCGTCCAATCTGGCTCGAACTCAAAGAAAACGAGCGTTCCGCAGGCGTGGCTCAGCGGCTCGAAGACGTGATCAACAAGCGGTTCAGCTACACGCGCGTCGGATACGCCGGCAAGAAGAAAGTCGCCGAAGCCAAAGCGGGCGCCGCGCGCATCAATTTGGAAGTGCCCGAAGAATATCGCGAAAACGTCGTAAGGTACGTCAATATCATCGGCGCAATCTCATTCTACGAAACGGAAGACGAACTGAACGAACGCGTTGACCGGCTCTCCCAACAGCTCTTGAACTCGGAAACGTCCGAATTCGCCTCGATTCAGCTCGAAGCGATCGGCTCGAACAACGCAAAAGTCGTCGACGCGATCCGGCGCGGGCTAGAATCGCCCGACGACGCCGTCCGCTTCAATTCGGCGATCACGTCCGCTTATTTCAATATTCGCCAGGATCGTCAACTAACGGCTAAAGTCCTCGCGGAATTTGCGCGCAACAACTCGACGTACCGTCCCGCCGCGCTCGCGACGCTCGGCGTCTGCATGAAGACGTCGTTCGACGTCGATTCCGAACTGCGGGATTTGCTCGCCGACAATAATATCGAGACGAGATACGGCGCGTTTCGCGCGCTGTGGACGCGCGACCCGTACGACTACATGATCCAAGGGGAAAATATGCGCAGCCAGTTCAGCTATCACTGCCTGAACTGCGGCGGCTCTCCTTATATCCATATCGCGCAAAGCGTTCGGCCGGAAATCGTGCTCTTTAATTCCGACCAAATCTACCTTCAGGGCAAAATCGATATCGAAGCGAACCCGCGCTTGACGATTCGCAGCGTCGACAACGACATTGTCGTGAAGAAGTACGAGACGGGCGAAGGTATCGACGAACAGCTCCGCGTAAGTTACAAAGTCGACGACGTCATCCGCGCTATTGTCGAAATTGGCG
>JAQVHZ010000134.1 GCA_028695965.1 Thermoguttaceae bacterium | reverse complement strand
CGAAAGGTTTCGCGTCGATTCTTGGCCGCGCTTGGATCAAAGATCTCGACGGCAAAGTCGTTTGGGAACAAAAACCGGTCAGTTCCGATATGTACACGCTCGAGCACATTGAAATGTACAAGTCGATTCGCGGTAAGATCGATACGATTAACGACGGCGAAATTTTGACCAACTCCACGATGATGGGCGTGATGGCTCGTGAAGCTTGCTATACCGGCAAGAAGCTCAATTGGGCCGACGAACTCAAGTCCGAAAAATCGTATCGTCCCAGCTCTTACGATTGGGACGGGACGCCGTGGAATATGCCTGATGAACAAGGTCGTTTCAAGATCCAGGTTCCTGGCATGGGCCAAGTTTATCACTCCGTCTCTCGTGGAGAATGACCGACGTCAGTTGGCGTTTTGACAAACGTCTAGACGCCGTATGAGACAACCGATTCTATTGAAACGACGTCGTTCGGTAGAATCGGTTTATTTGTATAACGACGCTCGCTCGTGGAATCGTATCACATTGGAAAACGCAGCTAAAACGGACAGGCGTAACGCTGAAGCGTTGACGCTAGATTCAGAATACCGCTTTGATCCAGCGACAGGGCTTTGGGCTTTAATTGTCGAAGGGCGCGCTGATCGTCCCTCGAACACGGAAAGATATCGGTCGGCAGAAGGCTCCGATACAGGACATGAACACGATTCTAGTTGTCCATTTTGTCTGGGTAATGAGTTGGAAACTCCGGAAGCGGTCGCTGTGGCGGCGCTTAAACATGATCTTGGCGAGAAAGACGAATACGAAGTTGACGACTTTGAAATTGTAACCTCCAGTCCTGATACGGACGTCGAAGGACGCGAGTGGCTTACAAGGGTATTTGAAAATAAATATCCCGCCTTTCGGATGAATAGAAAGGAAGGGGACGAGTCGACTTTTACGTCCGTTGAGAAGCGTTTTTTTGACGACGAATTGCCGAATCCTTCTTTTTTTAATTCGATTTCCGGGCGAGGTCGTCACGAAGTAATCGTCGATTCGCCTCGACACGTTAGGGGGTGGGGCGATCTTTCGCCTTTGGAGGTCAAGCTGACGTTTCGCATATTTCATTCGCGCCTCCACGCGTTGCGCGCGACAGGTTGCTTCGCCTATTCCTTCGTGTTTAAGAACACAGGCGTTACCGCAGGCGCTTCGCAGCGTCATTTGCATTGTCAGCTGACCGGCAACATTGAACTGCCGCCCACTATTCGCGACGAATTAGAACGCCTAATACGATATGAGCAAACACGATTAGCGCGCGGAGAACAATTATCCTACTGGGACGCTCTTCTTGACGCAGAACTTCGGGCAAAAGAGCGTATCGTAGCTGTTACAGACCGTTTTGTCGTTTACTGTCCGTACGCAAGCCGAGTACCGATGCAGACAGAAATCTGTCCGCGTTTTAACGACCCCTTTGAGGATTATGACGAAGCTGCGCTTGACGAGTTGGCGCTTCTTGCTCGTCGGGCTGTAATTGCCCTGGAAGAAGTTAAACGTCGTCATTATCCGGACGAACCGGACCCGCTAGACTACAATGTAGTTTTAAAGAACGCTCCGACGTTGTTGGAGCCTGATATTAGCGAATACAGAGGTTTAATGCGTCCGCGTTGGCTCATTTTACCGAGTATCATTAAAAGAGGCGGATTTGAACTTGGTTGCTGCATTGATATCAATCCTGTTTCACCAGAGACGTCCGCAAGAATGTTGCGCGATACTTTTCCTCTTGTTAAATAATAATCGTTACTCAACGCCAAATTTCCTAGCGCTTTAAAAGGAACCATCAATCGTGAGTCATCCAAAAGATACAGACGCTGTTTCTGTGAAAAAAGACGTTGCTAAGCCGAAAATAATTTCGCCGTGGTATCGTTGGGAATTGCTTGTTCTTCTTTTCCTCGCCTATTTTTTCCACCAAGCGGATAGGGCGATCTACGGCGTTGTCGCGGCCTCTATTAAAGAGGCGTTTACGATGAGCGACGAAGTGCTCGGTATGACGCGCACCATCATGTTTACGGTCATGGCGATCATCGTTCCTTTCGCGGGGTTCGTGGGCGACCGGTGGAACAAGCGTCGTCTTTTGATAACGTGTTTGTTCTGCTGGAGCATAGCGACTATTTGTACAGGGTGTGTAACCAGCGTTTTGGGCCTGATTCTCTTCAACAGCGTCGGCGTTGTCGTTGCGGAAGCGTTTTATGGGCCGGCTTCGACGAGTCTGATAGCGTCGTATCATAAAGAAACGCGTTCGATCGCGCTTTCTGTCCACCAAACAGCCGTTTATTTGAGCGTCATTTTCTGCGGTCTTATTGCTGGATGGATTAGCGAGCATTATGACTGGCGCATGGCGTTTTGGGTGTTTGGCGGGGCGAGTATCGTCGTTGGCGTCTTGCTTATTTTTCGGCTCAAAGACCCGAGAAAGGTTCAGTTTAGCGACGGTTCCAAAGTGGAAACAGCTAAACCCCGTGAGAAATTTTCCGTTATAGAGTTTTTAAAAATCTATTTTTCCACTCCGTCCGCCTTGCTTCTTACCGCTGGTTTTACGGCGATCGTTTTTGTCAACAACGCCTATTTGAACGTTATCCCCCTGTTTTTGCAGCGGAAATTTGAACTTTCTCCAACAGCCGCCGGTTGGAACGGTATGTTCTGGCATCATATTGCGGCTTTTATGTGCATCTACTTGGGCGGATTCATATCCGACCGTATCGCTAAGACGAGCCCTAGTTTCCGCCCGAAACTGCAGTTTTTTGCAATGTTGATAGGCGCGCCGATCGTGTTTTCAATCGGTATGGCTAAATCGCTGACTGCCGTCTATGCGCTCTTCTTCTTTATGGGCGTCTGCCGAGGATTCTACGAATGCAACACTCATGCGTCTGTTTTTGAAACGATACCTGTTAAGTATCGTTCTTCGACAGTCGGCGTCATGATTTTATTTGCGTTCTTGATAGGCGCTTGGTCTGCGCAAATGGTGGGCGCGTTGTACGATAGCTATGGCGCTGATCTTGGATATAAGTATGCGTTTATGATTCTTGGCGCGACATGGGTCATTGGCGCGGCGTGTGTAGGGACCGCTGCGTTTGGGACGTTTACTCGCGATCGCGAACGTCGAATTGCCGCCGAAGCCGCTAGCGAGAAGGTTGAGCTTAGGCGCGAGCGTTACGCCGAACGACACAAGAGTTTGGCTTCAAAGAAAAGAGGAAAAAGAGGAAGCTGACTCTAAGTAACTTTTGGACGCGCGTCTTTCATGAAGGACGCGCGTCAGTTTTTAATCTTTCAGCCATAATCGAGGAATGTTTGATGACACGCTATTTGACTAATATTGCGAAGGGCGTTTGTTTTGCGCTTTGCGCATTGACGTTCTTCTGCAGTTACACGTATGCGGAACAAGACGCAGAATCGCGAAAATTTCTCCTTTCCGACGAGTTTTTCAGCGATTTTTATGGAACGGAGTCTGACGATTTAATGACGTTCCGGGCCGATAACGAAGCGCTAGAACTTCCGTTCGCTTCGGATCGCGACATTGTTCGCGCTTCTTTGGATTCCCCATTAAATCTCGACTGTTCCAAGTATTCTGCTTTTGAGATTATTTACGAAGTTGACAAACCGGCTGCTATTGGATATCCGTCGTTATATTTTCATAGCAAGCAGGGATGGTACAGCTATTCCAATCCTTCGAAACGCAGTATAGGGAATAAAACGGTCTTGGTCTTTGGCGCCAGTAGTTTTAGAACGGAGGGTTCGCCGGTCGGATTAGATCAAATTGACGCCGTTCGGTTGTCCTTTTGGCGAGGAAGCGACGTCGACGCAAAAGTTACGCTGCGTTCTTTTAAAGGCTCGACAACTCCTTATGCGATCGTCTCCGTGAATAATCAGAGGGACGAAAACTCCGTTTTCGTGAGGGGTTGCGGCGAGATGCTTGCGCGATGCGGACTCAGCGCCGAACGCCTGGACGCCGAAACGATAACAGGGGACGGCTTGAAGCGCTATTTAGCCGTCTTTCTTCCGATATCTGGCGAACTTCCCCCGAGCGCTATTGACGCATTGGGGGAGTATCTAGACGCGGGCGGGTTCCTCTTTGCCTGTTATAATATTCCCAGTCAATTGATGGAAAAGATGGGCGTAGAATCGCATGGATTTGTCAAATGCGCGAGCGAAGGGATTAGCCTTGGCGGGATGGCTTTTGAGGATTCTTTTATTAAAGAATCATTGGCTAAAGGCTTTACGGTTCCTAAGACGCTCAGGCAAAACTCTTGGAATTTCTATAAGGTCCAGCCTTCTTCCGATTGGGAAGCGTCGAGAGATTCCTCGCTTCTTGACGGACGCAACGCGCGCGTTATCGCCTATTGGACGTTGGAAGACAGAACAAAAACAGAGTATCCGGCGATGATCGCGAGCCCTAGCGGCGTTTATTGTTCGCACGTGCTCTTAATGGACGATCTCAAAGCGAAAAAAGAATTTTTCGAGGCTTTTATCGTTTCGGCTCATCCGCAAGTTGCAAAGAACTTTGTGCGTTCTGAATGGCTTTCCATTTTTGGAATAGGACTTTCTCCAGACGTCGACGTTACTAAGGCGAATAACGCAACGTTGAATTATCTGGAAAAAGAACTCACTAAGCGTCGATGGACTCTTAACGACGCCGCTAGAATAATGGACTATTCTCAAAAAGACTTTAAGCCCTCCGACTATGCGAAGTTCAAGGACGCCGTCTTAGATATTAAAGCGGCTCGTATTGACGCTTTTTGCTCGTCTCGAAAATCGAATACTCTTGAAGGTCGACTTTGGTGGGAACATTCCGGGTGCGGGATATACCCCGGCGATTGGGATCGTACGATGAAAGAACTCTCAGAAGCCGGTTTCAACGGGGTCATTCCTAATATGCTTTGGGGCGGAAACGCGTATTACAAGAGCGAGATTCTTCCTGTCGATCCAAAAGTCGAGAAATACGGCGATCAAATCGAGCTTGCCGTGGCCGCGGGTAAGAAGTATGGCGTGGAAGTTCACGCTTGGATGGTGTGTTTTAACGCGTCGAATTCGCCAAAATGGTTCATTGACAAGATGCGCGACGAAGGAAGATTGCAGTATACGCTCGACGGTGAAGAGAAGCCGTGGCTTTGTCCGTCGCACCCTGACAATCGCGCGCTGCAGCTTGCCGCATTAGAAGAAGTCGCTGAAAAGTACGACGTCGACGGCGTTCACTTTGACTATATTCGTTTTCCCGACGGCTCCACTTGTTATTGCGACGGTTGTAAAGAGCGTTTTACACGAGCATATAAAGAGAAAACTGGAAAGACGTTGGAGAATTTTCCTGAAAGCGTTCAGCGGGACGAAGAAATTAAAAAGGCGTTTCAAGATTGGCGATGCGATCAAATTACTGCGTTAGTTCGCGACGTTCATCGATCATTGAAAGCAAAACGACCGGAGATAAAAATATCTGCCGCTGTTTTCACAGGGTATCCCGGCACAAAAGCTTCGGTTGGACAAGACTGGGGATTGTGGATTGACGAGGGACTGCTCGATTTCGTGTGTCCCATGAACTATACCAGCGACCCCGCTACCTTTGCAAATCATGTGAAACGCCAACTTCCGTACACTAAAGGAAAGACGCTGCTCTATCCCGGCATTGGAATGACGGCGACCGGAATCTCCATGAAAGGGGAGGAAGTAGCGCTTCAAGCGGATATTGCTAAGAAGATTGGAGCGCAAGGATTTACGATTTTCAATCTTTCTGCTTCGACTGCGGCTGAGGCTTTGCCTGCCTTGAAGAAGGGCGTTACGTCGAAGCCGGCAAAAGCGCCGCATTCGAAATGACGCGTTTTCGTTCGTGATTGACGATACAAGAAAACCGCTCGAACTAATAAGGTTTCGGGCGGTTTTCTATTATGCTCAGGAGCAGATATGGTCAGGAGCAAAAAGACGTTCAGTCGTCAAAAGAACGGATCCAGATATTGCGGAAACGCACTGGGCAGCCGTGTCCGCTCAGAATGATTGGTCCTTTGCCTTTCGGATGCGGGTCGGGAAGGCTGAAGTGATTTGTCTCGCCATAAATTTCCGTGTT
>JAQVHZ010000133.1 GCA_028695965.1 Thermoguttaceae bacterium | reverse complement strand
ACCGGTTGTACTGGGGGCTTGTTCAGCAAAAATCTTACTGATTCGTTAATTTTTACGTTTTTTCTTCAAAAAATTCCTCCCGAAAATCGAAGGGGGAGCAGAATGGGGTTTTTAGAACCTCCCTTAACACACTTTTATTTCCGAACCGAATTGCACGAACCTTATATCTAGGAACGAACAACATGGCTCCATAGACCTCGATCATGAAGTGGCGCAAATCTGCGCTTATGAGAGTTCCAGACAATTCGTCTCCATTACAAAGCCAAATATAATCCTTTTCTTCCTCCATCTCCTGGAGAAAACGGCAAAACTGCTCCGCTCTTTTAGGCTCGACTGGAGGCAAAAAAACAATGCCCATCCCAGACTGACGAGGATAGTTCTCTTTTACATCTCGTAATCGGTCTTCAGAAACAATATTGTTTTCATCTATCGTCAAGACAAAGCCAATCCCTCGAACGTCATCTTTAGAAAAAGGGGAGTCGTCTTCGCGAGGAAACACCAACCAATTTTCGCTAGAAAGTGGAACTGGATAATCCGTCTCTCCTCCTTTGCAGATGTTATTTGAAAAAAAACGAACAAAATCTTCATCGATTTGCACAGTTGTTCCCCAAAAAAACAATAAGCACAAAACAAAAGTCGTCATTTCTTTCCAACGCATGAAAAGTCCCGAAAAAGTGTGATTATTAGGTATTTCGTTCTTCCATAATTCGACATTATTTAGTATCCTTGCGAAGAACACTGTCAAAAGTATACAAGGCTGACGACGAAGTTTCAACCATTAAATTGGGGTGACGCTGAAACTTCTTCGTACTTTTGTACCGAATTTATTTTAAAATACACAAGACAAATAGAATGTAACAGCAATTCCAATTATTTCGTTTTTACTAATTATATGAGCTCTAATTGCCGATAAGAAGCGTAGCGGAAGAACGAAAGCGTATGACTAATCTTTGTATGAGAAGAATCATGGTCTGCTTCGTTTTTAACGTCGTGAAAATTCGACGTATTTTCAAATGACGACTGCTTCTCTCCTTATGTTAGAGGTCAAAATGAAGAGTAATTGGAAATTTGTTTCCGTCCTTGCGGCGGCTTTGACAATGATGTTTGGCGTTTCAAACGTCTTTGCCCAATATGGCTCGGGCGCTTGCGACGCCACTTGCGACGTTCCCTCGGTTTCTTATGCGCCGACGTGCGAAGCGCCAAGTTGTGAACCGACGTGCGACGTCGGTTATGGTTCGTCCGTTGATTGTGGAGTCGGATATTATGGCGACAGTTGTTACAACGACGCTTGCTATCCTGACCTCTGCGGTCTCATCACTGGAGTGTTAAACGTAGCTGCTTCACCATTTAAATGGGTTTACTGCGAGTTGACCAACGGAATCTACCCCGATTGCGGATGCGCGCCAAGGCCTGAAAAACAAGCTTGTAATCCTTGCAACATCTGCGGGGACTATGTGGGCGGATGCAACGATAATTGCGAAAGTTTTCCTGCTGGCAACTGCTATCCTCAAAACGCTGAAATTTATTACCAAGACGCTGGCGGGTATTATCCAAGCCCTTCTTCGGCGGGCTCTTACTCTTCAGCATTTTACGACGTTGAACAATATGACGCTTCTCCAACTCGCGGAGGTCAGAAGGTTCCCACGCTTCCGATTAACGGAACTGGACGTAACGATTTTTCCATGCGCAGCATCCGCAATTTCGACGTTCAAGATATTGTCGGCAACACGAAAAAAGTTTCGAACGTGCGTTCCGTCAGCTATGAACAGCAAAACGTAAAGAGCGCGCGTCCCGTTCAGACGCAAGTTCAACTCCAACAGAAGAACACTGTTCGCAACGTTCAGCCCCAAACTAGAACCAACGTTCAAAACCTTCAAAACGCCAAAGAGCTTCAAAAGAAACAAACCGTTCGCATCGTCGCTGAAAACAACAACGTCGGACGTAACGAAAACTCAAAGGCATTTGGCAAAACGCGATCGATCAAATAGGATTGCGTTATTTGAAAACAAACTTCCGAACTCATGACGAAGTTTGAACCCGTCGACTTAGAGAGTCGGCAAAAGTCGCAGAAAAACGACGCTTTTCTTCTAAACGTCGCGTTAGTCAAGTCACTGACGCGCACGTTTAGATTTATATATAACGTTTACAATAGCGTTACTAAGTAAGGAGCTTATGTTAATGCAACTGAAACAACGTTTCATCACTCGTATGTCGTACGTTAGACGAATTATGTTGGCGATCGGTTTCCTTGCCGTTTCTCCAACGGTTTTCGCTCAACAATATAAACCCGAACAGATTTTAAGCCGCGTTCCAACCCAAGCTGACGTTGACGTTGACACGCCAACCGCTGAAGAAACGCCTAACTGCAAAGTAATGTCGTTTAAAGAAAACGATTATCAGGGCGTGGCCTTGTATAAACCGGACGGCGTTACCCTCCTGCGCGCTTGGTGCGCTCCCATTCCTACGAAACAGGGCGAGAGAGCCAGCGTCGAACAAATTCGATTCTACAAAAATGGTCAAGAAGTCTTTCGAGATATTCTTGGCAAAGAAGCGCGCTGGCTCAACACCGCCGGCTCTCGTCGCGGAACTCTAGCCCAGGACAAAACGATTGCCGCTTGGACTGTTCTTTCGCCCGAGGAAGCGACCCAAGAGGTCGTTGCCGCGCTTGTGAACAACGATTACGCCAGATTCCAACGCGTAGCGCTTTCGGAAGAGGACGTACAAACCCTTGGTCTTACCGGCTCTCTTGCCTCCGAAGTCCAAAAAGAAATCCAGTTGGCAAACGCTGCAAATTTTGCCAAACTCGCAAAATCGCTGAATATGCCCGCCGACGCCCACTGGGGCGCTTTCAATACGTCTCTCCCGGCAACTATTCCGGCTGGCGACAGTTCCGCTAACGACTTAACAGTCTACTATAACGCGGCGATCGTCGTTATGAAAGGCGACGACGCCTCGCAAAACCAACAACTCTACGTCGGCGACCTTATCAAAGTCGGCGACGTCTGGAAAATTCTTGGACTTCCAGACGGTGAAGCGTTCGGTCAAGCAACTGGAACCGTCTCCGCCTCGTCAATTTTCTTTCCCGCCATCGGCAGTGTTAGCGCAGGAGTTGAAGCTGTTGCCGAAATGGGCGAATATGGAGCTCAATTGAGCGAAGCGTTCCAAAAACTCGACGCTGCGTCTCCCACGGAATACGCCAGCGTCTGCGATCAAACAGTCGAACTTTTGCTTAATATTGCCGAAAATGTTCCTTCCGAACGCGAAAATATGCTCGCACAAGCTGTTAACGTAATCTTCGGCGGCGTTCAATCCGGACTTTATCCGCAAGGCGCTCAAAAACTAGCGCTTCTTGAAGAAGCCTGCGGCGACGACGTCAGCGTCAATATTAAAGCGCTTGTAAAGCATCGTTCAATTGTCGCTGAATTCTACTCAGTCGCACAAGCGCAGCCCCAACCCCGACAATCGGTTCTTCAAAAAGCGCAAGAAAAGTATATTGAAGACCTTACTGCTTTCGTCGACGAGTATGCGACGACGCCAGCTGGAGCTGAGGCTGCAATGAGCCTTGCACTGGATCAGGAATACATCCTTGAAAACGAGGCGGCCATTGAATACTACCAGAAAACGGCACAAAACTTCCCTGACGCCACAATTGGTCAAAAAGCTGCCGGCGCTGTCGCGCGTCTTCAATCTGAAGGCGGTAAGTTGAACTTCCCTGTAACGAAATACTTCGAGGGAGGCGTTTGCGATATCAGCGCTTTAGCAGGTAAACCGACCGTTATCTTCTGTTGGGCTACTTGGGATCCGGAAAGCGTCGACATTGTGAAAAAGATTGCATCTAGCGTCAATGTTGTCGGCGTCAACCTTGATTCTGTCCCCAATTCGGAAGCGGCAAACGATTACTTCAAACAAATCTGCGCCGGTCTCCCATGGAAAAATATCTGCGATCCTGCCGGTCTCGAAGGCGCTTCTGCCGTGGCTCTTGGCGTCCAAATGGCGCCATGGGCAATCCTCATCGACAAGACAGGCAAAGTCGTTCGTTCCAACATTGTCGATATGAACGACCTTGTGGACGTCATCGCAGAAATGGAGTGACGATTAAATGAAAGCCTGCATTATCTGCTAAAGCCGGCTATTTTCTTAAGAGAGACCTAACGACTCGTTTTCACAACAAGACGTTAGGTCTCTCTTCGTATGACCCTACAAAAAATTGAAACGACTTCTAGAAGTTTTCGCTAAAAAGCAACTGAGTGATTTAGAAAAAATATTATATGCTCTTGACGAAAAAAGAAAGACCGATAGAATGTAGCCCGTCGATTGCAACTGTAGTCGTCGGTCCTTTATGCGGCGCATCCTTTCTGAGTTTGCCTTGTAACCGCATTAAAAGCCTACGGGGCGTGGCTCAGCCTGGCTAGAGCGCTACGTTCGGGACGTAGAGGTCGCACGTTCGAATCGTGTCGCCCCGATTTTTAACCGCAAGTTTGAACTTGCGGTTTTTTTGTTTCTTGCTCGTGATTCTTAGCGCTTGACCATTTGTGCCAATCCGGGATAATTACCGGCGTGTCTATGCGACACGTATGCGTCGACCGTTGGCGTTCCTTTTCGTCGTTTTGGAGCAAAGGTAAAAAATGCAGAATCGATTAAACTACGACAATCCATTAATCGAACGTTATGCGTCTCGCGAGATGTGCGAACACTTCGGACCGCAAAAGAAATTTTCCACCTGGCGCCGACTCTGGGTCGCGTTAGCAGAAGCGGAACATGAACTCGGACTTCCCGTTACTAAAGAGCAAATCGACGAACTAAAGGCTCAGGTTGACAATATCGATTTCGAAGTTGCGGCTGCTTATGAAAAGAAACTTCGTCATGACGTAATGGCCCACGTCCATACATATGGCGACGTCTGTCCAAACGCTCGTGGAGTCATCCACCTTGGTGCAACCAGTTGCTTCGTTACCGACAATGGCGACTGCATTATTTATCGCGACGCTTTAACAATGATTCGTGATCGGCTCGTCGTCGTTATTGATCGGTTGGCAAAATTCGCAGCGCAATACCGCGCCCTTCCCTGCCTTGGTTTGACGCACCTTCAGCCAGCGCAGCCGACGACCGTAGGCAAGCGCGCGACGCTCTGGACATACGATCTTACCGCCGACCTGGAAGATCTTGAGTATCGCATTGCAAATATGAAAACGCTTGGCAACAAGGGCACAACTGGGACGCAAGCAAGCTTCTTAAAGCTTTTCAACGGCGACCATGATAAAGTTCGCGCTCTCGAACAAAGCGTCTGCGATAAGATTGGCTTTGCCAAACCGTTTGTAGTTACGGGGCAAACCTATCCTCGTAAATTGGACGCGCAAATTTTAGATATTCTTTCCCGGATTGCTCAAAGCGCGCATAAATTCGGTTCCGATATGCGTATCTTGGCGCACAGAAAAGAGCTGGAAGAGCCGTTTGAGAAGAATCAAATCGGTTCGAGCGCTATGGCATACAAACGCAATCCAATGCGTTGCGAACGCATTTGTTCGCTCGCGCGCTTCGTTATGAGCTTGCAATCCAGTCCAGCAATGACGGTCGCCACTCAATGGATGGAACGCACTCTTGACGATAGCGCCAACCGCCGCCTCTCGATACCGCAGGCATTCTTGGCTGTCGACGCCATCTTGATTATTTTACAAAACGTCGTCGAAAATATTGTCGTCTACCCGAAAGTCATCGAAAAGAATCTTCGCGCCGAACTCCCGTTCATGGCGACTGAAAACATTCTTATGGCAGCCGTTGAAGCGGGCGGAGACCGACAAGATCTCCACGAGCGTATTCGTCAGCACAGCGTCGCTGCTGCTAACGTTGTTAAGATTGAGGGCAAAGACAATGATTTGCTTGAACGTCTTCGTAAAGATCCGGCATTTGACACGGTCGATATTGATGCGGAAATGTCTCCGGAAAAATTTATTGGACGAGCGCCGGAACAAGTTGACGAATTCATCCAAGAAGTTGTCGAACCTATTCGCAAGCGCTATGCCGACGTCACTGTCGCTGAAACGGAACTCCGTGTTTGAGTCGCGTTAAAAGTCT
>JAQVHZ010000043.1 GCA_028695965.1 Thermoguttaceae bacterium | reverse complement strand
GTAATCAGTCGCGAAGACTTCGTTGTTCGTAATCGCCCCACAAAGGAACGTTTAAATCGATCCAACACTTGATCGCTTGTTCTTCTTCAGGGGTTAGCTTAACGGAAGAGTGCCGCTCGTCTTTAAGGACTTCCCAGAGAGAGCTTAGGGCCGTTCCAAAAGTATACGGATCCGCTTTTGTCGTTTTACCCCCTCCCCAGGTATAATCGAAGTAGTGGACGTCGCCGCTTTGAATTAACGAGCGGTACGACGCAGGGATCTTGTGTTCGTCAAGCGTCCCTGTCAAGTCGAGTTGGCGCGGATTGTCAGCCATCGTTTCCAGCGTATGACATTCTACGCACCTGCGATCAAGAACCGGTTGAACGACTTTCTCGTACCAAAACGGTCCTTCGCCCCACGGAGGAGGAACGAGCGTTTGAGAAGGACGACCAGAGGCGGCAGTTAGACCGCCTTCCGGAGCGCTCAAGCGATTTTCATGACATCCGATGCAGGAGCGTTTTTCACCAGCCTGCAATTGAACGACGGAACGCATTCTCTGAATTTCGTTGAAGTTTTCGTCGAGGAGCTGGAAGAAGAGCACCTTGCCGGAAGGCACGAGGAAATCAACGGAACCGTCCTCGGCGACCTCCACCGTTCCCAAAACGCCTTTAGCGACGTACGAAGACCACCTGAAAGCGCCTTGCAAAACGTCGACGGGCGACGCGTAGAATTCCATAAAAGGTTCATGGTCGGCTCGGTAGGTCCCATCGCTTTGTTTTTGAAGAGGCGTCGGCATTTCCTGACAGACGCGCAAATACCTTGCAGCTCCCGTCTCAACTTGTCCTTCTAAGCCTCGGTAGACGTTTGCAACGGAGAATCGTCCCATATTTAAGCGTTCGAGTTCGGGATCCGGAGGCGATTCTACAACGGGCGGTTGTTCACGAACGCCAAACGGCTGCGGACATATTGTGTCGATACTTGGGTCGATCGTCAGTAGCTCCCTGTTTCCGAAACGATCAATTAGGTAAATGCCAAATCTGTCGAAAGGCGCGTGCGCAACGAGCAAGACGTTGCGATTGATAGGAAACGGCTCTCGGAAAGTTTCCGTTCTGGCCCAGAATCCTGGCCACGGAACTTCGGGCGTGATGGAACGAATAGCGTCTGGATCGTGCGGTCCCTTTGACGTGTCTAATAGGGCCACTGGTCCGTTCAAGTCTCCAAAGTGGGAAATAAGAACGCAGCTGACGTCGGTAGTATCGGGGACAAAACGCCCGTTAGCATAACCCTGAGGAAGATTGATCGTGTTGCCGAAGACTAGTTCGGGCGAAGTTCCATCGTTTCGAATCGTCCAAAGGGTATGACCATAGTCCGCGCCTTTGTCAACATATTCAGAACGCGTCCATACGATTCTGCCGTCGTCAGCGATCGACGGTGCAAATTCCGTTAAATTGGCAAACGACAATTCACGAATATCTTCGCCCGATTTACTCATTCGGTGCAATACGAACGCTTGTGGACGCCAACAAATGAATTTTTTCTTACATCGTGTTGAGATGAACGTCAAATCGCCGTCTGGAAGTTCTGTTGGCCAGAAATCGTGGAATGGACCGTCGGCGCTGATTCGACGTTTATTTCCGCTTTCTAGATCGAGTTCCCAAATTCGGTAGTATTCGTCTTGAGACTCCCTGTGCGCGTAAAATATCTTCGTAGCGTCGAAACTCGCTGACGGGTTGCGAATGACGCCGTCTTGACCCGCTTGAACAAGTTCTTTTGTCGACGCTTTTTCAGGGGCAAGTCGTCCGTTTTCACGCGGAACGTCGATCATGACGACGGCTCCTCCCGGCGCCCAGGTTGAATCGAACAGGTCGCTGTAATTATGCGACGGCCAGAACGGATTGCGTTTGTTTGCCAGGATATGTTCAGCAGCTTCAAGCTCCTCGCTGGCAAGGAAGAAGTTGCGTTTTAGAGTACGGACGCGCAGGAAAAGATCGCGTTCACCCTCAAAAGAATCGGGACGGTTTTGATATTCTTCCCACAGGACCAAAGCTTCTTCTTTTACTTTTTGGATTTCTTCGCGATCCGATTGAGCCTGATTGGCTTTTACGTCGGCGAAAAATGAACAAAGAGCAGAGTGTTCTTCTTCAAGATTGATTGAATCGACGACTTGATTGACGTCGGTATAACGGGGATTTGCTACTCCTGGTATTGCCGTACGCTTTTGGAAATCTCGAACTTCCAGATTATCTAAGTTAGAACTTTCCGCTCGTTCAATCAAATCTTTGAGCTGACAGAAAGGACGATAACTCGCGTCGTACTTCAAGCCTGCCAACAGCGCGGACGACGTTCCATTTTCAGTATCGGCGTTGATAGTACAAACGATTCCGGGACCAACTTGTCCGTACTTTCCTTGCATGGGCAGAATAATGGGATTGCCCGGCGTTAGGATGGCTTCTACGGAACCGGCAAGCTTGACGTCGCGTTTGCCTGTTGATTCGAGACGCACATGAAATATCGCAGTTTCTTGATCGCAGGATTGCAAAGAGACGGACCAATCAGCAGGTTGAAAATGAACGGGACGGCCTCCCGGTAAGATATGCCTGCCGCCAATGCCAACGGCGACGTAGAGACCGCGCGATTCCCACGTTGGAAAGAATTCGAGAGGAATCTTAACGCCGAGAGTTCCTCTTTCCGAATCAAATCGACCAGTCAACTCAATTTCATTTCCTGCGTCCCGTCCGTCAAGAGGATCGATTTGTTTCCAGTAGATTCGTCCATCGCGCAAGAGCACGAATCCGCGCGTTGGAACATTTTCAGCAGAAACCATCGCTATGTGTTCGGATAAAAATCGATTCGCGTCGATTTTAAGATAGAGCGAACCGTCGGAAATAGCCGCAGTTACCCTTTGTTCAACGAGAGGACCTGCGGAGAAGTTATCCGGCGCAAAAACTCGTTCCGTCGCTGCAGACGCTCTTTGCCAAAATAGGTCGTTTAACGAATTAATGTCGTTGAAGTCTGGGGGATCAGGAAGTGTGGGGAGAGGAACGAGCGGTTCCGGTTTATGTTTTGGTTCTACGTATTCCGGATAATGACGTTGGAGGAGCCAGCGCTCGCATTCGGCAACCCCCGCGATTTTTAACAATGCGTTTTCTTCACCTAGGAACGCGTTGCGCAGAGAAATTTTGTATTCGTCGTTTTCTGGCATAAGGGTTGAATCTGCAAGAAAGACGAGATCTTTGACTGCTCCGGTCGGCGCCGAAGCCAGCCAATGAGAGCCGCAAGTTGTCATTCCGGAACCTGCGTCAGCGCTTGAGCCCCTGACGTCAGCGACAACCGTCCAGTTTTCGCCGTCTAATGTTAACGCAATTTCCAGACTCGTGGGAATGCGGTCGGAAAAGCGGCGAAGACGGTCTCTGGAAAAGACGACTTTTGATATGTCGACAGGTTCAGCCCACTCAAGGGTTATTACTTGCGGGGCGTCGAAAGTAGCTTCATTGGCAGCAACCCACGAATGATCGTTGCCGAATTTTCCGTCGACTAGATTTTCGACGCGGTGAATCGCATAACCCTCAATACATGACGTTGCGCTTATCTTCGTGTTTCCCAGTTGAGCTAGATTCTCAGAGTCTTCGGAAGATCCAAAAACGAGCAGTTCGTCGATGGCAGGAGGAGCATTTTGAGACGAAAAAATGGAAAGACGAAGCGCTTTCGCACGTTGCGGCTCAAAGGCGATTGTGTTTGGTTGATCGGGAGATATTTGCCGGAACTCAGTTATTGAGTTGCTGTCGGCAAATGCGGATGAGACCATTGCTAGAGCCGCCCCTGTTGTCGTTAGAAAAAAGCGTCGGAGCTTGTTGAACATAATTGCTGCTTTCACTTTGAGTCTCCGTTTGAGCGTTTAATGGGGTTATGGTTGTTGCTATTCTATCTATAATTACCGAACTGTCGCCCGCTGAACCAACCAGTTACATTCGTTATTACGCGCCGACAACGTCTTTACACAATGTTTTCACTGATGTTTTTATAAAAAACATTTGGATGTATGAACTCACGAAAAAGCGCGAGCTCCTAAACTAATTGTAACGAAGCGTCGAATCGATATCAAGTAATCTGTTTCAATCTTTAAAGTTCCAATGAAAATTAGACCTTAATGTAAAAATGGCAAATCTGGGGCGCGTCTGAGTAAGAGTCTTAAGATTTCTAGCTTATCCGGTTATTTTTTGTTCCAATTAGCGACAGCAACAGAAGACGATCAGATGTTTTTTGTTTTCAAAACAACGTTCTTTTGCTTGCTTGTTGCGTCTGCTTGAGATAGAATCAACTTATTCAGATATGGCGGTCGATTAGGTTTGGTTGCTGGTTGTTTAATGAATCAATTTGAACTAACGAACGTTGGACTTAAGAATAAAGTTGAGAGAGATTTCCTGTGGCTAATTATGAAAAGCAAATCCTACGTCGTGACGCTCTGAAAGCGTTAGTCCTTTCGGCAGGAGCGGTTGCTGTTGGACGCGTGCCGAACGCGCTTGCACTTGAAGAGGAGACTGCGCCTGAACGAAAATATTTCAACCCTATCTTACCGGGCGCTAATGCAGATCCAGAAGTCTTGTGGTCGCGTAAGACGGGGCGCGTTTATGTCTACCCGACGTCCGCTCCCGATGGATTCTGCGTCTATTCCAGCGACAACCTTGTCGATTGGCGCTGCGACGGCTTAGCGCTCGATGCAAAAAACATTCATTGGGAAAATAAGAATTTTTGGGCTCCGTCAATCATTGAAAAAGAAGTTGGCAATGGCGAGTTCAAATACTATTTCTACTATTGCGCCAACGAAAAAATTGGCGTAGCGGTAGGGGACGATCCTCTTGGTCCCTTCGTCGATCACGGCGAGATTGTCGGGCATGAGCTTCGTCCAGAGGGTCGACATGGCGTCGAAATTGATCCGTTCGTCTTTTGCGACCCTAATACAGGTACGAATTATCTCTACTGGGGCAATTCCTACCTGTGCGTTTGCGAGTTAAACGACGATATGATTTCTCTTAAACGCGATACGCAAAAAGATATTACCCCGCCAAATTTCTTTGAAGGGACTTTTGTTTTCTATCGCAATGGTCGGTATTATCTTACTTGGTCGAAGAACGATACCCGCGACCCTAATTACCAAGTGTGGGTTGCGACGTCCGACTCGCCTTTAGGTCCTTTTGTCAGCCCGGAGAAGGACGCTATTATTCTGTCGAAACGTCCTGAAAAGAGAATTTTGGGACCGGGGCACCATTCTTTCTTATTCCTTCCGAACGGGGAGAACTACGTCTTCTACCATCGCATCATTCAACCGCAACGGGAATGGGGCTGGAGGCGCGAAACGTGTCTTGATCGGTTTGAATTTGCTCCTGACGGCTCCATTCTGCCTATTGAACCGACGCATGAAGGGATTTCGACGCCCGTCGATTTAAAGAGTCTAATGAAGTAAAGGGGACGCCAATATGCCAGTGATTAAATTACGTACTTTTTTTGCAGCTGCGCTTGCGTCTGCCATCGTTGCAGGATCCGTTTGTCTTTCCTTTGGTTCTGACAACCATTCTCCCAGCGCGCTGCTTAATGAAGCCGTTTTCTGTTCAAATTTTGCGACAGACGACGACGGCGCGTTGATTTTATCGGACGGAGTGGAACTTGGCGTTTCCATTTCTGACACGGATAGGACCGAATCGTTAGCGCGCGGCGGCGACGGTCTTGTCGCTCGTTTTAAAAAGGGCGGGCATATCCTCTTTTCCAAGGAAGTGAACGACGCGCTTAAGATAATAGGCTCTGAGATTACCTTTGGACTTCGTGTAAAGTGCGCGCCGGAGGTTTGGGGAGATTCTCCTCTTATGTCAAAGCATGGCGGACATGAGAAACTTGCGTTCAACCTGTTCTATCTCGAAGATAAATTCGGCGTCGAAGTTGGTACGACAGGGAATAATACCCTCATTTCCAAAAGGGCTCCGCGCGGGGATATGCTCGATCCCGACGCCGCTGTTGAAGGCTGGCACGACGTATACTGCCGCGTCGATTCTGCGAAGATGGAATTCTTCGTCAATGGCCGATGCTATATTGAGGATTTTGTTCTTGGCGAGCTTAGAACAAACGACGTCCCTTTTGTTGTAGGCGCGCAATATGATTCGGAAGATTCTAACGCTAAACCGCGCCCCGGATTTGAAGGTGAAATTGATTTTGTCGCCGTGTGGGATCGCGCGCTAACGGACGAAGAAATTATCGCAATGTCCGGAGGACCGGATAGAGCTGATTTGCGCCAACGAACTGAACGCGCTTATCCAGAATCGTTGAACTACTGGACGCCTCCTAACGACTACGGAGTGGGCGACTGTATGCCGTTTTGCGTCGACGGAGTCTTTCACTTTATGTATCTTCTCGACATAAACCGACATGGAGCGAAAAATGGTCTCGGCGCGCATCAGTGGATTCAAGCGACTTCTAGCGACTTGAAAAACTGGACGCACCAACCGTTTGTCTTGCCGATCGACGATCAAAACGAAGGTTCCATTTGCACAGGTTCCGTTTTCTATGACGGGGGAACCTACTATGCCTTCTATGCAAATCGCGCTGTCGAATATGTTTTACCTACCGGAGAACGTAAGAATACGTTTGGACTTCTTTGCATGGCGACGAGTTCTGACGGTATTCATTTTGAGAAACAAGATCCCCAGCCCCTCTTTTTGCTCCCGGAAGGATACGGTCAAGGAACTCGGGATCCGGTCGTCTTTAAATCCTCTGCCGACGGTCGTTTCCATATGTATGCGACGACGAATTATCTCGGCAAGGGATGTTGGGCGCACGCCGTCTCTGACGACCTTAAAAATTGGGAGCTTCTCGACCCTGTCTACACACATAAGGCGGGCGAACCGGAATGCCCCGATTGGTTCCAGTGGGGCGACGATTATTATGTTATTGCCAATCACCTCAACGGATATTATAAGAAATCGAAGTCGCCTCTTGGACCTTGGGAGGTTCCCAACGCGCCAAACATTCTTCTCAATGGCGCGGTGAATGTGCCGAAGACCGCGCCGGCGCCCTTTGGCGATGATCGACGCATTATTTGCGGTTGGACGCGTGAACGAGGATTTGGCGGCAGCGCAGTCTTTCACGAATTAATTCGATATGAAGACGGAACATTGGGAGAAAAATTTGTCCCGGAAATGACGCCAGAAACTCTAGCGCCGGTTGTTGCAGAAAAGAATGTTGACGCGTTTGAGCCGAAGACGTTCGAGACGCCCGAGAGGTTCCGACTCCGTATGGCGCTGTCCTTTGATCCGGAAAATGTGGACAAGATGCGCGACGTTATTTTGCAGTATGCAGTCGGCGGACAAATCCGCGTCGTCTTTTCTGATCGAGCCGTTACGCTGAACGGTTTCAGGATAGAATGTGTCGACTTCACGACGGGGCGTCTTGAACTTGACGTTATTGCAACGCACAATATAGTGGACGTTTGTGTGAACGAATCGAGAACGGTTACCGACGCAAATAGAGAGCCGCAGCTTAGAACTCTTTGGCTCTCGAACGAGGCGGACAAGTTCGTTACAATTGATTCCTTTGAAGTTGCGCCCTTGAAATAACCTATTGCCTAAGATTGAGATTTGCAGATAGAAAGGCGTTTATATGAAACGCGTTATACTTTTTTTGACAGCGGCGTCGACATTGCTCTGTTTAACTAGCGTTGGCAACGCCCAGCTTCCGCCGACGAGCAATCGCGTCAGCAAGATTGACTCGGCGGTGGACGTGCCCGACTTTTTTGTGAACGATTTGTTTGTCGATTCGTTCAAGCCGGAATTTGGCTCTGCGCTTGCGCCTAAACATAATTCTTTTGTTGTCAGCAGCGACGAACTTCTAAATTCACGCCCCTTTACCGTGGAGTTGTGGGCTCGTGTCGATTCCCGCGATACGTTCCAGATTCTTCTTGCGAACGAAGTGAAATCGTCCCCTCGACACTGGGAATTGTATACCTTCGCGGGCAGCGGTAAGCTTTCGCTTTATGTGCCGGGCAATAAATCGGAACAGACGATACAAGCCGATTGCGATATTGTCGATGGAAAGGTTCATTATATTGGCTTAACGATGGACGCAGACGAAGCGCAGCTTTTTGTTGACGGTCGACTAGTCGGAAAAGGCAAATTAGACGGCGAGTATTCTCCAACGCCTGCCGACGCAAAATTTGCTATTGGCTCGCTTGTCGAGGGCGGGTTGTTCTGCAACGGTATCATCGACGATTTGCATATTTCAAAAGGCATACTCTCTTTTTCACCAGAAACAGTTCCATCGGAACCGTTTACAACGAATGAAAATACGATTCTTGCGTCGCACTTTGACGGACTAACGGCAAAGAACGCCGCCGAACGCCGCGCCGAATTTGAACGTTCGCTTGCGAAGACCGTTCCTGAGCAGGAGAATTTAAAGGTTGAGCGTTTTTCCGATATGCCCAAGTATCTGCAGGCAACGCGCGATCCTGAAGCGGAAGGACAGATCATGTCTTTCGACGAACTCGGGCTTGACCGATGGACTGACGTCGTCAGCGTGCCGGTCGAAGGCGCTTTGGCAGAAAAGTTAGGAGGTAAACTTCAAACGTCGACAGGCGCGTCTCTCGATCATCTGTTTCCGACAGGCGGGCTGGAAATCGATGTTAAGCCAGGTGAAAAACCGGCAAAAAACATTCCAATTCAAGAGGTCGACAAAGCCCAATTTGACAGACGTGTTGCCGAGCTTGGAGTGAAATCGTTCAACGCCGATAGCTTTCGTGAGGGCGTGTACGCCAACTGGGGCGAACGCTTTCTCGAAGTGAAGAGAGAACTTAGCGGCGAACGTCAACCTCCTCGCGGAGCCGCAGACCAAGTCTATGACGAAAATGCTCTTGTCTATCCCGATACGGAAAAAACGCCCGTTCAAGTTGTCGTCAGACGCGTTCGCGCTCTGTTAGATTCTGGGTCTTTTGACGATTCCAACGAGACGTTTCAACAACTTAGCGCCGAATTCAATCTCTTTGAAGAGTCTGTCGCGGATTCTGCTGCAAAGGACGTTTATTTAAGGGACGAGTCTGTTGCTGCAACCGACTATTTTATTGCTTGCGCTTTTCGCCGCGCGATTATGTTCGCACAGGACGAGGTCGCGGACCTTGAGCGAATTATGTTCCTAGCGCGCGGATGTTACGCCGGAAGCCGCTTGACTAATATGCAAAACACCGACCGAATTGGCGGTCATATGTCTACTCAAATCTATGGGTTCAATACAATCCGCGGAGGCGGCGTCTTTGCGCTTGCCGATTGGAAGGAAAAAGATCCCAAGATTGTCGACTTGATCGCTGGAAAAAAGGTTGTTCCAACGGCGCTGCACAAACGTCTCGCGGGCCGCGAACTCGACACGGGTTCGTTCTATAAGCCCGAGTTGAGCTATGACGGCAAAACAATCTATTTTTCTTGGTGCAATTCGCAAGAACATCGTTGGATCTGGACGCCTGAAACAACGTGGAGCATCTTCAAAACGACAGTTGACGGAGACGAGATTGAACAACTGACGGACGGCGCGTACAACGACTTTGACGTGTGCGAACTACCGTCCGGACGACTTGTTTTCTGTTCCGAGCGCCGCGGCGGTTTCATTCGTTGCTTTGGCGAGAGCGCGTCTCTTCGCGTTACCACTTCTGTTTTGCACTCGATGAAAAAAGACGGCTCGGATATTTACCCGATTAGCTTCTTTGAAACGAGCGAATGGCGTCCGGCAGTCGATAATACGGGGGCTTTAGTCTACTCGCGTTGGGACTATACCGATCGCGAAAATTGCCTTGGTTCGACCTTCTGGACGTGCGCTCCTGACGGACGTAATCCGCGTTCTCCGCAAGGGAATTATCCTTATCCGTGGGATACGTTTGAGGATTGCGAACATGGCGACCATCGCTTTGGACAATGCGACGACGCGCCTTCCGGCTTGCCGATGACGCAAATGCAGTTTCGTCCGATTCCTGGCTCGCATAAATATATTTTTACAGCGGCGCCCCATCATGGCGAAACATTTGGTTCGTTATGCATACTTGATCTTCGGGTTCCTAACGATAATCACATGAGCCAGATACGTCGTATTACGCCGTACGAGCCGTTTCCTGAGTCAGAAATGGTTTGTCGGAGTCAGTATCGTTATGGCGCTCCCTGGCCTTTGAGCGAAGACCTTTATTTGTGCAACAGTTGGGAAGATCTTGTCTTGCTCGATTGTTATGGAAATGAAGAGCTTTTATGCGAACGTGAGATTCTTCCGATCGGATACGATCCGCGCCTCCGTTTGACCGAACCGATTCCGCTTCAAGCGCGTCCTGTTCCACCTGTTGTCGTGCAACAAACGGCGCAAGGGGAGGATTATGCCGACGCCGATAAAACGTCGACGATCGGCGTCGTGAATGTAAATATTCACGATCGTCCTTTCCCGGAAGACAGACCAATTAAATATTTGCGCGTCCTTCAAGTTATCCCAAAATCTAATCCGTGGATGGACACGCCCTTTATTGGTTATGCGACGGAAAACACCCCGCGCATTCCGCTAGGTATAGCGCCTGTGGAAAAAGACGGCAGCGCGTACTTTGAAGCGCCTTATGGCAAGCAGTTGCTTTTCCAGGCGCTCGATGAGAACTATATGGCCGTTCAAACAATGCGCTCCGTTGCGTTCGTTCACCCTGGTGAAAAACTTGTTTGCATTGGATGTCACGAACCGACGACTGAGAGCGTTTCGAACACGACGGAATCGGCGCAGCCCCTTGCGTTCCAACGCAAACCGTCCAAATTGGAACCCGAATGCGGACCGGTCGAACCGATCAACTATTATCGCTTGATTAAGCCGATTGTAGAAGACCGTTGCGTTACGTGCCATATCGAAAAGGACGTCGAGCCGAAATCGATGGATCACGAGGATTTGCGTCCGTACGTCTACTATTATAGCGGTTCGATGCGCGGCGGCTTGACGACGACGGGACCGCATGGCGGGTCTAGGTCGCGACCTGGACGCGTTGGCGCTTCGGAATCGAAATTGAGTAAAATCCTTTTTGACGAGAATCATAAGGACGTCGTTTCTGACGAAGATCGACACACTTTTATTATGTGGATGGACGCCAACGCGCTCCGACTTGGCGCTTTCCAAGACGAAGAAGGGCAGAAGCGCGGCGAACTCGTTTGGCCCCTGCTTGACGTTGAACCATGCGAACAGTATTCGCCTTGAGCTTTTACAGTATTGAATGCAGCGTTCTCTCTTTTGTGGGAACGCTGCAATACTTGCCCTAAATACGCCCTTAATATAGATAGAGAGGGGCAGGGCGCTGAGCGTCTATACAAATGCAAGGACGAAGGCTTTTTGAGAAGCATATTTAATTGTTGTTTAACCTAGCGTTGCTCATCTTGCGTTCAAAAGACGCAACAGAGTGACGCGCAAATTGCAGCGAAGCGAGCTATGAAGAAGAATTGTACATTGGTTTGCGTCACGGCGTTAACATTTGCTCTGGCTTGTTTCCCCTTGAAAAATCATGCGCAAGAGGAACAACAGACACAGGTTCAACCTGTGCAGCGCGCAACGTTCGACGGTTTTGAGACAGGCGTAGGTATTGGCGGCTGGCTGACGAATTATAAACGGTTTAACGTCCTTCCAGAAGACAGACGTATGGCCTTGTCAGTCGGCGATTTTGAGCATTTCGAAACCTACGTCACGGAATCCGACGTCGAGAATATTGCGTCCTTCGGCGTCCAATGCGTTCGGCTAGGATTTGATCAAATCGTTATTGAGGAATCGCCGGGAGTTTATCGCGAACGAATTTTTGTTTTAATCGACCGCTTCATTAATGATTGTGAGAAGCATCATTTGAACGTTGTTCTGAATTTGCACAAGTCGATTGGAAACTATTGCGACATAAAAGAAGAAGTGGAATTGCTCGACGACGAAGGTCTGCAAGATCGCTTTGTGTCCCTTTGGGCAGCGTTTGAAAAACGCTATGCGGATAAGCCAAATGTCGCTTTTGAACTGCTTAACGAGATCCGTAACGTCGATCCTGAGAAATGGAACCGCCTTGCGGATCGTACAATTAAGGCGATTCGCGAACTGAATCCAACTCGAAAGATTATTATTGGTTCAACAAGTTGGAATTCGCCTGACACGTTGAAATACCTTCGTTTATACGACGATCCCAACATCATTTACACTTTCCATTTTTATGAACCGTTTTCATTTACTCATCAGCAGGGCGTTCTTCAAGCCGGTCCGCTTTATTACAACCGGAAAATGGCGTATCCGTCCGACGTTGAGCCGTATCGCGATTACGAACGTTATGTCAACAACGCGTCGAATCCATATCCGAATATTGAGCGTATTGATAAGGATTGGATGCGTAAGCGCCTGCAGCCTGCGTTCGATTTTGCTAAGGCGCATCCTGACAAGATTTTGTGGTTAGGAGAATTCGGAACAATCCGCCACTGCAAATTGGAGTATCGAGAAAACTGGATGCGCGATCTAATTTCGTTGGCAAAAGAAAATAATATCCCTTATTGCGCCTGGAATTATTTGAGCACGCCTAACGACGGCAATCGTTTTAGTTTAGTCGACGACGACAAACGAGAAATTCTTTCGCCGACATTGCTGAGGATTATTCGCGGAGACGACGAATGATCGCGCTATTGTCGATTGTGCCGCTGTGCCGCGCTTCTAAATTAAGCAAAAAGCTTTTCCGGTGAAGACCGCCGTTATAGCCGGTTAATTTGCCTGAAGAGCTGATTATTCGATGACAAGGTAAGACAATCCCAATCGGATTCTCGCGCATTGCCATTCCAACAGCGCGAGACGACCGGGGCGCTCCAATTCGACGGGCGATTCCCCCGTAAGTTTCCGTGCTGCCATAAGGAACGGCGGCTAGTTCATGCCAAACTTTGCGTTGAAACGCCGTTCCTTGCGGGTTAAGACGAAGATTGAATTCTTGTCTTGTTCCGCTAAAATACTCGGATAACTCTTGCTTTGTTTGTTCGAGCAAATCGGTCTTTTGATATGCGTCATGATAACGCGCTTCAGCGATTCTGCGTCGTTCAGAATCGCTGAAGGATTCTAACAGATCCTGTTCGCGTCCTGGAAGTTCGAGCGGCGTCTTCTCATTTGGAGCAAGTCGTCGCCCGAAGAGAAACGCTATTCGGATAAGTTTAGCGTCGGCGTCTTGAAGCGCCAATATTCCAACGGGCGTTTGAATGAATTGAACGCTCATTCTTTATTTTTCAGCATTCTCTTTCGGTTCAAGTTCGAAGGACTTCCAGTAGGCGCGGTCAGTCTCGTATACGTCGTACGACTGATTAAGATCGAAATCTTTGGGAAGAATTCCGTATTTAATCATCGCCTTGGTATACGCCGGATTGGGTCTGATTGTTCGCAAGGAGAAATGCGGACTTTCGTTCAGCAAATATTCGCGGCCTCGTTCAACGGCTTTAAGGATCGTTTGATAATCTTCATCGTCCTTATTTTGAAAGATTGGGACCGAGGAACCGTCCGGATTCTTTCTAACGCACAGTCCCAGCCCGCCTTCATCTTTCGGAAGGGGCGCGCGTAACATACGTGATTTTTCCGGTATTGAGAAATTATAGAAGGTCGCCCAATGAAACTTATCTGAGAGGTAGCGCGGGAAAGGATGTTTGTCGTACGGGTGACATTCTTCGCATCGACGTATCATCGTTTCTGTCAACGCTTTGTTTTCTGGCCAGTCTGCGTCGTTGTGATACGGTTGGTTCATGTAGTGCCAGCCAAGTTGGCCTGTTCCATTGGCCGCGTAGGTGCCGGCGTACGGAGCGCCAGTTTCGAGCCAAAAACGTAAGATTTTCAAATCGGGTTCAGAGAATTTAACGCCTTCGTGTTCAGCCAGAATCATTTGATAGAGTTTGCTTGCCTGACTGCCTATTTCATAGGGCTCAAAATCACTTTGCGGCCGGTTTCTGTTATCGCCGAGCATATTTCTTCTCGACAGGTCCCAATAACTTAACGAATGCAGCGCTGTTGTCCAAGTGTGGGATAGGTCGACAGTTGCGTCGCGGCGATCAGGGTTGTGACACTCGACGCAGTACTTATCAAGCAACGGTTGGACGTCCCGAATGAAGTCGTAGACTTCCGGCACGCCTTCAACTGGAATAGGCTCGATCGGCTTACCGGCGATATCGAAGACTTGTTTATTGAAATCGGTACCGGGAGCGTCAGTTCGTTTTTCATGGCAGCCGATACAAGACGTCTTTTCGCCCGGCATGACAGAAGTGAAACTGTGCATACGCTTGACGGAGCGCCCTTCATGATCTAGCGCGATAAAGAAAATCGAACGGTTTGCCGGCAACTTAATTGCCGCCGCGCCTTCTGGCGTAACTGGTACTGTTCCTAAGATCCGTTCCAGAGTAAACGTACCGCCTGAGGAGATCATGTCCATACCGCCAGAATAATGGATTGGTTCGGGCAAAGTTTCAAGTACTAACAGTTCCTTGATTGATCCTTTAGGCACGTCTTGCATACGGCGACCATGATAGATATTCGAAAGGATGAGCGTGCCGGTGGTTTCGTCCGTCGGAGGCAATTCGGCTGTTATCTTTTCTTTTGGTCGCGCCATGATTGGACGAGGCTCGCATATACGATACTCTTGCGCTCGTTCTTCTTCAGGAAGGGTATAAACAGCTTGTTCAAAGCCGTCCCTGTTTAGTAGGACTAAAGCCGCGTATCGAGACGCCATGAAGAGATTTTCTGAGAAAGCCCAAGGATCCGTATAGTCGTTAGCTCTAGTAAGAAAAGTAAACGCAGAGAGGTCGTCCGGACCGAGTTTTGGAGTCAGTACCGCGACTCTTCCCCGGTGATCGGTGATACCGTGTCCGGGCGAAACAATGGTAACGACGTCATCGCTGTCGGGAATAGCTTTTGCGTCAATATAAACGTCGTTTGGCTCTTTGTTCCCAAAAAAGACTTGTTGCCTGGTTCCGTCGACATTCATCGTCCATAAGTGGTGGTAATGAACTTGCGAGCGGTCAACATATTCCCAACGAGTGTAGAGAATTTGCCCATTTTGCAGCATGAAGGGCGTGTTGTCTTGTTCAATATTGCAGGAGAGCATGCGGATATTTTCGCCGTTGGGACCGCAGCGGTGAATAGTTGCTACAGACGTCAGCCAGCATTGAACGAAGCGATTACAACGCGTCGAGCAGAAGACGATATCTCCGTTGGGAAGGTAACAGGCTTCAATGTCGTCGTCGTCTCCAAAGGTGATTTGCCGCAGGTTTGTTCCGTCGACGTCAATTTCGTAAAGATTGTAGTGTTCTGTTCCTGCTTTCAGATAGGAGAAAAGAATTTTCTTTCCGTCGTAGCTTACCATCGGATCGCGGAATGAACCTTCCTTATCTTCGATAAGAGTATGCGTTTCGTTTGTTTTGATATCGAAAATACGTAATTCGCCCCCGTCGTGAGGTTTGAATGGGCGGTCTTTAGGATCGAAGGTGGGGTAATATCCAAAATTGGCGTACCAGTGTGAATCGATACCGGGCTTGCGTACAGCAAAGACGATTTTATCGACGCCTGCTAATTCCTTTTCTTTAACAGTTTCCAAAAGGTTGAAGGGCTTAAGAGGCTCAGGTTTTTCTCGCAACGCCAGATAATCATAGAAGAACCAAGAGCCGTCTTCCAAGGTGATAGCGATAACGTTAGATCCTTTTTTTAGAGCGCCTTCCGGTATCGGTACGACAACGTGTCCATAGACGCCAACGTCTTGTGCCGAATTGAATTTGTAAGGATCTGCTCGATCATCTGTAAAGGACGGGACTTGCAGCGTTTCAGACGGGACGCCGTTCGTTGTTAGGCGCAACTTTGAGGGGTGGGCTTTATGCGTCCATGCGACGCCAACGATCAAATACAACGGTCCTTTGTGTTCCTCCAATGCCTCAAATTCAATTTCATGGGTGAATTTCAGGCCTAGCGCGTCGAATTCCAACGTGCTCAAGTGCATTGGCGACCAATCGTAGGCTTTGCTTTTACCTACAATGTAACGCAAGACCCTGCCATTTGAGTTCTTGTGAACTTCTTGCCAGTTGGCCGGATAGAAGTGGAACTCAGAACTTCTCGCGTCGGCATACCCTATTTGAAAGAGAACGTCGCTTTCTTCAGAAGGAATAAGAGCGTCCTGTGCTCGGACCGACATAGGACACAACGCCAGAAGGAGGAGCGTTGTTAGGAAAATGTTTGTCGTCGTGTGTCTTGTCATTGGAGAAACTCCTCTTCAAACAGAAAGTTGAAGTTCCCCGACGTTTGTAACGACGGGGAGAAAGAGCGTGAAAGCGTTCCGATTATTTGGAGAACCCAACGCTGTAAATAGTTGCTTTTCCTGCGATTTTCGGGAAGAAAATCATGACGCCCTTCACAGCTCCATCATATCCTTGGACGTCGGTCAAATCAACGGCGATTGTTCTGCGTTGTCCGTCAAATTTAACAGGGACGTCAACGGAAATATTGCTAAGGCGCGGATATGTTTTTTCCTTTTCGGCGCGGTCTTGCTCGACGTTTTTGTTGCCTTCGGACCACGCCAGATAGCCGACAGAGTCAGCGGGTGAGACGGGGATAATAGAAACGGTAATCGTCTGTTCGGCTTCGGCGTCTTGGACGTCGGCGCTTAGTACAGCGTCGATGTTCAAAACGGGAGCGTTTGCGGCTTTCCAGAATCCAATAGGCGATTTAGCGACAGCCTGCCGCTCAGATTCCAGGATAATTTTTAGGGAGTCGACAATCGGATAGCCTTCGTCGATTGCGTTGTCGTAGGACCAGTTTTGGCGATCGTCCTTGAAGATCCAATTTGGCGTTTCAACAACGTCGCGTTTTGCAAGTTTATAAACAGTATTGCGGATCTCGTCAACAGAACCGACAATGAAAGTCGCGCGATAAGCGCGTCGAATATTCCAATCTAGAATTGTCCTTTCTCGCGGAGCAATGTAGCCCGTGGCGATCGATTTGTCTCCCAAGTCTTTTCCTTTGGGCTCGTCGCCGCCGTGGAAACCGGAAGAAGATACGCCAGAATAGGGTTGGTAAACGCCGATACCGTAATTATTCTCATTGACAAGCGCGCTCCAGTATTCCGGCGTGTAGTAATTTAACCACGGCCAGCCATTTCCATCGTTTTGGTCGACGAGCGTTGTAATAGGCTCGTTTTCAAAAGGCTTGTCGCCAAGATAACTGACAAGTTTGTACCATGGCGCGTTTGTATAAAGGGCCGGAGTCTCTTGAGCCCGAGCATTATATTGAGTTTTGTCCGAACGATTGTTGACGATTGTCGCGTCAAGCGTGAATCCATTTTCCGTCAATTGGTAGCGACACTCGAAAACGCATTCAGCAGGAACGCCGGAGTGAGGCCAGAGCATAGGACGAGCGCGAAGGAACGCAACCGATTCGCTCTCTTTGGTAAATTCAAGGACTTGCGAGCGATACCCGCCGCAGTCGCCGGATTGGATTGGGTTCCAACCGAGCCCCGCCCAGCTAGTTGAAGGTTGTTCTCCGTTCGGTCCGACATACGGCGCAGGACCCGAATAATAAGACAATTGTATTTGCCGTCCCCAATCGTGGCTATTAATCATGTTGCCGGAATTATTCGCCTTGTCTTCTAGAAAGGTAACGGCGCCTCCTAACGACAGATCAAGTCCGAGTTTGACTCGATCATTTTCAAGATAGCGCATTGGTTCGTCGCCATAATCTAGAGGCGAGTCGCCAGGGAAGGCGACGACCTTTTTGTCAGTTTGTTCCAGCCCCTCTACCCCTTGTAACTTGGAGGCAGACAACACGCCGACAAATAGCGCCAGGCATGACGTGAGTATTTTTGTTGCGGATAGTGAATTTATTTTCATCTTATGCCTCGTGAGGTTTCGATTGCAGTTTGGGTTATTCGTCTAGGAAACGAACGCTTTCCAACGCCGCCTGACCGGCGCGAATAGGGAAGACGAGCTTGAGCTGTTTCATTGCCCCCGTGTACCCGTCAACGTCTGTGAGGTCGACGCGAATAGTACGCGCTTGACTGTCAAACCGAATAGGAATTTCCTTAGAAAGATGCGGTAGGGTTGGATATTCCGGAACATTGGGATCGGTCTTATGCGCCTCCGATTTACGCGAATGCTCCGTGGCGTCTAAGAAGTCAGACGGAGAGACGGGGTAGAGTTGAATTGTCAGCACGTCGTCAACTTTGTCGCCGTTATCAGCAGGAATAAAGGCGGCGTTAATTTCTAGGTAGGGCGCGTCTTCAGCTTTCCAGAAGTCGCTTGGAGATTGGGCGATGGCCGACTTATCAGAGTTAAGGTTGATTTTGAGTGAATTGACGATTGGATAGCCTTCGTCAGTCGCGTCGACGTATCCCCAATTCTGACGATCTTTCTCGAAGACCCAGTTAGGTCGTTTCGGAATGTCAGTTTTCGCATATTCGTAGACGGTTGAACGAATTTCATCAACAGATCCAACGATAAATATCGCGCGATAGGCGTATTTAATGTTCCAATCAAGAATAGCCGTTTCGAGCGGCGCAATGTATCCGGTAGAGTCGTCTTTTTCTCCGAAACTCTTGCCTTTTGTTTCGTCTCCGCCGTAAAATCCAGCAGTCGTAACGGTTGAGAAAGGCTGATAAACGCCGACGCCGTAATTGTCGGCATTAACGAGCGCGCTCCAACGTTCTGGGGTATAATAAAATGTCCACGGCCAACCTTTTTGGTCGTTTTTGTCAACGATGACAGTCGTCGGCTCATTTTCAAAAGGTTTGTCGCCAAGATAACTAACGAGTTTGTACCAAGGCGCGTTTGTATAAAGCGCAGGCGTCTCTTGATAACGAACGTTATAAAACGTTTTGTCAGAGCGATTATTGATAATTGTTGCGTCGAGAATGAATCCATTGTCGACGAGTTGATAACGACATTCGAAAACGCACTCAGCGGGCACGCCGGAATGAGGCCAAATCATCGGACGCGCGCGAAGAAAGTATGACGATTCGTCAAGCTGTTCGAAGGCGAGGACTTGTGAACGGAACCCTCCGCAGTCGCCCGATTGAATAGGGTTCCAACCGAGCGCGCCCCAGTTTCCTAACGGTTTTTCTCCATTTGGGCCGATGTACGGATTTGGACCGGAATAGTAGGACAGCTGGATCTGTCTTCCCCAGTCGTGGCTGTTGATCATATTGCCTGAGTTGTTTGCTTTATCTTCGAGATAAGTAACAGCGCCGCCAAGCATCATGTTGAGTCCGAGCTTTATCCGGTCGTTTTCCAAATAACGAACGGGTTCCGTTCCAAAATCGTAAACAGAGTCTCCTGGCACGTTGACAACTCTATCTCTTTGCGGCTCAGCCCCTTGCGTTTGCAAGCAGAGCAGAGGACAGGAGAGCGTTGCTAAGAGAACTGGCAATAATAGGAAAAAACGATAGTGTTTCATAGGACTAACCTTTTGGGAAGGAGAGCAGAGTCGTTCGCAACGCCGCAGAGCGCAAACGATCTTAGCGTTGTAAAAGCTCTCAAATGAAACTTGGCGGGATATCGTTTGAGAACCATTTTGAGCAATTACTTTTTAGGAGTTGTACAACGATCGACGAGGTAGACGATCGACATATAGGGAACGCCGCTATTGGTCGAAAGCCCAACTTCGCAAGTCCGACTGTTTGAGTATCCTGCGATAATACCATTTTCTTTAATTTGCGGTTCCAATTTACGCAAAGCAAACGCATTGACTTCCGGATGGGTGAACCCCTTATCGCCTGCGAAACCGCAGCAACCGACTTCTTCTGGTACAAGAACGTTTGTCGAACAGCGTTTCGCCAGATCGATCAACATTTGCCCAAGATTCATCTTGCGCATCGTACACGTAATATGAACGGTAATCGGTTCGTCAACTTGTTGGAACTCCAGACGGTCGACGAGGAATTTTTCTATGAACTCAACTGGTTCATACAAATCGATCTTAGTAATCTTTTCCCGCATACGATGCAGACAGGGACTTTGGTCGCATAAGACGGGATATTTATTTTCGCACGAGGCTATCCAAAGCGCGTCTTCAAGCTCTTTCGTCTTTTGATCGGCAAGATCCGGCATACCTTTGCTTTCCCAAATTGTGCCGCAGCAAAGGTTTTCATATTGGGGCGGAAAGATTACCGTAAAACCGGCTTTTTCGAGCAATTGGACAGTCGTTTCAACAAGAGGTTTTTCGTTTGTCGAACCGCCCATCGTTTGATTGATACAGCTTGGGAAATAGACAACCTTGTCAACAACTTCATCAGCAACTTGAGACGTCGCCGACGCAAACTCTGCGTGTGGAAAATGAGAACGCTTAATCTTAAACGGTTTGGGGAGCGACGGCGTCCATAACGGCAGTCCGAATTTGTGAAGAAGTCGTCCCACGAACGTTGTGCCAGGCGTCCCCAATACCGTTCGACCGAAACGCGCCAGCCCAAGGACGGGCCGTAAAGACGATTTGACGCACGAAAGGTTCTTTGCGGCGAAGCTGCCAAGTTTGTATGTGCAGCTTCCTTTCGGCGCTTTTTCTTCGCGCAAGAAATGCGTCAATTCGCCAACATTGATCCCCATCGGGCAGGATGTAGAACAAAGTCCGTCTCCCGCGCATGTCGCCTCGCCGGGAACACGATAGGCGCGCCTCAGTTCTCTCAGTCTGAGCGGATCGGAGCCATCTTGTTCGAGCCGAGAGATTTCACGGCGAACAATGACGCGCTGACGCGACGACAGCGTATGCCCGCACGTTAAGCAGTTCGGTTCGCAAAATCCACATTCGATGCATTTGTCGACGAGCGGGTTAGTAGGGGGCAGCGGCTTGAAATCTTTTATGAAGCATTCTGGATCGTCGTTGAAAATGACGCCGGGATTCAGGATATCATTAGGGTCGAAGAGGTCCTTCAGCGCCTTCATAACGGCAAACGCCTTTGCTCCCCATTCGCGTTCGACAAAGGGCGCCATATTTCGTCCTGTTCCATGCTCCGCTTTAAGCGAGCCGTGATATTTGTCGACTACCAAATCGACGACGTCAAGCATCAGCCCCTTGTAACGGTCGACTTCAGCTTGCGAGTCAAATCGCTGATTGAGAACGAAGTGGAAGTTTCCTTCAAGCGCATGGCCATAGATAACGCCGTCTTTGTACCCATGTTTGTCAATGAGCTTCTGAAGCTCGCCCGTTGCTTCTGGAAGAACGTCAAGCGGGAACGCCACGTCTTCGATGAGCGTCGTTGTTCCAAGGTCGCGCATTCCCCCAACGGTCGGGAAAACGCCGGAACGCATGGCCCACCAGGCTCCGTATACTTTTGGATCTTCGGTGAATTCGACAGGGAAGAGGAGGGGAAAATCAGTAAGCGCCTCTTTGATTTCAGCAATTTGCTTTTCTAGTTCTTCGAGCGTGTCCGCTTTTGTTTCAAGCAAGACGGACGAAACGTCAGGACCAAGGTCTTTGATGAAATCTGGAACGCTCGGCGACTCTTCAACAGAACGCAATGCTTTTCGGTCAAGGATTTCTGCGCTGACGACTGGCGTTTTCTTTAAAATTTGGACGGCTGCACACGCCTCACGCAGAGTGTTTGCATAGATCATCGCGCTTGCGCATCGCGCTGGTATCTTTTCGTTTTGCATCGTCGCTTCCGCTAAAAAAGCGAGCGTGCCTTCAGAACCAACGACTAGCCGCGAGATTATTTCAAAAGGGTCGTCGTAAGCGATCAGCGGTCGCAAGTTTAAACCAGTAACATTTTTAATTCGATATTTCTTTTCGATATGATTAGAGAGTTCTGCGTCGGCTCGAACAGAATCACGAATTTCAAGCAGGCGTTTTACAAATTCTGGCTTGCTTTTGGAGAATTCCTCACGCGATTGGGGATCGGCGGCGTCAAGAATCGTACCGTCAGCGAAGATTAATTTCGCAGACTCCATAACGCGCTCGCTGTTAGCGTGTGTTCCGCAATTCATTCCAGACGCGTTGTTGGAAATAATGCCTCCCACGCTTGCGGCGTCTATCGAAGCCGGGTCTGGCGGGAACTTGTAGCCGTATTTTGCCAAGATCTCGTTGACACGACTGCCGAGAATGCCTGGTTGAAGGGTGATTCTCGCGCCGTTGTCCAGAACCTTGTATTTTTCCCAATATTTGCTGGCGACAATGAGCGCCGATTTTGTAGAAGCTTGCCCCGACAAACTTGTCCCGCTTGCCCGAAACGTAACAGGAACGCCAAGTTCATTCGCTGTTTTGAGAACCCGCGACATTTCAGCTTCATCCTTAGGAAAGACGACCACTTGTGGGAGTTGTCGGTAGAAACTAGCGTCTGTTCCCCACGCCAACGTTTTTAGCGCGTCGGTAAAAAGCCGTTGGGGTGGGATAAAAGAGGAAATGTTTTGATAAAACGCGGTGATCTTTGAGTCTTTAAATTTCATTTTGGCGCTTTCAATATGGCGGTCGTTAGTTCGAAAGCTTGAAGAACAGTTGACAAAAAAGCGACGCTGGCTGTACGCGTCGCTTTTTTATGATTGGTCGATATTTAGCAAATCAGGACTTCCTGCAGGAAACGATACCTTCAATTTCTACGAGCAGATCGTCGCGGCATACGTCGGCATAGGTGAAGACAACCGGCACGTCTGCAAGGCGTTGGAGATATGCCTCTCGAATGACGTCCAAGTGTTCAGGCTTCTTAACGTAGACGCGCGCAACAGCAAAATCGGAAAGATCGGATTCAAATCCTTCGACTCCATGTTTTTCTAAATTGGCTCCTGAAATGAGCGCGGCAATGTTATCGAGCGTTTGGTTAGTTTGTCCAACAGGATCGTCGACAAAAACAGTCTTTTCATCAACGATACTTGCTGTTCCAGAAACGTAGACTGTGCAGCAATCGTTATACTTAACAGCGCAAGCGCGTGCAAATTGGGGGCTCTGAGGACTGTAACGTTCAGCATAATTGAACGCTGAGGTTTGGTTAGGGTTTTCAATAGGGACGACAATTACGTCTTCACGTTCCGCTTGAATTGCTTGGCAGCTCATTGCGACGTCGACGTCGTCTGCGCCAATGCCGGTGCTTGCCGGATAGATTGCGCCCAACGAAACGTTTTTCGGCAGGAATTGTTCGATAAAGCTTGTGCCATAAAAGAAATCTGATCTTGCGCGGTTGAGTTCCTTGTAGCGTTGAGTATCTCCTTCTTCAAGCACGATGTTCCCTTGGTAAATCCAAGTTCTAAAGACTTGTGGAAAGAGAAAGCCGTTGGTTTCAACTTCAGCGCGCATTTTAGCAAAAGCGTCAAAGGAACGGGCATAGGCTCCAATCGTTTCTTCGCCGGGTATAAATCCTCCGAAAAATCCAATCGAGACGTTGCCGTATTCGACGATTGTCGCGTGTTCCCCTTGGTTGTAGACGCTAACGGGAAGCGAGTTTTCACCGCTTGAGGAGTTAACGGCAGTTGCTTCAATAATGATTGCTTGGTTCGAGTTACAGGGTTTTTGAGCGATAAAAGTCGTTGCCGGAACGAAGAAGTCGCCAAAATTTTCGCTCATAATAGCTCGAACAAGCTGTTTGTCCCCAATTTCTCGCAAGAAAATATTGAGTTTTACAAGCGAACACGCGTCGACTTCCGCCATAGCCGCTTCAAGGTTTTCAAATGCAGAAAAGATCTGCATCCTTGCGTTTTCTCCCTTTGTGGGGACTGCTAACCCATAAAAATAATCGACGCCGTTCTTATAAACTATCGAATACGCACATCCGTCGACTTGTCCGCGACAGAGCGTTTGATTTCCTTTGCGTTCTTGAAGCATTGCTGAGAAACTCCTATTTTAGAGGCCAGTCGAAAGACTGACGTTTGTCAAGTCTTGACGTCGTCTGAAAACAAATACCTTTCCATACTATTCTAGCTTAAGGCGTCTCCTTTTTCAAATGTTCTTTTGTCAGATGAGCAATTTTATATTATTTTTTCAGCAAAATGGAGAATAATGACTTTTAGAACTTAATTTTTCACTATCGTGTTTTGCCAATACCTAGATAATAAAGAAAGGTCTCCTTTTTAGAGAAGACCTTCTTTATTTTGTACAAGCAAGCTGAGAATCAGCAAGCAATAAGCGCAAAAACCAAACGAGAATTAACGTTTGGAGAATTGGGGCGCTCGACGAGCTTTGCGGAGACCGTACTTCTTGCGTTCGACCTCACGAGCGTCGCGAGTGAGCAAGTTCTTTTCACGGAGGACCGGCTCGCATTCGGGGTCGTATTCTTTAAGAGCACGAGCAATACCAAGCTTGCAAGCGTCGGCTTGACCGGTAGTTCCACCGCCATGAACGGTAATGACAACGTCGACCGTTTCGCGTTTTTCAGTGGCGACCAGAGGAGCGAGGACCGCATTGCGGAGCTGGAGCGAACGGAAGAATTCTTCAAATTCGCGATTGTTGATGCTGATACGACCTTGACCGGGACGAATACGGACGCGCGCGATGGCGGTCTTACGACGACCGGTTCCCAATTTATCGTTTTTACCGTTACCTTCAATAACGTAGTTGCCGCGTTTAATCATATTTTTCAATCCTTATATCCTATAACGAGACTTATTCGCGAATTACTTCTTGTTGCCAAGTTCGATGACTTCCGGTTGTTGCGCTTGATGCGGATGTTGTTGATCGGAAGTGTACAACTTGAGCTTGCTCAGCATTTTGTCGCCGAGCTTGTTTTTCGGCATCATACGACGAACAGCTTCGCGAAGGATCATTTCCGGATGTTTGGTCATGCGTTCAGCGGCAGATTCGCTACGGAGACCAGAGTAACCGGTATACCAAGTGTAACGTTTGTTATCCCATTTGCGTCCGGTAAAGACGACCTTGTCAACGTTAGTAACAATAACATAATCGCCAGTGTCGACGTGAGGGGTGTAAGTCGGGCGGTGTTTGCCCATAAGGATCATGGCGATATCGCTAGCGAGACGACCAACAACTTTGTCCGTCGCGTCAACGACGTACCATTTTTGCTCAACTTCGCCGGGTTTGGCCATAAACGTTTTGTGCGTTAATGTCATCGATTTTTCCATCGCGGCAACCTTTTCACACTATAATTCTATATTTTGTATTACCTACATTGTCAGTTTTCTTTTAACCGACTTTTTCCAGAAGAAACATCGTTTCGTCTTTCCTATGGACAACAAATCACTGTAAAAACAGCTCGATTAGCCTTAGGAACGAAACACGACAAAAACGCTAGCAAAACGTTTCTCTATCACAAAACACAATGATAAAACGCAAAGTCTTGCGCATACTAGAACGGCTTATGCCGTCTTGCGAATTGTCGTCTTGAAAAGCCGTTATGTAACGACTTCGAACGCTTGCGCGGATCGACCAGAAGAGACGAATCAAGGAATCGATCGCCCCTTTCCGTTCAAGGTTTGCGCAACATTCTAGCCATATTTTTTATTACCGCAAGGGGGCTCTAGAGAAATTTGCATCTAATCTCTTTTTTGTAAAAGAAGAATTTAGAGAGCTCTGCATTCATGACGTCTGCCTTACAAGCACGTTAAGAAAAATAAAGAGGAGAAGTAACTTTTGAGGATTATAGTTTAGGCGTCGGCGCAGTCGCTGAGGAAGATTGAAGTCTATTCCACTGCCTTATCAGCGAAATTTACCGTGTGCTTCTTCACGTAATTTGACGGCAGAATCCTTGATTTCTTCAGGCGTAATTTCGCGTTTGGGCGTTAGAACGACATGACAGTGTTGTTCGTCGCGAATTTCGCCCGGGACAAAATTTTCGGAAAAGAAATCTATGCCAGGATAGAGGTACCACGGAGTTCCGGCTTTGTAATACGTTTCTTCCATGACAAAGCCTTCTTTGAAGCAACGGATCTTGTATGTGCCAGAGTGAACAAAATTTTGGGAAATCGGCGTTCTGCCAATTTCTTTATCATTTAGATAGACAAGGGCGCCAGAGGGTTCTGAGGTGATTGTCAAACGTCGTTTAACAGCGTTGCATCCCGAAAAACACGTAATAACCGTTACAACGAGAATAAACGACAACGCCGCTTGTCTGGGAGAACAAGTCGCCCGAACGTTTGTTCTTTCGCTTTTGGGAATGATATACACGTGTTTTGCTCTTTGTATAAACGGACGTGGGCTTTGTTAAAAACTTTTTTGTCGGCGTCGGGAGCGTGGACTTTTGGCACGTTCACTAGAGAACCAGTATCGTTTTTGTCGCGCGTCAACGCTCCTTCTTCAATATTAGTTTTTTTACTTTAAGCGCGCTAGTCCAATTTTAAGAACTGGGTTGTAAAGATCGCTTTTTGTTTTATGATGGCAACAAAGTTTCCTAGGAGACGTGAATAAAAAAACTTTAGGAAATTTTTAAAAACTTTTGGATTTTTTTGCAACACGAAGGAGGTTTTTGCGTACTATAGTAGAGAAGGCTGGCGTGAGCGCTCTTGATTCGCCTTATTTTGCTTTTTCGCCCTGCCTGGGAACGAAGTTTTTGTTTGTTTTGACGCACTCCCCCCGTTGTTATTGTGCGTTGAACAGCAAATAAAACAAAAGTTAGGACGCTGAACGTCCTTGCTTGTGTCATGCTAAACTAGAGAAAAACGGTCAATTTTGTGAAAAAAAATGAAATTGGTCTTTTTTTACTAGTCGTTTACTTTGTATACTATCCTTGGCGCCGTTTCGTGTTTTGCAAAGGTTGGAATTGATTCTTTCTTTTTCGAACTCTTGCAAATGCGAACAGCAATCCCATGCAGGTTAATGATGAACGCTGTTGTTGAAACTTCCGTTTATATTTCCTATTTGTCCGAATTTACCGACGAAGAGCTCGTCGGCGAATACCGAATATTTGGCGATTACCGTTATTTTGAGGAGTTGATGCGCCGTTATCGTCCGAGTTTGGCTCGTTTTCTCAAAGGTCGTTACAATCTTTGCAGCGATCAGGTTGAGGAAGCGTTGCAGGCGACTTTTGCACGTTTGTGGCAAAAACTTGATCAATTCGATATT